>JBEIHO010000124.1:0-7188 GCA_040381215.1 Alphaproteobacteria bacterium | reverse complement strand
GACTGGAACGGGACGACGGGCGATGGCCATGTCACGGTGTCCCCTGTTTTCTGCCTGGGCCTGTGCTCTGTCGCTCCTGCCGTGCAGATGGGCGAGACGGTTCACGCGCGCATGTCTGCCGAGGCCGTGATCCGCCTTGCGGAGGGCAAGGCGTGATCCGGGTTTTTGTTCCAGCGGACAGCGTTGCGGTTGCGTGCGGGGTCGAGGCCGTGCTTGCGGCCTTGCGCCTGGTCGCCGACAAGGCGGGGCTCGCGCTTGCGGTGACGCGAACGGGTTCACGTGGCCTGCATTGGCTGGAACCGCTGATCGAGGTGGAGCGCGGCGGCGTTCGGCATGGGTATGGGCCGCTCAGGGCGTCGGACGTTGATGCGCGGCTCTTGCAGGGTGGCGCGCATCCGCTATCGCTGGGGCCTGTCGATGCGCTGCCTTCGATGAAGCTGCAGACAAGGTTGCTGTTCGCGCGATGCGGTGTGAACGATCCCCTGTCGTTTGCGGATTTCGTGTCGGCTGGCGGCATGGCGGGGCTGGCGCGCGCGCGCGAGATGGGGCCCGCGTCCGTCATCGAGGCGGTGACGGGATCGGGGCTGCGTGGGCGTGGCGGTGCGGGTTTCCCGGCGGGCATCAAATGGGCGACCGTTGCCCGGGCACAAGCAGACCGGAAATTCGTGGTTTGCAATGCGGATGAGGGCGACAGCGGCACATTTGCCGACCGGATGCTGATGGAGGGCGACCCCTTCGGCCTGATCGAGGGCATGGCGATTGCGGCGTTCGCGGTCGGCGCGGGCAAGGGCTATGTCTATTCGCGCAGCGAGTATCCCGTCGCCAATCGCGTGCTTGCGGCGGCGCTGCAGGTGGCGCGGGGTGCGGGGCTGCTCGGGCCCGGTTTCGACATCGAGCTCAGGATTGGCGCCGGCTCTTATGTGTGCGGCGAGGAAACGGCGCTGCTCGAGAGCATCGAGGGCAAGCGGGGACAGGTTCGGGCGAAGCCGCCGCTGCCGGCGCATGAAGGTCTGTTCGGCATGCCGACCGTCGTCAACAACGTGCTGACGCTGGCCAGCGTGCCGTGGATTCTGGCGCATGGAGCGGCTGCCTATCAGGCGCTTGGGCATGGTCGCTCGCGTGGGACGATGCCGGTGCAGCTGGCCGGGAACGTGAAGCGCGGCGGGCTCTACGAGGTGCCCTTCGGGATGACGCTGGGGCAGATCGTCGATGGCATTGGCGGTGGCACGGCAAGCGGGCGACCGGTGCGCGCGGTGCAGTGTGGCGGGCCGCTTGGTGCCTATTTCCCGCGCTCCCTGTTCGACGTCGTCTACGACTATGAGAGCTTTGCAGCGCGCGACGGGTTGATCGGGCATGGCGGGATTGTCGTGTTCGATGACACGGTGGACATGGTGCGGCAGGCGCGGTTTGCGATGGAGTTCTGCTCGATCGAAAGCTGTGGCAAGTGCACGCCGTGCCGGATCGGCTCGGTGCGCGGGATGGAGGTCGTCGACCGGATCCTTGCCGGGCAGGAGGTCGAGCGCAACATCGCCCTGCTTGAGGAATTGTGCGAGACGATGAAGTTCGGGTCGCTGTGTGCGCTCGGCGGGTTCGTGCCCTATCCCGTGTTGAGTGCGGTGCGGCATTTTCCGGAGGATTTCGTGACGTCTGTGCGGCGACGGCAGCGGGAGCTCGCGTCATGAACCGCTGCGCAGAGAAGGACTTTGGAACGCCAGGCGTGCAATCAGATCGCATGGTGCAGCTGAGCGTGGATGGCGTCGCGCTTTCGGTGCCGGAGGGAACGTCGGTGCTGCGGGCGGCGCGCGAGGCGGGGATCGATATCCCGAAGCTCTGCGCAACCGACAGTCTGTCGGCCTTCGGGTCATGCCGCCTGTGCGTGGTGGAGATCGAGGGGCGCAACGGCACGCCGGCGTCGTGCACGACACCGGTGACCGATGGCATGATCGTGCGCACGCAGACGCCGCTTGTGGCGCGTCTGAGGCGCAATGTCATGGAGCTCTATGTTTCGGACCATCCGCTCGACTGCCTGACCTGCAGTGCGAATGGCGATTGCGAGTTGCAGGACATGGCGGGCGCCGTGGGCTTGCGCGAGGTTCGCTATGGAACTGACGGGGCGAACCATCTCGACCTGCCGGTGGACGAGAGCAATCCCTATTTCACCTATGATCCGTCGAAGTGCATTGCCTGCTCGCGCTGCGTCAGGGCGTGTGCCGACATCCAGGGCACGTTTGCCCTGACCATCGAGGGGCGCGGGTTCGGTTCGCGCGTCGCGGCGGGGCAGGCGGAGAGCTTCCTTGAGTCCGAGTGTGTGTCGTGCGGCGCGTGCGTGCAGGCTTGTCCGACGGCGACGCTGAACGAGAAGTCCGTGATCGAGAATGGCGTGCCGGAGCGGGCGGTGACGACGACCTGCGCCTATTGCGGCGTGGGCTGCTCGTTCAGGGCCGAGATGCGGGGTGAACAGGTGATCCGGATGGTTCCCTCGCGCGATGGCAAGGCGAACCACGGGCATTCCTGCGTCAAGGGACGCTTTGCGTGGGGGTATGCCACGCATCGCGAGCGTGTGTTGAAGCCGATGATCCGGTCACGGACGGATGAGCCCTGGCATGAAGTGTCGTGGGAGCAGGCGCTCGCGCATGTGGCGTCCGAGTTCCGGCGCATCCAGGCGAAACATGGTCGGCTCTCGCTGGGCGGCGTGACATCTTCGCGCTGCACGAACGAAGAGACGTTCCTGGTCCAGAAGCTGGTGCGGGCGGGCTTCGGCAACAACAATGTCGATACCTGTGCGCGCGTCTGCCATTCGCCGACTGGCTATGGGCTGAAGACCACCTTCGGTACGTCGGCTGGCACGCAGGACTTCGACAGCGTCGAGCAGGCCGATGTCATCGTTGTCATCGGTGCCAATCCGACCGATGGGCATCCCGTGTTTGCCTCGCGGATGAAGCAGCGCCTGCGCGAGGGGGCACGGCTGATCGTGATCGATCCGCGGCGCATCGACCTCGTGCGTTCGCCTCATGTGGAGGCCGACTTCCACCTGGCGCTCAGGCCCGGCACCAATGTGGCTGTCCTGACCGCGATCGCGCATGTGATCGTGCGCGACAACCTGGTCGACATGGATTTCGTGCGTGCGCGGTGCGAGATGGATGCGTTCTCGGCCTGGTCTGCGTTCGTCATGCAGCCGGAAAACGCGCCGGAGGTTGTGGCCGGGCTCTCAGGCGTGCCGGTTGCCGACATCGAGGGTGCGGCGCGGCTTTATGCGACGGGCGGCAACGCTGCGATCTATTACGGGCTGGGTGTCACCGAACACAGCCAGGGCAGCACGGCCGTCATGGCGATCGCCAACCTGGCCATGGCTACGGGCAACATGGGGCGGCCGGGCGTCGGGGTGAACCCGCTGCGTGGCCAGAACAATGTGCAGGGCTCGTGCGACATGGGATCCTTCCCCCATGAGCTCGCCGGGTACCGGCATGTTTCGGATGACGCGGTGCGCGCGACGTTCGATGCGCTGTGGGGCGTGCAACTTGACCCGGAGCCCGGACTTCGCATTCCGAACATGCTGGATGCAGCGATCGACGGTGAATTCAAGGGGATCTACATCCAGGGCGAAGACATCGTCCAGTCCGATCCGAACACGCGGCACGTGGCCGAGGCCTTTGCGGCCATGGAATGCGTGGTGGTGCATGACCTGTTCCTGAACGAGACGGCAAACTATGCGCATGTGTTCCTGCCGGGGTCGACGTTCCTCGAGAAGAACGGCACGTTCACGAATGCCGAGCGCCGCATCCAGCGCGTGCGCAAGGTGATGACGCCGCGCAACGGGTACGAAGACTGGCAGATCACGCAGATGCTGGCGCAGGCGATGGGATATCCCATGCACTATGACCACCCATCGCAGATCATGGCCGAGATTGCGGCGCTGACGCCTTCCTTCGCCGGGGTGAGCTATGAGCGGCTGGAGGAACTGGGGTCGATCCAGTGGCCCTGCAACGCTTCTGCGCCCGCGGGCACGCCGGTGATGCATGCGCCCGGTTTCGTGCGGGGCAAGGGGCGCTTCATGATCACGGCCTATGTGCCGACGGAGGAGCGCACGGGGCCGCGCTTCCCGCTGCTTTTGACCACGGGCCGGATCCTCAGCCAGTACAATGTCGGCGTGCAGACACGCAGGACCGCGAATGTCGTCTGGCACGCGGAGGACGTGCTCGAGATCCATCCGCATGATGCCGAGGAGCGTGGTATCCGAGACGGTCACTGGGTCAAGCTTTCAAGCCGCGAGGGCGAGACGAGCCTCAGGGCGCATGTGACGGATCGCGTGGCGCCGGGTGTGGTCTACACGACCTTCCACCGGCCCGAAACACAGGCCAATGTCGTGACAACGGCGTATTCGGACTGGGCGACCAATTGTCCTGAATACAAGGTCACCGCGGTACAGGTTTCGCTGGCGAATGGGCAGACGCAGTGGCAGCAGGCGCACGACGACCTTGTCCATAGCCATGCGCGCATCGATGCCGGGACGGCCGAATGATGCCGGTTGAGCGGGCGGCAACGCGTGTCTGGCGCGATGGTTGGTCGGACGGTGTGCGCGCGCTGGTGCCGGAGGCGCCGGTCGCGCTGGTCTATGACGGGGGTACGGAGGCCGTCATGATGGCCTCGCCCTGTGACCTCGAAGATTTTGCCATCGGGTTCTCATTCAACGAGCGCATTGTTTTGTCGCCTGACGAGTTGGGTGAGATCGAGCTGCGCAAGCTGGATGCCGGCATCGAGATCCGCATGAGCCTGTCCGGTGATCGGCGCGCGCGCGTGGTCGAACGGCGTCGGTTGCGCGCGGGGCCTGCGGGGTGCGGGCTCTGCGGGATCGAGAGCCTGGGCGCGGCGTTGCCGGCGTTGCCAAGGGTTGGCGCCGGTGTGCAGGTCAGGCCGGGGGATATCGTGTCGGCCATGCGCGAGATCGCGGCGCGACAGCCCGTCAATCGTCTGACCTCGTCCATGCATGCCGCGGCGTTGTTCGTGCCGGGCGAGGGGCTTGTTGCGGTGCGTGAGGATGTCGGGCGCCACAATGCGCTGGACAAGCTGCAAGGTGCGCTGCTGCGCGGTGGAAGGCGGGCGTCGGACGGGGTGATCCTCATGACGAGCCGGGTGTCGGTTGAGTTGGTGCAGAAGGCTGTTGTCATGGGTGGGAGCGTCCTCGCCGCGATTTCGGCGCCCACAAGTCTCGCGGTTAGCGAGGCTTCACGTGCCGGGCTCACGCTTGCCTGTGTGGTTCGCCATGACGGCTTCGAGGTTTTCTGCGGCGCGGAGCGCTTCAGCGATGCGGCCTGAGAAGCTTGCCATGATGGCAAACCAGATCGCGACGTTCTTCGATACGCAGGGCTGCGGTGCGCCGGAGGCGATCGCCGATCACCTGCGCAAGTTCTGGGCACCGGCCATGCGTCATGAGCTTGTGATCCTTGCGAGCCGGAACGGGCATGGATTGAAGCCTTCGGTTGTCGCCGCTGTGCAGTTGCTGGAGGCCGGTGCTTGATCGGCGTCATCCTGGCGGGGGGCGCCAGTTCCCGATTTGGTGGCGAGCCCAAGGGCCTCAAGGTGCTGCGAGGCATGCCGCTGGCAGGGCATGTCCATGCGTCGCTCAGCATGGTGTGCCGGGAGGTCGTGATCGAGTGCGTCCCCGGTTCAGGTTACGAGGGTCTGGGGGTTGCGTGCATATCGGCGTCGTCCGTGCACGCCGGCAAGGGGCCCCTTGCCGGTCTCCTCGCCGGGCTGGAGCGCGGCGGTGACGAGGGTCAAGTCGCCTTTGCGCCTTGTGACATGCCTCTGATTGCGCCCGGCGTGTTCGAACGGCTTGGCCGTGAGCCGCGCGGTGCATGGGCCGTGTCGCCTCGCGGGGATGAGCCACTTGTCTGCGTCCTGCCTGCGAACCTGGGCGATGCCGTCCGTGCGGCCTTGGCCCTGTCCCCTATTCCCCGCGTCGTCCATGTGCTGGCGCAAGCCGGTGCAAGGGGGGTGATGTTCGCCGAAGAATGGCCGTTCGCCAACGTCAATACACCAGGTGACCTGGTTCGGCTGGAGGCCTTGCGGTAGCGCGCGTCGGGGGCGTGCGCGTCGCTTGCGAGGGGGCGGGTGCCGCCCTAAGATCGCTTCGTATTCAGCTTTTTCCATTTGCCAGCCGGGAGACGCCTTCAATGTTGGGAATGATGCAGGATTGGCCCTTGTTGGTGCCGGGTATCCTTGACCACGCCGCGCGGTTTCATGGGGAACGCGAGGTTGTGACAAGGTCCGTCGAGGGGCCGATCGTGCGCTCGACCTATGGCCAGATCCACCAGCGGTCGCTTCGTGTCGCAAAGGCCTTGACGCGACGCGGCATCCGCTTGGGGGATCGCCTCGGTACGCTGGCCTGGAATTCCGGGCGCCACCTTGAGGCGTGGTACGGCATCATGGGCATTGGCGCCATCTGCCACACGATCAATCCGCGCCTGTTCCCCGAGCAGATCACCTATATCGTCAATCATGCCGAAGACCGGATGATCTTCGTCGACCTGACCTTTGTCCCCATCCTCGAGAAGCTGGGCAAGCAGATCGATGTGGTCGAGACCTTCGTGATCCTCACGGACAAGGCACACATGCCGCAGACGTCGCTCAAGAACGCCATCGCGTTCGAGGACCTGGTGGCCGAAGCCGATGCGGATTTCGCGTGGGGTGCCTTCGACGAAAACACCGCAGCGGGCTTGTGCTACACGTCGGGTACGACGGGCAACCCCAAGGGTGTCCTCTATTCGCATCGGTCGAACGTGCTGCACGCCATGGCCGTGAATACGTCGGATTGCGTTGGTGCAAAGTCGACGGACACGCTGATGCCGGTGGTGCCGATGTTCCACGCCAATGCGTGGGCCACGACATTTGCCTGTCCGATGGCCGGCACGAAGATGGTCATGCCGGGTGCGAAGCTTGACGGCGTCTCCGTCTATGAGCTGCTCGACAGCGAGAAGGTGACCATCACGGCTGCGGTTCCTACCGTCTGGCAGATGCTGCTGACCCACATGGAAGCCAACAATCTCAAACTGCCTTACCTGAAGAAGGTGATGATCGGTGGCTCGGCCTGTCCGCCATCGATGATCGAGACCTTCGAGAAGAAGTACGAGGTCGAGGTGATGCATGCCTGGGGCATGACCGAGATGTCGCCGGTGGGCACCATCGGTT
>JBEIHO010000123.1:0-7231 GCA_040381215.1 Alphaproteobacteria bacterium | reverse complement strand
TCGACCACATTGCCCTTCGACTTCGACATCTTCTGCCCCTTCTCGTCGACGACGCGGGCCTGGATGTAGACGGTATGGAAGGGAACCTCGTTCGTGAAATGCAGGCCCATCATCATCATCCGGGCGACCCAGAAGAAGATGATGTCGAACATCGTCACCAGCACGTCGGTCTTGTAGTGCCGTTTCATCTCGGGCGTGGCGTCAGGCCAGCCCAGTGTCGAGAACGGCCAGAGCGCCGAGGAAAACCACGTATCGAGCACGTCCGGATCGCGCGTCAGCACGACATCGCGCCCATGCTTTGAACGCGCGGCGGCCAGGGCCTCGGCCTCGCTCTCGGCGACGAAGACATTGCCGTCGGCGTCGTACCACGCCGGGATCTGGTGGCCCCACCACAGCTGGCGCGAGACGCACCACGGGCGGATGTCTTCCAGCCAGCGGAAATACTCGTCCTCGAAGCGCTGCGGAATGAACTTCGTGCGCCCGTCGCGCACCGCCGCCATCGCCTTCTCGGCCAGCGGCTTCACGTTCAGGTACCACTGCTCGGTCAGCATCGGCTCGAGCTCGACCGACTTCGACTTCTCGTCATGCGGCACGGCATGGGTGACCGGCTCGACCTTCTCGAGCAGCCCGAGGGCCTCCATGTCGGCCACGATCTTCTTGCGCGCAACAAACCGGTCAAGCCCGCGATAGGCCTCCGGCACGTCGGCCCCGAGCTTCGCCTCGGGCGTGAACATGTTGACGACGGCAAGCCCGTGGCGCCGGCCCACCTCATAGTCATTGAAGTCATGGCCCGGCGTGATCTTCACCGCGCCCGATCCCTTTTCCGGATTGGCGTATTCATCGGCGATGATCGGGATGAGCCGTCCCGTCAGCGGCAGGCGCACCATACGCCCGACAAGCGCCTTGTAACGCTCGTCATCGGGATGCACCGCGACCGCCTGGTCGGCCAGCATCGTCTCGGGCCGCGTGGTGGCGACCACGATGAACGTCTCGGCGTCATCGGCCAGCGGATATTTCAGGTGCCAGAGATTGCCCTTGACCTCGATGTTCTCGACTTCAAGGTCGGACACGGCCGTCTGCAGGCTGGGATCCCAGTTCACAAGGCGCGTGTCCTTGTACATGAGGCCCTGCCGGTACAGCTCGACGAAGACCTTGAGCACCGCGCGGCTCAGCCCCTCGTCCATCGTGAAGCGCTCGCGCGACCAGTCGCAGCTCGAGCCGAGGCGGCGCTGCTGGCGCGTGATCGTGCCACCGGATTCAGCCTTCCACTCCCAGACGCGCTTGATGAAGGCCTCGCGGCCCATGGCCTGGCGCGAGGTCTGCGCCTCGCGCAGCTGGCGTTCGACGACAAGCTGCGTCGCGATGCCGGCGTGGTCGGTGCCCGGTTGCCAGAGCACGTCCTTGCCGCGCATGCGCTCGAACCGCGCAAGCACGTCCTGCAGCGTATTGTTCAGCGCATGGCCCACATGCAGCGACCCCGTGACGTTGGGCGGCGGGATGACCATGGTGAAAGGCTCCGCGCCCGGGCGATTGCCCGCGCGGAACGCACCGCTCTGTTCCCACGCCTGGTACAGGCGGTCTTCAACGTCTTTGGGATTGAATGTCTTCTCGAGCATGATCGTCAGTCTGTTCAGGGAATGGAAAACACGAAAACCGCACAAGCCATAAGCGGCTTGCGCGGTGTTTGTCGAGCGGGGCTGAAGAGGGTGCGGCTAGCGGCGCCGGCCGCTGCTCCGCGCAGCGCGCTCGATTTCCTGCTGTACGACGCGCTCCACGATGTCGGGCAGGTGCTCGTCCAGCCACTGCGCCAACAGCGGCTTCATGATCTGGGTCACGATTTCCTCGAGCGAGGCACCGCTGACACTGACATCACGCTCCCGGCTCAGCATGCCAAAGGCATTGTTAATCGCAGATGATGCCTGCGACGAGAGAATGCCGTCATCTTTTTCGACCATGTCTAGATCCGATTGGTTGCGCATATGGCGTGGCTCTGGTGCGGGCGCCCGGCGGGTGACGCGTGGTTCAGGGATGGGTTCGGGTTGGGGCCGCCGGCGTGGCGGCTCCGGCATGGGCTCCGGCTCGCGTTCGACGGTGCCGTCATCCTGCACGATATTGGTCAGCTCGAGGACTTCCGGCTCGCGTTCCACCACGACCGGGGCGGCAACAGGTGCCGGCGCTGGCGCCGGAACGGGCTGGACCGCAGCCACGGGCGCAGGCTGGACCGCCGCCGATACACCCGGCTTCGGTCCTTCGGCATCTTCGGAGATGATCCGCCGAATGGAAGCCAGGATTTCTTCCATCGTTGGTTCTTGTTGCGCCGAGGGCGTCGCCATCGCTCTTGAAACCTCTAACCGTGCACGCTTGTGACCCCGACGGCAAAATTATGCCAAGCCGCGGCCAAATGAAAGCGCCGAGCGAAATCCACAGGCAGTCTACCCGTTTAGGGTGAACAGACCCGTAAGGTCAGGCGTGCCGGAAGGCCTAGTAAGTCGCAGCCCCCAGCGGCCGCCAGGTCTGCATGTCGTAGTTGGCCTTCGGGTCATAGGTCTCGACCGGAAGCTCGAGGTCGCCAGCCGTCAGCTTGCCGACCGTCGACAGCAGCGTGAACCCGGCAACCACCTCGTCGCGCTCGCTGCGCACCAGCGCCACGCGGGCATTGAGCAGTTCCTGCTGCTGGTTCAGCACGTCAAGCGTCGTGCGCGAACCAACCTCAAGCTCCTGCTGCACGCCCTCGAAGGCAATCTCCGAGGCCTTGACCTGCTGGCGATTGGCCTCCGACGAGGCCCTCGACGCACGATAGGCCTCCCACGCATTCGACACCCGCTCGTCCGTCGAGCGGCGGGCGAATTCCGTGTCCATGCGGGCCTTGTTGAAGAATTCCTTGGCCTGGCGGATCTCCGACCATTCCGCACCGCCCTGGTAGAGCGGCCACGACGCCGACGCCGTCACGCGGGTTTCGTCGCCAATGGTCTCGGGTCCGAATTCCTGGCCGCTGCGTCCGTAGCTCGCCGACACGCGCACCGTCGGCAGAAGCCGGCCGACCGCGAAATCGATCGCATAGTCAGCCGCATCCTCGGCTTCACGCGCGGCAACCAGCTGCGGGTTGCCCTTGCCAGCCGCCTCGCGGGCGACCGTCTCGTTTTCCGGCAGCACCGGAACCTCGGGCTTGGCCTCGAGCGTGCCCGGCGCCTCGCCGACCGTGCGCTCGAAGAACGTGCGGCTTGCAATCAGGTTGGCTTCGGCGGCTGTCAGCTGGAACTGGCCTGCCGCCAGCCGCGCTTCGGCCTGCGAAACGTCCGTGCGCGTGATCTCGCCCACGTCGAAGCGCGCCCGCGCCGCCTCGAGCTGCCTCTGCAGCAGCTCGATATTGGTCTTGTTGAGCTTCACGACCGCCTCGTCGCGCACGACATTCATGTAGGACGTGACGGTATCAAGAAAGACGCTCTGCTCGGTCGCATGCAGACGCGCGCGGCCCGCACGCACCTGCGCGTCCGCCTGCCGGCGCTGCGCCAGGATCGTGCCGCCGGCAAACACCGTCTGCGACGCCGTCACCGACGCGCTCCACGGATCGTTGCGACGCTCGAGCGTGCTGGGAGGAAAATCGGTCTTCGTCTCGGTCTCGATGCGCGAATAGTCGCCGTTCAGCGTGATCGTCGGGCGCCAGCGCGCAATGGCCTGCGCCACTTCTTCATCGGTCGCGCGAAGATTGGCCCGCTCGGCCATCAGCTGCGGATTGCTCTGGTAAGCCTTGACGAGGGCATCGGTCAGCGTGTCCGCCGCAAGCGCCGAAGGCGCCGCAAAAACGCTGACAAGCAGCGCAGCACGGAAACGGGACGCAATGATTCCAAAAGTGTTGTTTGTCTCGACCACAGCCACCAGCCCCTGCCACTTTGCTTATCGCTAAGCAGCTTATAAGAAAAACCGTAAACGACGGCTTAACTCATAGGAACAAGTTACTGATTTGACAACACAATCAGAAGTTAAAATGCGAACGTCTTGACGCGGGCAAAGCCCGGAAGCACCGGTACCGTTGCGTCAAATACAACCCTTTTTCCCAGTATTCCCGCCTTACGCACGCACAGATTGGCCTTACCAACCGGTCCGCCGTTGAGGATAACCGCCAGCCGGCCACCCTCCTTCAGCTGGTCGACCCACGCCTGCGGGATCTCCTCGACCGCACCGTTCACGAGGATCGCATCATAGGGGCCATGCTGAGGCGCACCCGCCTTGAGCGGACCCACCTCGCCCGCCAGCCGACCCAGCTTGGCAACATCCCGCAGCGCCGACGCCGCAGCCTTCGCCAGCTCTTCATCCTCTTCCAGCGCCGTCACATCCGCCGACAAGCCCGCGAGCACCGCGCTCGAGTACCCGGTAGCGCACGCGATATCGAGCACGCGGTCCCCCGGCTTGATCTCCAGCGCCTGGATCAGTTTGGCCAGGCTCCGCGGATCGGTGAGATAGCGCCCCGGCTTCACCTCGACGCACACATCCGAATAGGCCAACGCCTGTCGCGCCGCCGGCACAAACCGCTCCCGCGCCAGGCTGTCCATCAGCGCGATGATGCGCAGATCGGTGACGTCGTTCGTGCGAACCTGACCCTCAACCATGAAGTGGCGGGCTATCGACATGTCTTGCATCGCGGAAATCCGGGGAAAACGTGACGGGAGAGGGTCGCTTATAACCACAGGCATCCACGCTGACAATCAGGCCTTTGTGCCCAGGGACAGAACTCTGGGCACGCATTCCCGTTTGAGACTGCGCAATCTCTCTGCTATACGGACGGCCCACTTCGGATGGCGACGTGGCGGAGTGGTTACGCAGAGGTCTGCAAAACCTTGTACCCCGGTTCAATTCCGGGCGTCGCCTCCAATCCCAGGTTCAGGTCTTTTAAGACTTCCTTGGCGCAGCGTGCCGTAAGCTTGCGGGCATTCCCCCCTAAGCACGAGCCGCCCCGGCTATGACGGCAAGCCCCAGCATCCTGACAGCCCGCCTCGTCGCCCTCGCAGGCATCCTCACCCTCGCAGTCATTCTATGGTCCGAGGAACGCAGCGCCCTCGCCCGTTTCGACGTCTACGCCGACGCGCTGCGCGCGATGTCCACGATCGACCCGAGCACGCCGTCCCCTCAGGACGAAGGCCGCCTGGTCCACGCCACCGGCAGCGCCAGTGCCACCCAGCCCGTGCAGGACACCGATCTCGACCAGCTATTCGAGGGCGCGCTCGCCATCAGCCGCCTGGTCGAGATGTACCAGTGGCAGGAGCTCGTCGACACGCAGGGCCGGCCGTTCCATATCATGGCGTGGTCATCGACGCCTCTCGACCACGACAGCTTCGCCGAGCCGGAAGGCCACGCCAATCCGCCGATGCAGATCCGCAGCGAACACCTCGTCGCCACCGATGCCAGCCTCGGCACATTCGCGCTGTCGCCCGAGCTTCTCTCCCAGCTGGTTCCCGGCAAGCCCATCGCGCCGCCGACACTGCCGCGCGGCTGGACCCGCGCCGGCGACGCACTCTATCTCGGCCTCGACGCCACGCGCCCGCGGCTGGGCGACCTGCGCGTCAGCTACCGCATCATGACCGCGCCGGCGACGCTGAGCGTGATCGGCCGCCAGGCCGACGCCACGCTGAGCCCCTACACGAGACGCGACGGCACCGAGATCCTGCGCCTCAAGCAGGGCGCACTCTCGCCGCTCGACATGCTCGACGACGACAACCCCTTCCCGCGCCTGTGGGCCTGGCGCATCGCCGTGACACTGGTGTTCATCGCCGCCATGGCGCTCCTGCTGTCAGGCATCGCGCCGATGGTTTCACGTGGAAGCCTGATTCGGATGTCCGCCATTTGCGGCAGCGCCCTCGCGCTCTGCATCACCGGCCTTGCCTGGATCCTGAGCCAGCCACTGGAATCAGCCGCAAGCCTGGTCGTCGCCATGGCAAGCCTCGTGACCGCCCTCGACCTCATGGCCGGGCGAATCTCGCGACGCGAAACACCTGATTCCCTGCCGTCAGCGGTGGTTTCAGCTACCTGACACCGCCAAATCCGAGCCCCGCGCCGCCGATAACTGTGTCATCAGGGACACAACTCCGCAGCCTCGTTTTTCAGGCCCATCAGCCTCACCCCAAGCCTCAACACATGGATATCAGAGGCTTGGCGACGAACGCTCAACGCAAGACTGAGAACCACCCGCCCTCAGCACCCCGATCGTGGCCTCGGCGCCACGCATCGTTAACCATTTGTTAACCATCTCGGGCCAATGTCCCCCTCGTCTTCCCATGAAGACACCCCACCATTACCCAAACTTCGGGCCCGGTTCTTTCCGGGCCCTTTTTCTTTGTTCGCGCCACCAGCGCAAGGTCTTCACTTCGTTGCGCCGCCGGAAGCGTCGCACGCGCGGCGAATCGACCGACAGCACCGCCAGCCCGGCCGGCACCATCCACAGCCCCAGCAGCGGCAACCACCAGAAAGCCCCGCCCGCGATCAGCACGCTCCCCAGCGCCGTTCGCCCCGCTTTCGACCGCGGAACGCGGATTTTGTAGGCCCCGATCCGGATATACGACATCGAACTCAACCTTCTCCTGCATTTCCGCTTTCACGCGCTCGGACGCTCTGATATAGGCACGCCCCTGCCCATGAGGTAGTCCAGAGCGACAGGTATTCCCCGGTAGCTCAGTGGTAGAGCAACCGGCTGTTAACCGGTTGGTCGCTGGTTCGAATCCGGCCCGGGGAGCCACGCTTTCAGCTGCCGCCACGCGCGAAGCCTGGCGCGGCCCGTCGCATCCCGCCATCACCTCTGGACCTGCAAGCGCCTCGGGGGCCAGCTCCTCGGGGCCCAGCACCTCAGGATAATGCGCCCTCAGCGCCGCCAGGCAAGCCACCCGCTGCTCCGGCCGCTCCATCTCCAGCACCAGCCATCCGGCGGCCGTCAACAGGCTGACCCCCATCACCACGCCAAAGCGCACCAGCAACATCGTCCCCGGCCGATCCACCGGCACCCGGGTCACAACTATCTTCGTCATCAGGAAACTCCAGACACAAAAGCAAAACCCAACCCGGAGCCACCCCCGCGCCAAGCCTGCATCATCATCGTTGATTGAAAGAAAGACCGATCGGGACAGAGTCCGACGCTATCGATCTACAGCGCCGACCATCGCCGAAATCGCCGAAAACAAAAATAGAACAAATTGTCGCACACACCCCCATCCGTCACGCCGCCAAAGCGGCGCGACACCTTCCC
>JBEIHO010000122.1:0-7239 GCA_040381215.1 Alphaproteobacteria bacterium | reverse complement strand
TGCCCGCACATTCTTCACCGACAAGGATTACAGGCTCTATCTTGAACTTCTGACGGAACACGTGGCTGCGGCGGCTGTCGATGTGCTGGCCTTTGTCCTGATGCCGAACCATGTCCACCTGATCCTGGTTCCGCAGGATCCTGACGGCTTGCGGCGGGCGCTGGCGCCGGTTCATCGCTACTATGCGGGACACGTGCACAAGCGCGCCGGGCTTTCGGGACATTTCTGGCAAGGCCGCTTCGGCTGCGTGGCCATGGATGAGACCCATCTGCGTGCGGCTGTTCGCTATGTCGCGCTGAACCCGGTTCGCGCCCATCTCTGCCCGCGCGCCGAGGACTGGCCCTGGTCGAGCGTCCACGCCCTATTGGGGCGGGCGGATGGACTGACCAACAGCGCCGCCGTCCTGACACGGTTTCCCGACATGGTCGAACTCATTCGCAAGGGCGAGGAGCGCGAGCTTTCAGACTTGCTGCGGCGCGCGGAAAGCATCGGGCGCCCGCTGGGCTCGGCCTCGTTCATCAAGGAGCTTGAAGTCGCCAGCAACCGCACACTCAAACCACAGAGACGAGGGCCGAAGTGTTAATTTCGGTGACAGGTTAATTTCGGTGACAGTGCACTTATCTCCTGCCTAGACACCTATGCCGTGCTCAGATCTCAGCGGAGATAAGTGCCCTGTCACCGAAATTAACTCTGGCACCGAAATTAACTTCTGGATTTTTCGATTTCGGCGGCTTTCTTTTCGACGAGTTCGACGATGTGATCGACGAGCCGGTCGTTGTCCATCTTGTGGTCGGGCTTGCCGGCGACATAGACCATGCCGGACCCTGCCCCGCCGCCGGTGAAGCCGAGGTCGGTCTGGGCAGCTTCACCTGGTCCGTTGACGACGCAGCCGATGATCGAGAGCGACATCGGGGTCGTTATGTGCTTGAGGCGGTCTTCGATGATCGCCACGGTCTTGATGACGTCGAAGCCCTGCCTGGCGCAGGAGGGGCACGAGATCACGTTCACGCCGCGATGGCGCAGGTTCAGCGACTTCAGGATGTCGAAGCCGACGCGGATTTCCTCGACCGGGTCGGCCGACAGCGAGACGCGGATCGTGTCTCCGATGCCGGCCCAGAGCAGCGAGCCGATGCCAATCGATGATTTCACGGTGCCGGTCATCAGGCCGCCGGCCTCGGTAACGCCCAGGTGGAGCGGGTAGTCGCAGGCTTCGGCAAGGCCCTGGTAGGCAGCGACGGCGAGGAACACGTCGGAGGCCTTCACGCTGATCTTGAACTCGCGGAAGTCGTTGTCCTCGAGCAGGCGCGCGTGGTCGAGTGCGCTCTCGACCATGGCCTCGGGGCATGGCTCGCCGTAGCGCTCGAGCAGGTCCTTCTCGAGCGAGCCCGCGTTCACGCCGATGCGCATCGAGACGCCGTGGTCCTTGGCGGCCTTGACCACCTCGCGCACGCGCTCGGCCGAACCGATGTTGCCGGGGTTGATGCGCAGGCAGGCGGCGCCCGCCTCGGCGGCCTCGATGGCGCGCCTGTAGTGGAAATGAATGTCGGCCACGATCGGGACCTGCACGGCGCGGATGATCGATTTCAGCGCGCGGGTGGAGTCCTCGTCGGGGCAGGAAATGCGCACGATGTCCGCGCCGGCGGCCTCGAGCGCCTTGACCTGGCGGATCGTGCCCTGGATGTCGGTCGTCAGCGTATTCGTCATCGACTGCACCGAGATCGGCGCATCGCCGCCGACCTCGACCGTGCCGACGCGGATCTTGCGGCTTTTCCTGCGGATTATGTCTCTGTAGGGGCGGATGCTCATGGCGGGAGAGATAGCAATTTCGTGGGGGTGAGGCCAGAGGCGTGGTTGGGGCAGGTTCGGGCTTTGACGCGTTTTGCACTGGGTGGCCGGGTCGGGCCCGGCCATGACGAGTTTTGGTGCGGCCATGACGAAAATTAGAGCGGCCATGACGGTCATATATGCATAATACACTCGTCATGGCCGGGCTTGACCCGGCCACCCAGTGCCAGCGCGCGCCTATCGCAATGGCTCATGGACTTGCGACAATTGAAACCTTCGCCGCCACGTTCCCGCCTGGATGTCCAATGCCAATTGGGGATCACGGAGGAGCCGCTATGCGCGAATACGGCGGGTTTACCTACATCCTTGCTAGCCAACGCAACGGCACGCTTTACACGGGCGTGACGAACAACCTGATCGGTCGCATCTGGCGGCACAGGGAGGGTACAGCGTCGAGCTTCACTGCGAAGTACAATGTGACGCGTCTCGTGTGGTTCGAACCACATGCGTTCATTGGCTCTGCCATCCAGCGCGAGACCTCGATCAAGCGTTGGCCACGCAGGTGGAAGCTGGAGCTGATCGAAAAGGCGAATCCTCAGTGGAGGGATCTCTATGAGGACATCCTGCGTTCGCGGGAACTGCCGGATTGGGCGAAGGCGGTGGAACTGGGTGGCCGGGTCGGGCCCGGCCATGACGAAAATTAGAGCGGCCATGACGAAAATTGGAGCGGCCGTCACGAATGGGAGGGGGGGCTAGCTTGCGAGGAAGTCCTTCACGAAGGGCGTGGCGGGGGTGGAGCGGAGGTCGGCAGGGGTGGCTACCTGTTCGATCTGGCCCTTGTTCATGACGGCGACGCGGTCGGCGAGTGCGAGGGCTTCTTCCTGGTCGTGGGTGACCATGATGGTGGTGAGCCTGGTTTCGTCGTGGAGCGTGCGCAGCCACTGGCGCAGGTCCTTGCGGACCTTGGCGTCGAGGGCGCCGAAGGGTTCGTCGAGCAGCAGGATGCGCGGCTCGATGGCCAGGGCGCGCGCGAGGGCCACGCGCTGGCGCTGGCCTCCGGAGAGCTGGCTGGGGTAGCGCCCGCCCAGGCCGTCGAGCTGCATGCGGGCGAGAAGCGCGTCGACGCGGGCCCTGATCTCGCTCCGCGACGGGCGGCTTGACCAGGGTTTCACGTCGAGGCCGAAGGCGATGTTGCGGGCGACCGTCATGTGGCGAAACAGGGCATAGGCCTGGAAGACGAAGCCCGCCTTGCGCTCGCGTGCGGGCTGCAGCGTGATGTCCTGCCCGTCAAAGCGCAGCGTAC
This sequence comes from Alphaproteobacteria bacterium, assembly GCA_040381215.1. GTDB lineage: Bacteria > Pseudomonadota > Alphaproteobacteria > Micropepsales > Micropepsaceae > SZUA-430. The sequence goes on along the minus strand of JBEIHO010000122.1, from coordinate 4,151 downwards.
CTTCGTCGGGCATGTCGAGGCCGCCGATCGCGCGCAGGAGCGTGGTCTTGCCCGATCCCGAGGGACCCAGCAGGGCCATGAACTCGCCCTGCTCCACGGTCAGGCTGACCTGGTTCACGGCGGTGAACGTGCCGAAGCGCTTTGTCAGGTTCTCGATCTCGAGCGCCATGGGTGCCTATCCGTTCGTCATGTTCATGCGCGCCTTGCCTCAGTGCCTGCGGCTTGCCGAAATCTGGTCGCCCTGACGCCACTCGAGCAGGCTCTTCAGGACCAGCGTGACGATGGCGAGCAGGGCCAGCAGCGAGGCGACGGCAAAGGCGGCGGCGAAATTGTATTCGTTGTAGAGGATCTCGACATGCAGCGGCATGGTGTTGGTCAAGCCGCGGATGTGGCCCGAGACCACCGATACGGCCCCGAACTCGCCCATGGCGCGGGCGTTGCAGAGCAGGACGCCGTAGAGCAGGCCCCAGCGCACATTGGGCAGGGTCACGCGCCAGAACATCTGCCAGCCGGTGGCGCCCAAGGTAAGGGCGGCCTCTTCCTCGGAGACGCCCTGTTCCTGCATCAGCGGAATCAGTTCGCGGGCGACGAAGGGAAAGGTCACGAACACGGTTGCCAGCACGAGGCCGGTTACCGTGAAGATCACCTTGATGCCCATCGCATCCAGCCACGGACCCAGGTAACCCTGCGCGCCGAAGAGCAGCACGTAGACGAGGCCGGAGATCACGGGCGAGACCGAGAACGGCAGGTCGATCAGGGTGATGAGCAGGCTCTTGCCGCGAAACTCGAACTTGGCAATCGACCAGGCGGCGGCGAGGCCGAAGATCATGTTCAGGGGCACGGCGATGGCGGCAACGGTCAGCGTCAGCCAGATGGCGGCTTGCGCATCTTTTTCCGTCACGGCGTCAATAAAGCTCCCAACGCCATTTCGCAGGGCTTCCGTGAACACCGCAACCAGGGGCGTCAGGAGAAACAGCGCCACGAAGCCCACCGCGACGAGCGTCAGGGCCAGGCGGACGGACGGCGCCTCCTGCGTGGGCTGGGGAAAATTCCGCTTCCGGTTCACCTGCCCGCTCATCTGGACCGTGCCCATGCCTGAAGCAGGTTGATGCAGAAGAGAATGGCGAAGGACAGGACGAGCATGGCCATGCCGATCGCGGCGGCGCCTGCGTAGTCGTATTGCTCGAGCTCGATCACGATCAGCAGCGGGGCGATCTCGGAGACGAGCGGCAGGTTGCCGGCGATGAAGATCACCGAGCCGTACTCTCCCACGGCCCTTGCAAAAGCGAGCGCCACGCCAGTGAGCCAGGCTGGCAGGATTGCGGGCAGGATCACGCGGCGGAATGTCTGGCCGCGCGAGGCGCCGAGGGTTGCGGCGACCTCTTCAAGCTCGTGCTCGGCTTCGGCGAGCACGGGCTGGACGGTTCTCACCACGAAGGGCAAGCCGATGAAGGTCAGCGCCACGATAATGCCCAGCGGCGTGAAGGCGACCTTGATGCCGGCCGCTTCCAGATACTGGCCGAACCAGCCGTTCGGCGCGTAGAGCGCGGTCAAGGCGATGCCGGCAACAGCCGTGGGCAGCGCGAATGGCAGGTCGACGAAGGCGTCGAGGATGCGCTTGCCGGGGAATTCGTACCGCACCAGAACCCAGGCGACCACAAGGCCGAAGACGGCATTGATGAGGCTTGCAATCGCTGCCGTGCCGAAGCTGACGCGCAGGGCCGAGAGGACGCGCGGCGAGGTGATCGTCTCCCAGACGCCGGCGAGGCCAAGCTCCCAGGGCCGCAGAAGGAGTGCAGCCAGCGGGATCAGGACGACGAGGCTGAGATAGACAACAGCAAAGCCAAACGTGAGCCCGAAACCGGGGAGCACGCTGGGTTGCCTGAACCTCCATGCTGTGCGCGTGCCGACCACTTACCGTCCTGGCTGGTAAATCTGGTCGAAGATACCACCGTCGGCGAAATGTGTCGCGTGAGCCTTGCGCCAACCACCGAAATCGGCGTCGATCGTGACAAGCGTCATGGCAGGGAACCTGCCCGCGTGCCGCGCCGCGATTGCAGGGTCGGTCGGGCGATAGAAATTTCGCGCGATCAGCTCTTGTGCCGCGGGCGTGTAGAGATATTTCAGGTAGGCTTCGGCGACTGCGCGCGTTCCCTTCCGATCAACGTTGCGATCGATGACGGCGACGGGCGGTTCAGCGCGAATGCTGAGCGAGGGGTAGACGATCTCGAACTTGCTGGCGCCAAGCTCCTTCAGCGCGAGATGAGCCTCGTTCTCCCACGAGATGAAGACGTCTCCGATGCCACGCTGGGTGAAGGTGGTGGTCGCGCCGCGGGCGCCCGTATCGAGCACCGGCACGTTGCGGTAGAGGCGCGTGAGGAAATCGCGGGCCTTGGCCTCGCTGCCGCCGGGTTGGCGCAGGGCCCAGGCCCAGGCGGCGAGGTAGTTCCAGCGTGCGCCGCCCGACGTCTTGGGGTTGGGCGTGATGACCTGGACGCCTGCGGCCGCGAGATCGCCCCAATCCTTGATCTTGCGTGGATTTCCCTTGCGCACGAGGAAGACGATCGTCGAGGTGTAGGGAGAGGCGTTGCCCGGCAAACGCGACTGCCAGTTCGCCGGCAGCAGCTTGCCGCGGCCGGCGACCTCGTCGATGTCGTGGGCGAGCGCGAGCGTCACCACATCGGCCTCGAGCCCGTCGATGACGGAGCGGGCCTGCTTGCCCGAGCCGCCATGGCTCTGGTTGATCGTGACGGTGTCACCGGCTTTCGCCTTCCAGTCGGCCGCGAAATTCCGGTTGATCGCGACATAGAGTTCGCGGGTCGGATCGTAGGATACGTTGAGAAGCGTGATGTCCCGGGCCTGCGCGATGGGTGCCAACAGGAACAAGAATGAGAGGACCGCCAGGATCGGGCCAGCGATGCGAGACAAGGTGAGCATGAGCCGCTACTCCTTCTTGTTGCCTCGCAGGGCAACCAGGTTCAGCGTATTATAATACTCTACTTAGTCAATAGACTTTATATGGTATCAAGCGCCGGGCTTCAGCCTTCGGCGGTCGGCCAGCGCATCTGCGAGCGAGTGATGCTCGAGGATCCGGGCCGTTGCGTCGCGTACATCGACCAGCGACTTGCGGATGGCACAGGTGACCTCGTCCTCGCAATCCTCGCATTTGCGATAGGCGGTGCGACTGGCGCAGGGGCTGAGGGCCAGGGGGCCATCGATGATGCGAATGATCTCGGCGAACGAGATGCCTGCCACAGGGCGTCCGAGGCTGTAACCACCATGGCGGCCGCGATGGCTGTGAACGAGGCCGCGGCGCTTGAGCTCGAGCAGGATCTGCTCGAGGAACTTGCGGGGGATATTGGCCCCTTCGGCAATGTCGGCGATCTGGCGCGACGTGCCTGGCTCCTGTGCTGCAAGGTGCAGCATGGCGCGCAGCGCATAGCGGGCCTTCTGGGACAACATCGTGATTTCATCGCCTCGGGTGACTGGTGTATTGTACACGGAAATTCCCGTCGCGACAGGCCGTGCGCCTCGCGCGGCCGGGCCACGCACAGGAGATACGATGCCGTCCGCCCTCAAATTTGCGGCCCTCGCCGCCGCAGGACTTGCCTTTGCCCTCTCGTCGATGGTTCCAGCGGAGGCTGGCGTGCGCTGGGGCAAATGCGGCGCGGCCACGCGCGTTGCGGGCAAGGGTGTCGAGTGCGCGAACGGGTTTTCCTATCCGTTCAGCGTTACCAAGGCGGGCGAGGCGTGGGTCGCGTCGGTCATGACGCCCTACAACCAGTGCGCCCCCTTGCGGTTCACGCTGGAGGTCGACGGCAAGAAGGTGGGCCGGACGGCGCCCCTGGCGGCGGGCAAGAGCGAGACGGTTGTGCTGGGCAAGGACCTCGCGCCCGGGCCGCATGTGCTGACCGTGAAGTCGATGTTCATGTTCGCCGAATGCTATCCGGAAGACCCGCCGGTCAATCCGGGCAACTGGGGCGTCGACACGAAGATCTCGGTGAAGCCCTGACAGGTTAGCGCCTGCCTTCGATCACGTCGGCGGTGAGCGCTGGGTCCTGCATGGGGATGAAGTGCGTGAGGTCAGGCAGGAAGACGTCACGGCCCTGCTCGAACAGCTCGAAGAGATGCGGCCAGGTCGGCGAGGCGGT
>JBEIHO010000121.1:0-7362 GCA_040381215.1 Alphaproteobacteria bacterium | reverse complement strand
TTCTGACGGACCGCGTGCCATGCCGGACTTCACGCTCGAACGCAGCATCACAGGCCCGGTTGCGGGCGTGGATGAGGTGGGGCGCGGACCTCTTGCGGGGCCTGTCTATGCGGCTGCGGTGATCCTGGACAGCAAACGGCTTCCCGCAGGGCTCGACGATTCCAAGAAGATGAGCGAGGCCCGGCGCGAGAAGGCCTTCGACGCGATCATGTCGTCGGCGCTTGCCGTCGGGATCGGTGTCGCCAGCGTCGAGGAAATCGACCGCATCAACATCCTTGCTGCCACGATGCTGGCCATGCGGCGGGCCGTCGACAGGTTGTCGGTTGCGCCGGTGCATGCGCTGATCGATGGGAACAAGGTGCCTGCCCTTCCCTGCCCGGCCGACGCGATCGTCAAGGGTGACAGCAAGGTGCTGTCGATTGCGGCGGCATCGATCATCGCCAAGGTCACGCGCGACCGGGTCATGAGCGAGCTCGACCTGGCGTTCCCCGGCTATGGATGGGCGCGCAACAAGGGCTATGGGACGGCGGATCACATGCAGGCGCTTGCCAGACTTGGGCCTTCGGTGCATCACCGCACGAGTTTCGCACCCATTGCGCAGCTGCGGCAGGCGATTGACCCTTGAGGGCGCTGTTTCAAAGGACATAGCTTGTTCCCTGCTGCAAGGGAGTGCGCGTCATGTGGACGCTTCTGGGCGTAGGGGTTGTCATCGTCGGGTTTGCGCTGCGCGTGAATGCGCTGCTTGTCGTCATCACCGCGGCGCTGGTGACAGGATTGCTGGCGGGGCTGTCGGCGGTCGAGGTGCTGTCGGCGTTCGGCAAGGCCTTCAATGACAGTCGCTTCGTGAGCATCGCCTGGCTGGTGCTGCCGGTGATCGGTCTTCTCGAGCGGGTCGGGTTGCAGGAGCATGCGCGTGCCTTCATCTCGCGCTTCAAGACGGTGACCACCGGGCGGCTGCTACTTCTCTATCTTGCCTTCAGGCAGGTCACGGCTGCCATTGGCCTCCTTTCGGTGGCGGGCCACGCGCAGTCGGTCAAGCCGCTGATCGCCCCAATGGCCGAGGCGGCGGCCGAGGTCAGGAACAAGGACATCAACGACAGCGACCGGGAGGACATCCGCGCCATGTCGGCGGCCACCGACAATGTCGGCCTGTTCTTCGGCGAGGACGTCTTCCTCGCCATCGGGTCGATCCTCCTGATGGTGGGGTTCCTCGCGGCGAACAACATCATCGTGGCGCCGCTCGAGCTGTCGTTCTGGGCGATCCCGACGGCCATCGCTGCCTTCCTCGTGCACGGGGCACGGCTCGTGCTCTTCGACCGCCGGCTCTCGGCCCGCAAGCCGGAGGGCCGCAAATGATCACCTATTCAACGCTCTACGTGCTGGCAGGCCTGCTGTTTGCCGTCTTTTCTTTCCTGAGCCTGCGCGACTGGACCAATCCCAAGCGCTACACGACGGCGCTGTTCTGGGGCCTGTTCGCACTGAGCTTCCTGGCGGGAGACCTGATCGGTGACCTGGGCAACGGGATCCTTGTCCTGGTGATGGCTCTGGTTGCGGGCAGCGGAGGGCTCGGCATGGGCCGACCGGATACGACTTCGCCGGAGGACCGGAAGGCCTTTGCGATCACGTTCCGCCACCGGTTGATGATCCCTGCACTCATGATCCCCGTGATCACGCTTGCAGGGACGTTTGTGCTTCCGTTGATCCTCGTCGGGGGCGAACCCCTTGTTGCCCCCAAGCAGTCGACCCTTATCTCGCTGGCGCTGTCGGCCATCATTGCCGGGATCACGGCCCTCGTCCTGTTCCGGCAACCCATCAGCGCGCCCTTTCAGGAGGGGCGGCGGCTTGTCGACACCATCGGGTGGGCAGCCCTGCTGCCGCAGATGCTGGCGTCGCTGGGTGCCGTCTTTGCCCTGGCAGGCGTTGGCAACGTGGTGGGAGAGATCGCCTCCCAGGTCGTGCCGCAGGACAGCCTGTTGATTGCGGTCATTGTCTATTGCGTGGGCATGGCCTTGTTCACGATGGTCATGGGCAATGCGTTTGCCGCGTTTCCCGTGCTGACGGCGGGCGTCGGCATTCCCTTCCTGATCCAGCATTTCGGCGGGAACCCTGCGGCGGTCGCGGCGATCGGCATGCTCGCGGGCTTCTGCGGCACGCTGATGACGCCGCTGGCTGCCAACTTCAATATCGTGCCGGCGGCGCTGCTTGACCTGAAGGACCGCAACCACGTTATCCGGGCGCAGATCCCCACGGCGCTCATCATGCTGGCCATAAATACGGCGCTCATGTACGCGCTCGCGTTCAATTAACCGATTATGCACAGGCTTGTTTCGATTCCACTTCTAGATGTAGTGGGTCACGAAGTTGAGGATTCAATATCGATTCGCGCGTTAACTTTCTGATTCAAAACACTTATTGACGTCGAATCACCCACGATTCAAGGTGTCTCCTGTAAGAGCTGGTTGCGGTAGGGCAATTCTGAACCGGCTCGTGCTTCAACATCACCACTTGCGTCCTGACGGCATTCCGGCAGCCGACCACGCTCGCCCGCGTGACCGTCGAGACGCAGCACCACGGGGGCCAAACGGCATGGGTCTGCAGACCAAACTGATCAACAATTACGCCGACACGATCATCAAGGGTGACTCGATCGCCATGCTGAACGAGCTGCCGGCCAAGAGCGTCGATGTCATCTTTGCCGATCCGCCGTACAACCTGCAGCTCGAGGGTGACCTGTCGCGTCCGGACAACAGCAAGGTCGATGCGGTCGATGACGACTGGGACCGCTTTGCCAGCTTCGAGGACTATGACCGTTTCTCGCGCAACTGGCTGAAGGCCGCGCGCCGCGTCCTCAAGGACAATGGCACGATCTGGGTGATCGGCTCGTACCACAATATCTATCGCGTCGGCTCGATCATGCAGGACGCGGGCTACTGGTTCCTGAACGACATCGTTTGGCGCAAGTCGAACCCGATGCCGAACTTCCGCGGCCGGCGCTTCACCAACGCGCACGAGACGCTGTTGTGGTGCTCGAAGTCCAAGGACCAGAAGTCCTACACGTTCAACTACGAGGCCATGAAGTCGCTGAACGACGACCTGCAGATGCGGTCGGACTGGCTGATCCCCCTGTGCACAGGCGGCGAGCGCTTGAAGGATGACAAGGGCCAGAAGGCTCACCCGACGCAGAAGCCCGAAGCGCTTCTGCACCGCGTGCTGCTGGCATCGACGAAGCCCGGCGACATCGTGCTTGACCCCTTCTTCGGCACCGGCACGACGGGTGCCGTTGCCAAGAAGCTGGGCCGTCGTTTCATCGGCATCGAGCGCGATGCGAGCTATATTTCAGTCGCCAAGAAGCGCATCGCGCAGGTGACGCGCGCGTCGGCAGCGGACCTCGAGGTGACGAAGTCGAAGAAGGACGAACCGCGGGTGCCCTTCGGGACAGTCGTCGAGCGCGGCCTGCTCGAACCCGGCACCAAGCTGTTCGATCCGGCCAAGCGCTACACAGCGAAGGTGCGGGCGGACGGCTCGCTCGTCTGCCGTGATGCCAGCGGGTCGATCCACCAGATCGCCGCCCACGTGCAGGGCCTGCCGGCCTGCAATGGCTGGACGTTCTGGCACTTCGACGCCGAAGGCTCGCTCAAGCCGATCGACCTGTTGCGGCAGCAGATCCGCGCGCAGATGGTCTGAAGCCGCCAACAAGAACAACAACCCTGTGGTGGGGTGTTGAAGAGGGGCCGGTGCACGCTCAAGGGCTGCGCCGGCCCTTTTTCATTGGGGCGGCGGCGCGGGCCTGCTTGATGACCTTGCGAAACAGGGTCGGCAGCGCGAAATCGGCCAGGCGCGACAGCGGCGCCCACTCGCCCTCGAGATGCCGAACGTCGTCAGGCGCGGGGCGCGCGACAAGGACCTGAAGCTCCAGATCGAAATGCGTGAATGTGTGGGTGACCGGCGCGCGCAGCAGCTCGAACGTCGCGCGCACCGGCGCGAGGCTTGCGGTGTTGACCGGAAACGCCGGACCAAACGGTGTCACGGGCGTGCCATGCATGCCGGCCAGAAGGCCCTTGGCATCGCGCCGCTCGAGATAGACCTCGTCCTGTCCCGACAGCAGGACGAAAGTGGCACCACGCCTGACGGGCCGCTCCTTCCTTGCTTCGCGGCGCGGCAGTTCGGCCGCGATGCCGCGCTGGCGTCCCGCGCACAGGCTGTTCCAGGGGCAGGCCTCACACGCGGGCGCGCGTGGCGTGCAGATCCCCGCCCCGAGGTCCATCATGGCCTGCGCGAAGTCGCCGGCATGACGGGAAGGCGCCAGCGCGCGCGCGATCTCGCGGATCCGCGGCTTGGATGCGGGCAGCGGCTCCTCGATCGCCACCAGTCGCGAGAGGACACGCTCGATATTGCCGTCCACGGGGGCCGCCCTGCGGCCGAACGCAATGGCGGCAATCGCGGCGGCCGTATAGGGTCCGATCCCGGGCAGCGTGAGCAGGCGCTCTTCATCGGCGGGCATGGTTCCGCCGTGGTCCTCGACAATCCTGCGCGCACAGGCGTGCAGGTTGCGGGCGCGGCTGTAATAGCCAAGCCCCGCCCAGGCAGACATCACATCGCCGAGGTCGGCGCGCGCCAGCGCGGCGAAATCAGGCCATCGCTTCATGAATTTCAGGAAATAGGGGATCACGGTCGTGACCGTGGTCTGCTGCAGCATGATTTCGGACAACCAGACGGCGTAGGGATCCTGCAACGTGCCCGGCGGGGCGCGCCAGGGAAGACGCCTTGCCTCTGCGCGGTACCAATCGAGAAGCTTGCGGACAGCCTGCGTGTTCCTTTGCGCGTCGGGGCGCGAAGGTTTAACATCGGCGCGTTTTCGTGGTGTGGCCATGTCAGACGAGCAATCCAGCGTCATTATTCGCAGGCGGGGCCTCAAGCCCGTCGCCAACGATGCGTTGCAGTTGCTGCGCGGGCCCCTGGCCAAGAGGGGCTTTGCCCAGATCGAGATCGTGACCCGCTGGCCTGAAATCGCGGGCCGGGGGTTGGCTGCGCATTGTTTCCCGCAAAAACTGTCCTCCGGCGCCAGTGGCGCGATGACCCTTACCCTTTTGGCCGACGACCGGGCGAGCCTCGAACTCCAGCACCAGACGCCAAAGCTGATCGACCGCATCAACCGCTATTTCGGGCGGGAAGTCGTCAACAAGATCAAGGTGGTTGCCGGGGATATCCCCAAGCCGCGCACGCGCCCTGCCCTGCGCCCGCTTTCGGCGGCCGAAGAGAGCGAATTGAAGGGCTGGACGGCGGGAATCGAGGATGGCGAGCTGCGCGCCGCGCTTGAGCGTCTGGGACGATGTGCGCTTGCAGAAAGCCGGAAAACCGCCGTTTCGAGGCGTTGAGCCGGCAGGGCCTGGCGTCCTATAGTCCTGCCCAAAATCCAACTGCTTCGTTCTGGGGGTTCCCGTGAGTTCTGGTTTGCTTGACAAGATTTCTGCAGCGGTCGGCATCGCCGACAAGCGCGTGCTGGTGGGTGGTGGCGTCGCGGTGGCGCTGCTGGTCGGCGGCGGCATCTGGTACTTCACCCAAGGGTCTGGCGAGAGCACGGTGGCAGAAGCCCCGGTCAATCCCGAAACCTGCGAACCCTCGAAGGACGTCGTGGTCACGGATGCAGACTACATCATCGGCGACAAGAATGCGCCGGTGACGCTGGTCGAGTATCTGTCTCAAACCTGCTCGCACTGCGCTGAATTCCGCGCCATCGAGATCCCGAAAATCGAGGAAAGCTTCGTCAAGAGTGGCAAGCTCAGGATCGTGTTCCGCGAATTGCACCGCAACAACGTCGACGTTGCGGCCTCGGTGCTGGGGCGCTGCCTGGGACGGGACGGGTTCCTGCCGTTCACGGACATGCTGCTTGAAAACCAGCGCTCGTGGATGATGCGCGAGGATAACGACATCGTTGCGGGCCTGCGCGAGATGGCGCGGCGCGCCGGCATGTCGAGCGAAGACTTCGAGAGCTGCCTGAAGAAGCAGGACGAGGCAACCAAGCTTGCAAAGGCAAGCCAGGATGACGCCCGGAAGTACTGCATGACCGGCACGCCGACCCTGCTGCTCAACGGGCGCAAGCTCGAAGGCGAGCAGATTGCCTATGAGAACCTCGACAAGGCCATCCGGGAAGAACTCAAGAAGGCCGGCATCGAGGAACCGCCCGCCGCACCCGACAGTGAAACGCCCGCTCCCGCCGAGGGCGCAACCCCGGCCGAGGGTGCAACCGCTCCCGCGGAGGGCGGCGCCGCGGAAACCAAGCCACCCAGCCCCTGAGGGGGCCGAACGGGTCGCGCGTCCTGAGCCCGGCGCCGACCCGCCACACGCAGCAGGGCTGGAGCGTCCCCGTTGAAGTTTGCCAAACTTCGCCTGACCGGCTTCAAGTCGTTCGTTGAACCGACGGAGCTTCCGATCGAGCCGGGGCTGACGGGTATTGTCGGGCCGAATGGTTGCGGCAAGTCGAACCTGCTGGAAGCCCTGCGCTGGGTGATGGGCGAAAACTCGGCGAAGTCGATGCGCGGCGGCGCTATGGACGATGTCATCTTCGCCGGCACCAATACCCGCCCGAGCCGCAACATGGCCGAGGTGGCGCTGTATATCGACAACAGCACGCGCTCGGCGCCGGCCCATTACAATGACGGCGACGTCCTCGAGATCAGCCGGCGCATCGAGCGGGACATGGGCTCGATCTACAAGATCAACGGGCGCGACGTGCGGGCCCGTGACGTGCAGATCTTCTTTGCCGATGCCTCATCGGGCGCGCATTCCCCGGCCCTCGTCCGGCAGGGTCAGATCGGCCAGCTGATCAACGCCAAGCCGATCGCGCGACGAGCGATCCTCGAGGAAGCCGCCGGCATCGCCGGCCTGCATGCCCGCCGTCACGAGGCGGAACTCAAGCTCAATGCCGCGCAGCAGAACCTGTCGCGCGTGGGCGACATCGTGCAGGAGATCGAGGTCCAGCTCGGCAACCTGAAGCGACAGGCCCGGCAGGCGGCGCGCTATCGCAACCTGTCCCACCATATCCAGCGTGCCGATGCGCTGGCGCTGCTGGTTCGCTGGCAACTGGCCTGCGCGGCGGCGGCGGCGGCCGAGGACGAGCTCGCACGCACGCGTGCAACGGTCGAAGAGCTGACACTGTTGGCGGCGCGCGCCGCGAATGCCGTGCTGGCGGCAGATGAGCGCCTGCCCGCGTTGCGCCAGGCAGCGGCCGAGCGCGGGGCCGCGCTGCAGCGGCTGACGGCCGAGCGGATCGCGCTTGACGGCGAGGAAGCGCGCGCTCGGGCGGCGGCAGAGCGGCTTCAGTCGCGTTTGCAGCAGATCAGCGAGGACCAGTCTCGCGAAAAT
>JBEIHO010000120.1:0-7508 GCA_040381215.1 Alphaproteobacteria bacterium | reverse complement strand
GTACCGACGCGGCACGCGTCGGGGAGGGAGTTCCTCTCCGCCACTCCGCCGCCGTCATCCCGGACGCGAGCGCAAGCGAGCGATCCGGGACCTCGCTTGCGTCACTCCGCCTCTTGCTCGAGGCTAAATGTTCGCGTAAGGTTCACAGCGCAACCAGCCTCCGCATTCCCCACCCATCGACCACGACGAGAACGACGAAACAGCCGACGAAAGTGTCTCTCGTGTCACAAGTCAGAATGAAATTCCGCCAAGCTTATAGTTAACGCGGGCAGCAAGATCGCCGCGCCCCCATCGCCGGGCGAGCTGGCCCGACAGCGCTCCACTGGTTGTAACCCCTTTGCGCCGGGAGTATCTTCCCACCCCTTCGAACGGCCGCGAGCCGGAAGCGAGAGGGGGAGAGCGCATGCCATACGCGGGCATCACGGGCTGGGGCAAATGTCTGCCGCCGGCGGTACTCACGAACGCGGACATCGCCACGTTCCTCGACACGTCCGATGACTGGATCACCTCGCGCACGGGCATCCGCGAGCGCCGCGTCTCCGAGGTCTCGCTCGGCCACATGAGCGAGATCGCCGCCCGGCGCGCGCTGGCCTGCGCGGGCATCGGCCCCAAGGACCTCGACCTCATCATCATGGGCACCACGTCCCACGACGACCAGTGCCCCAACCAGGCCTCGGGCCTGCAGAGCCGCATCGGCGCCGACGGTTGCGGCGCGATGGACCTGAACACCGCCTGCACGAGCTTCCTCTACGCGCTCTCGATGGCCACAGCCATGATCCGCACCGGCGCGATCAAGACGGCGCTGGTGGTCGGTGGCGAGCGCATCGCCCCGTTCATGGACTGGGATGACCGCAACGTGGCCGTCCTTTTCGGGGACGGCGTGGCTGCCGTTGTCGTCCAGGCGACCGACAACGAGGAGGGCGTCCTCCTCGAGAAGCTGGGCTGCTACGGCGACTCGCGCGAGATCCTGCGCATCAACGGCATGGGCACGGCCTACGCCCACACCGGCACGTTGGTTGGCGCGACGAGCTGGCAGTTCGAGGGCCAGGAGATCTTCAAGAAAGCCGTCTCGGGCATGGGCCTCGCCAGCGAGGACGTCCTGAAGCGCGCGGGCAAGACGCCCGATGACATCGACCTCGTCGTGCCCCACCAGGCCAACCAGCGCATCATCGAGGCCGTCGCCAAACGCGCCGGCGTGCCGATGGACCGTGTGATGGTGACCGTCGCGCGCTACGGCAACATGTCCGCCGGCACCGTGCCCGTAGCGCTCTGCGAGGCGCTGGAAGAAGGCCGCGTGAAGCCCGGCGGCCTCTTGCTGACACCGGCCTTTGGCGGCGGTCTCACCTTCTGCTCGCACCTCATCCGCTGGGGCGAAAGGGTGACCCCGAAGGACCAGTCCGACGCCGAACTGCCGCCCATGACGCGTTCGGCACTCGACCTCGTGCTGGCCTACCGCAAGGCCCGCGGACGTCCGCTCGAGCTCTAGTTCCCGTCCTCGAGCTGCCGGCGCGCGATCACCTGCGCCTGGATTTCGGCCGCGCCTTCGAAGATGTTGAGGATGCGCGCGTCGCACAGCACGCGGCTGATCGGGTACTCCAGCGCAAACCCGTTGCCGCCATGGATCTGCAGCGCATTGTCGGCCGAGGCCCACGCCACGCGCGCCGCCAGCAGCTTGGCCATGCCCGCCTCGATGTCGCAGCGCCGGCCCGCATCCTTCTCGCGCGCCGCGAAATAGGTGATCTGCCGGGCCACCATGATCTCGACCGCCATCATGACGATCTTGTTGACAACACGCGGGAAGTGGAAGATCGCCTTGCCGAACTGCTGTCGGTCCAGCGCATAGCGCAGCGCCAGGTCCATCGCCGACTGCGCAACACCCACCGCCCGCGCCGCCGTCTGGATGCGTGCCGACTCGAAGGTCACCATGAGCTGCTTGAAGCCTTGCCCCTCTTCGCCGCCCAGCAGGTTCGCATGTGGCACCGCGAAACCGTCAAAGCCGATCTCGTATTCCTTCATGCCGCGATAGCCGAGCACCTCGATCTCGCCCCCCGTCATGCCTGCGGCCGGGAACGGATTCTCGTCCGTGCCGCGCGGCTTGGGCGCGAGGAACATGGAAAGCCCCTTGTAGCCCGGCGCATTCGGGTTCGTCCGTACAAGGAGCGTCATCACGTCGGCGCGCGCCGCATGCGTGATCCACGTCTTGTTGCCGGTGACCTTCCACGTATCGCCCTCGCGTACCGCACGCGTGCGCAGGCTGCCCAGGTCCGACCCCGTGTTGGGCTCGGTGAAGACGGCAGTCGGCAGGATCTCGCCCGCCGCAATCTTCGGCAGCCAGTGCTGCTTCTGCGCCGCCGTGCCACCGCCCAGGATCAGCTCGGCCGCGATCTCCGAGCGCGTGCCCAGAGAGCCCACGCCGATATAGCCGCGCGACAGTTCCTCCGACACGACGCACATCGCCGTCTTGCCAAGCCCCGCACCACCGAATTCCTCCGGGATCGTCAGCCCGAACACGCCAAGCTCGCTCATCTCCCTGATCACAGAGAGCGGGATGAGCTCGTCATTGAGGTGCCATCCATGCGCATGTGGCGCCACCCTGTCGGCGACAAACTTGGAGAACTGCGCCCGGATGAGGTTCATGTCCTCATCGAGGCCCACATCACCGAATGTGGCAGAGGCCGCGTTCGCCTGGATGAGCCCGGCCAGTCGTGCTCGCAATACCGGGCTGCAGCCATGCGCAATCAGGTCATTGACGGCACCCGAGGCAAACCGCGCCGCATCCGCGCTCGACACGCCAAGGTCGGCAAGCCGCACGAACTCGCCCTGGCTCATCGGAATGCCGCCCACGATATGCGCGCAGTATTCGCCGAAAGCAGCCCCCAGGATCAGGCTCTCCGTCTCGCCGAGCTTGCCCTCCGACGCCAGCCGCCCCGCCCAGGCGTGCATCTGGCGCAACGCCTCGACATAGGTCGAAAGCCAGGCCAGTCCATGCGCCTCGTGCTGCGCGCCATCGATGCCTCCCGCCTGCGCGACCGCAGCACGAACACCCGCCTTCGCTGCGAGGTGCAAGGTCTCGGCTGCAGTAACCGCATGGCCGACAAGGGTGAGGAGCTGTGCGGAATTAAGGGACATGATATTGCTTTCAGAAGAGGGAAGTGATGAAGGCCCAGTTTTCCTGAACCTGCGTCCACAGCCACGGCAGGATCTCCGTGATGACGAGGTGCAGGCCAAGCCAGCCAATGTACAGGGCAACCATCGAGGCCAGCACGCCGGCAAAGACAAGCAGGCCATCGCGTTCGATGATGGCGATCGACATGAAGGCAATCGCCACGCCCGGCGGGAAGTTGGTACCGGGACCCGGCAATGCGATCACGATCGTCAGGATGAAGACCAGCAGGCCCAGCAGGCGCTCACCCAGTTCCCCGACAAGGAATTCAAGCCGAGGGCGACATATCTTCTCGACCCACCGCATGGCAGGCACCGCGCGCTTGAGCGTTGCCTCGAGATCCGCCTTCGCGAAGCTGCGCGCGCCGATGCTGCGCGGCAACCATGGCGAATCGAATCCCGCCACCATCTGCAGCGAGAACAGCATCAGCGGCACCGAGAACACGGTGGCAAAGCCGGGCGGCGCAATCGCGCAGGCGATCCCGAACAACAGCAACAGGAACCCGAAGCTGCGCTCGCCAAGCCCGTCGAGCAGGTCTTGCAGGCTGAGGCGCTCGCCGGGAAAGTTCCGCACGATCTGCAGGATGGCATCCGAGGCGCGAAGATGTTCTGTGTGGGCGGTCATCTGGATCACGAAGGTCGGGTCTGGGGAAGGGGATCAGGCCTGTGAAACGAGCCCCTTACCTGTACCACAATCGTCACGTTCCCCAAGCGCGGCGAACGGCAGCGGCGACGCACCGGATGCCCCTGCGGCTTCTCAGGGTTTCCCGGCCTCGATCACGTCCTCCAGTGTCCGGAGCCCCGTTCGGGTGGCATTCACCAGCACCGCCATGTTGCCGGGCTGGTGCTCGTTCCTCCACATCTTCGTGTGGGCCTTGGGCACGTCGAGCCACGGGAACACCTCCGACATGCACGGGTCGATCCGCCGCTCCACCACAAGCCGGTTGGCCTGGCTCGCCTGCTGCAGGTTGGCGAAATGCGAGCCCTGGATACGCTTCTGGCGCATCCAAACATAGCGTGCGTCAAAGGTCAGGTTGAAGCCGGTGGTGCCGGCGCAGAACACGACCATGCCCCCGCGCTTCACGACCAGGCACGAGACCGGGAACGTCGATTCACCCGGATGCTCGAACACGAAGTCGACATCGTTGCCCTTGCCCGTGATGTCCCAGATCGCCTTGCCGAACTTGCGGGCTTCCTTCGTCCACGCGTCATACTCGGGCGAGCCGACCTGCGGCATCTGCCCCCAGCACTTGAAGTTCTTGCGATTGATGACGCCCTTCGCGCCAAGGCTCATGACGAAGTCGGCCTTGGTATCGTCCGAGATCACGCCGATGGCATTCGCGCCCGAGACGGCACACAGCTGGATAGCAAACGAGCCAAGCCCGCCCGACGCACCCCACACCAGAACATTGTGGCCTGGCCGAAGGATATGGGGACGGTGTCCGAACAGCATGCGATAGGTCGTGGCAAGCGTCAGTGTGTAACACGCAGACTCTTCCCACGTCAGGTGCTTCGGCCGCTCCATGAGCTGGCGGTCCTGCACGCGCGCGAACTGGGCAAAGGAACCGTCCGGCGTCTCATAGCCCCAGATGCGCTGCGAGGGCGAGAACATCGGATCGCCGCCATTGCACTCCTCGTCGTCGCCGTCATCCTGGTTGCAGTGGACGACCACCTCGTCGCCGACTTTCCAGCGCTTCACCTTCGAGCCCACGGCCCACACGATGCCCGACGCATCCGAGCCCGCGATGTGGAAGGGGTTCTTGTGTCCGTCGATCGGCGAGATCGGCGAGCCCAGCGCCGCCCATACGCCGTTGTAGTTCACGCCCGCAGCCATCACGAGGACCAGCACATCGTGGCTGTCGAGTTCCCACGTCGGCACGACCTCGAGCTGCATGGATTTCTCCGGCTCGCCGTGGCGCTCCTTGCGGATCGCCCACGCATACATCTTCGACGGCACATGCCCGAGCGGCGGGATCTCGCCAATCTCGTAGAGATCCTTGAAGCCCGTCTTTGATTCCTTGGCGCCGATCGGCGTGACAGTCGCTGACATGGGACCTCTGATCCTTCGCATGACGTAGAGGTAAGCCGATTATCAGACCATTTTGTGCAGCGCAATATGACAGCCGCAATGTAATGAACGAACACCCCGGGATCGCGTAACAAAAATACGAAAAAGCAGCCGAGGAATACGGTTTACGAAATTTGCGTTGCATTGCAGCAACGGTCCCAGGCGTCGGGCGGCGAGGTTCTCCCCAACATCGCAAGCCGCCCCGATAGGGTTTGCCCCGTGCGGCTGCTATCGCCTCGACACGTAAAGCCCCGAGCCGCAGGCGCCAGCCCGATGCAACCCCTCGCCAAGACCGCCGACCGCAAGCGCCAGGTCCTGAAGGACGTCTTCGGCTACGACGACTTCCGTCCCGGGCAACTGCCGGTGATCGATGCGCTGCTAGCGGGCCGCAACGTGCTCGCCGTGATGCCGACGGGTTCGGGCAAGTCGCTCTGCTTCCAGGTGCCCGCCCTCGTGCAGGGCGGCCTGACGATCGTTGTCTCGCCGCTCGTCGCCCTCATGCAGGACCAGGTCCAGGCCCTGCGCCTCGCCGGTGTCCCCGCCGATGCGATCAACTCGGCCCAGTCGCGCGATGACAATGTCGACGCCTGGCGCCGCGCAGCCTCGGGCAAGACGCGCCTTCTCTACATGGCCCCCGAGCGGCTGATGACCGAACGCATGCTCGAGGCCCTCGCAAGGCTCGACGTGTGCCTGATCGCCATCGATGAGGCCCATTGCATATCGCAGTGGGGACCTGCCTTCCGTCCCGAATACGAGGCGCTCGCCGGCCTGCGCGAGCGCTTCCCCGGCGTGCCGATCGCCGCGCTCACCGCGACCGCTGACGAGGTCACCCGCGCCGACATCGCAGCCCGCCTCTTTGGCTCCGACGTCGAGCTCTTCGTTCTGGGATTCGACCGCCCCAACATCAGCCTCGCCGTTGAACCCAAGCGCGACTGGAAACGCCAGATGCTTGACTACGTTGCCGCGCGCCGCGGCAGGAGCGGCATCGTCTACTGCCTCTCGCGCAAGCGCACCGAAGAGGCCGCCGAGGCGCTCGCAAGCCAGGGCATCCGGGCGCTCGCCTATCACGCCGGCATGGACAAGGACTTGCGCGAGGCCAACCAGAACATCTTCATGACCGAGAAGGGCGTCGTGATGGCAGCGACCATCGCCTTCGGCATGGGCATCGACAAGCCCGACGTGCGCTTCGTCTTCCACGCCGACCTGCCAGGCAGCGTCGAGGCCTATTACCAGGAGTTCGGGCGCGCCGGCCGCGATGGTGGCAAGGCCGAGGCCTTCATGCTCTTTGGCCTGCAGGACATCCGCATGCGTCGCCAGTTCATTGACCAGGAAGACGCCGGCGAGGACCGCAAGCGCCGCGAGCACCAGCGCCTCGGCGCGCTCGTCGGCTACTGCGAGGCCGTCAGCTGCCGCCGCCAGATCCTGCTCGGCTATTTCGGCGAGAAGGCGCAAGCCTGTGGCAACTGCGATGCGTGCCTGTCACCTGCAGCACTCGTCGATGCCACGGCCGAGGCGAGGCTCGTCATCGACACCATCCGCGCCACCGGCGAGCGCTTTGGCGCTGGCCATCTCGTTGACATCCTGACCGGTGCCAGCAACGAGCGCATCGCGCGTCTTTCCCACGACCGGCTTGCGACCTATGCGGCAGGCAAGGACCGCAAGCGCGAAGACTGGCAGCAGATGATCCGCCAGCTCGTGGCGGCAGACTTCCTCGCCCTCGACATCGCAGGCTTCGGTGGCCTGACGATCGCAGGCAAGGGCAGGGACCTCCTGCGCGGCGCCGCCCGCTTCGAGTGTCGCCCGCCATCGCACACCAAGCGTGCCGAGCGCAAGTCCCGCTCGGCCGCCGCCATCGAAGCCTTGCCCGACACCGACGCCACGCTCCTCGACGCCCTGAAGCAGCTGCGCCTCATCCTCGCACGCGAGCGCCGCGTGCCTGCCTACGCGATCTTCCCCGACCGAACCCTCATCGACATGGCCGCCCGCAAGCCGGCCACCCCCAACGAGTTCGCCGAAGTCCACGGCGTCGGAGCCGCCAAGCTCAACGACTTCGCCGACACATTCCTCGCCACGATCCGCAACCACCGCGCTCTTCCAGGCTGACGGAGAGATTTGATTGCAAACTGTGTTATCCCGGACGCGAGCGGCAGCGAGCGATCCAGGCCCCCGCTCTAGCTGCGTCGAGGAACTCCTCCGTCTGCAGCAGCGTTCGCTGCTGCATCCACCTCCTCACTGCGTGAGGAGGAAACGGACATCTCTCCCTCGCTTGCGAGGGAGT
>JBEIHO010000119.1:0-7510 GCA_040381215.1 Alphaproteobacteria bacterium | reverse complement strand
TCCATGCCCCTGAGCTCTTCCTCGACCAGCTTCGTCTCATAGCCGCCATTGACGGTGAGGTTGCTGATCGTGCTCGCAGCTACGCCCGGGTTAGAATAGTAGCCACCTCCGCCGCCGAAGAAGACGCCAGCGCCGCCCGAAGCGCTCGTCTGACCATAAACGCCAGCCGTCGCCATTGATGATGCGTTGGCCGAAGCAACAGCCAGCGATGTCGCGCCCACACGAATATTCGCAGTCGCCACGTTCACGCCCGGCACGTTCACCGTGAGATTGCGCGGCGCCTGGCAGCAGGCGCCCGGCGGCGGCGGCGGGGGTGGCGGCGACACCGGCCCGCATGTGCTGCAGGACTGTCCCACTGCCGTGAGCGCTACGGTGGCAATTGCAGTCGCGAGGCCGGCGCCGGCCAGCCTGTGTCGCCATGAAACGCTCATGTGAGGTCTCCGTCAGGTATCGCCTGCCCGGGTGCAAGACCCGCGCCTTTTCGCGCGTGACGCTATCTCTGGCGCCGTTGTAACCTTACCCAGCTGGAGAATTCGCCCGTAAATGGGCCGCTTTTCGCCCGCCAGGCGTCATGGCCCGTGCGCTGCAACCATTTACGACAGGCTGGGGGGATTCCAGCTGCACATCTGCATGAGCGTTAAATGGAAGTCCTCAAGGCGCATCCGAACACACAGGCCATGCTCGATGCCTGGCAGAGGCTGACCGACGGCGAGAGCGCGTCGGACGGGCCGACCACGGATGAATATCCCGGCCTCGTGAACAACCTTTTCCTGCTTAACCATGTCGCGGAGCGTGACTTCGCCTTCCGCCGCGTCGGCGCCACGCTCGACCGGCTGTTCGGGCGCCATCTCGCCGAACATGATTTCCTGTCCATCTGGAATGACATTGACCGCCGCCTTGTCGCCGCCGGCCTCTCGATGGCGGTAAAGGATCGCGGCCCGACCCTCATCCATGCGCGCGGCGAGACTCTGGCCGGCAAGCGGCTCGATCTCGAATTCGCGCTTGCCCCCCTTCTTGAGAACGACAACGGCGCGCGCCGCTTCCTCGGCCTGTGCCAGGCGATCACGCCGGAGGAAGCTCTCGGCGGCCGCCCCCTTCGCGGGCTCCAGGTGCTGGCCATCTTCCCGCCGGCGCCCGTCATGCGCCCCGCGATCCGCGTCGTCGCGTCCAGGTGAAGGCGCAGCTACCACAACCGACCTGTCACTCCCGCCAGCATCCTGAGCTGGCGACCCGGAAAACGAAACCACCAAGGCCGCTTCTCGACCGCAAATCGCCGACAGGCTCTGGCAAGAGTTTGTGAACCATTGCGCTGCTAGACTTGCGGCCCCGGGGGAAGCTCCCTCTCGCCGCGACAGAGGGTTGCTGATGCAATCGGCCCAGGCCATCGACAGGCTCGACCGACCCTCGATCCGTAGAGCCGAGGGGCTCGACCGCCGCCGCCACCGCCGCGTGCTTTGGCAAGTCCCGGTTCGCGGCCTGACCGGCTCGGGCGAAGAGTTCACCTGCAACACCATCGACGTCTGCGCCGGCGGCATCCGCATCAACCTCGCCCGCCCGCTCGAGAAGGGCGAGAACCTCGTACTCTACGTCGAGGACATCGGCCGCGTCGAAGGCGTCATCGTCCGCGTCCTCAACGAGGTCGGATACGCCGTCGAGTTCCGCGTGCCACAGCGCAAGCGCGAGAAGATCGCCGACGCGCTGACCTGGCTGGTCAACAAGGACAAGCTCGGCCTAACCGACGAACGCATCGACGAGCGCCGCTCCGCCCCGGGCCAGGTGATCGCCATTCACGGCAAGGGAATCTCCATCGCCTGCGCCGTCGCTGACGTCTCGCTCTTCGGCGTCGCCCTCAAGACCGCCGGCCCACGCCCCATGATCGGCGACCGCGTCCAGATCGGCGAACGCGCCGGCACCTGCGTCCGCTACATCGACGGCGGCTTCGCGGTGGATTTCCGCACGCTGCACGGGACGGATATCTAGCGAGAGGCTTTCGGGCAGCTGGTATTCATCGAAACTGGCCGAGAGATGCGAAGATTTGTTGCCCACGGCGAGGAGGGAAATCGCAATCTGCGCCCAAGGCGATGAAGCTCGCTGCCAGCCCCTGCAGGCGCGCTCGGACCCGACACCATCACGAACGAACAAGAGATGGCGTCCGTGGTTGGCTTTTGCCGGCCAGCGGAGCCGACGCCATGATCAGCCTCCGCCAACGAAGCTCAGATAGCCATATCCCTGGCCAGCGCGCTCCCATGGTTTTGCAGGAATTGCCTCACGCTCTGCAGCGCCTGCCCGCTGAAGAACCTTACGACGTCCGTTGTCACGGCGTGACGTCCTTCAGCTGCGTCGATGTCAAACTGCACCAGAGCAGCGACAAGCCCTGGCGGCAGCACCGCGCTTGTCAGACCTTCGCATAGCGCACCAGCCGGAACCGGAGCGAAGGCTATCGTCTTGCCGAGGAGGTCTGAAGCGATGGAGGCAATGTCCGCGCCCGTCAGCGCTTCAGAGCCGGAAACGTCGAGCACGCGCCGTCCGTCAAAGTTGTCGATGAGCGCGCCTGCGGCTGTGCGCGCTGCATCTGCGCGCGTGACGTAATTCCCGACGTTTCGCAACGCATGCTCACCCGAACGCTGCAGAATCTACGGTGCGACGGACTGATCGCGTGCAAGGTCTATCCCTCAATTCCGCCAGCGGTCGCGTATAGCCTTACGCCCTTGGGTCGCTCTCTGCTGGAGCCCCTCCAGGCGCTCAGCAATTGGGCGGACAGGAACATGGAGGAAATCCCCCCAGGCCACGCGCAACTTTCTCGCCCTGATCGGCCTGCCGTTGAGGCAGGTTGAATCGACCGAATCGTGCCCAGCCCTGCCATTCGCACCCCAAGGGGTTCGAGCCGGAAACAGCCAGAAGCGAAGAAGCTACTCGTACCCGCTATCCTCCAGCATGCTCGCATAGCGGTGGACCATGTTCTTCACATTCATCAGGTGCGAGACGTCACCCGTGCGCATGGCGTAGGCGGCGAACTTGATGGGGCTGGCCCAATAGTACATCTCTGCCTGGTCGGCCATGCGGGCCCAGGTCTGGCCGCCTGCCCTTTCATAGCGGGCGATCAGGTCTTCCATCGCTTCGCGTCCGGCGGCGGCAAAGTAGAGCGTGAAGTCTGATGCGGGATCGCCGATCTCGGCATCCGCCCAGTTCTCGATCGCGACGACGCGATAGTCCGCATTCACGAACAGACGCGGATGGTAGATGTCGCCATTTGTCAGCGAGACGAAGTCAGGCCAGAAGGCATCGCCATCGATCCACTTCTGCCACAGCCCCCACAGCTTCTCGGGCACCGGCGCGAGCGTGTTGCAGTCATCCATCCGCTGCCGCACACGCGCGCGCGACTGCTCCGCCGTCATCACAGCAATGCCGGCCGCCACGGCCGCGTCGATGTCGAGCCAGTGCAATTTCACCATCGCCTCGGCCAGGCTTTCGGCGAACACCGCCGGCACGCTCGCCTGTGGCAGGCGCCAGATCAGCTCGCCCGTCAGCGGATCGATCTCCGCCGCTGGCACGCCGGGCAGGACACGATAGGCGATCAGCTTGTCCGAATGCACCTGCCAGTCCGGCACGACGACCGGCAACTTGCCGCGTACATGATCGAGCACGCGCTTTTCCTGACGCGAGTTAGCCTGAACATCGCCCCGACGTGGCGATCTCAACATCCAGTACGCGCCGGATGCATCACGCGCATTGGCGCCGAAATACTCCGCGGTCGACCCGGTCGCGCGCAGCATCGACGGATCAGGGTCCAGCTCGATCCCGTGCGCGGCCGCGAGGTCGCGGAAGTCAGGTGTGGATGTCATGGCGAGACTCCGGTCATCCCGCCCCCCGGCGACTGCCTTTTGCCCACAATGCTGGAGCGCTACTCGTTCTGCCACACAGGCTTGCGTTTTTCAGCAAACGCCTTCGGACCTTCCTTGTGGTCAGCCGAATGCATCAGCTTCGCAATACCGGGCACCTTCGTCTCGAACGCCGTCTTCAGGTCGGCGGTGTTGAGACCGGTCAGCACCGTCTCCTTCGTCGCCTTGATTGCCATCGGCGAGCATTCAAGGATCATCCCGGCCCAGCGTTTGGCTTCCTCCAGCGCCTTGCCCTGCGGCACCACCTCGGTGACAAAGCCGATCTCCTTGCCCTCGGCGGCGCTGACGGTCCGGCCCGTCAGCATCATGCCCATCGCCTTCTTCAGAGGCACCTGCCGCGGCAGGCGGTGCATGCCGGATGCGAGCGCCGCGAAACCGACGCGCGGCTCGGGCAGCGCGAACTTCGCATTCTCGGCGGCAATGATGATGTCCGTCGCCAGAGCGATCTCGAACCCGCCGCCCATGGCAAAGCCGTTTACCGCCGCGATCACCGGCTTGTAGAGATCATACCGCGACGTCAGCCCGCCGAATCCTGAACTTGGCATCGGCACCGGCGATTTCTGCCCGGAAGCTGCAAATTTGAGATCGTTACCAGCCGAGAACGCTTTCTCACCGGCGCCCGTGACAATCGCCACCCAGAGATCCGGGTTCGCCGCGAACTCATCAAAAGCCTTGCCCATCTCCGCATTTCCCATCGGATGCAGGCAATTCAGCTGATCCGGCCGGTTGATGGTGACGATGAAAAGGCGGCCTTCGGTCTCTGTCGTGATGAATTCGTAAGCGCTCATGGGGCGTCTCCTGCAGGTTTTCGTTTACCTTTGGACAAGGTGGTTTCTCCTACAACTAGACCCAAAGAGGGGTTAGCGGAACACGCTGTCTGATGAGTGACACTCTGGAACTCAGGCAACCTGTGGAAACAGGTGACGACGAGGGGCTGCACACGCCGCCGCCTCCCTTCGAAGGCGTGAAGTGGCGCATCAAGATTGCCGACAAGGAATACGGCCCCTACCCCCGAACCCGCCTGATCGACTTTCTGAAAGAGGGCCGCGTCCAGGCCGGCACCTGCATCGCCTGCGGGACGGACACAGAGTACCACCGCGCCGACCACCACCCCAACCTGCGCTGGGACTTCAAGGGCCCGAAGAAGCGCAAGTTCGGCGACCCGCGCCTCGATGCGGGCGAAACGGAAGTCCCGGTCTGCAATTATTTCATCGCCGCGCGTCTGCTGTCGGGCAATGAGCGCTTCGAGCGTGTGCTCCACGAAGCCGGCAAGATGACCCGCGCTGCCGGCGACATGTGGGTGCTCCGTTCGAAACAGACCATCCAGCAGCTCCGCAACCAGCTGACGCTTGCAGTGAACCCGCACGAGCACTTCATCATCGTCAACGCCTCGAAGGACCGGCTCGCCTGGTACAATATCGGCGTCGAGAACGACATCGCCGTCCGCGGCGTCTGGGACACGGACGAAGTGCAGTAGGCGTCAGTCGCCAGCTGTTCTCACCGACACGTCGCTCTCCTTGAATCCGTACCGGGTCGCCTTCGCCTCAATGCGCTGTCCAGTCTCAGCGTTGAACGGACCGGCGTAGAGACGCCATCGCACCTCGCCCGCAAGTCGATATCCGATCGAAGCGCCTTCAGTCGCGCTCGCCAGCATGACCGAAACGCCCTGCGCGTCCTGCGAGGCCGTGATAACCGGCGCAACCGTCTGCGGCTGGCTCTCAGCGCCCCACGCCGCCTTGATCATCTGGTCCTCCGCAATCAGGCCCGGATCGCCCACCCTTGCACGCCACGTTGACAGCGCGGCTGACAGCTCCGCCTTAACGCCTGCATGCGCGGGATCGTCAGCAAGATTGCGCACCTCATGCGGATCAAGGCGCAGGTCATACAACTCCTCGGCCGGGCGCGGCGTTGCGAAGTACCCTGCGTGCAGTGAAGACAGCCTGCCCTCGCCTGCTAGCTTCCGCATCTCCGCCATCATCGGCAGGTTCTCGCGGAACGACAGCGGCAGGTAGAACATCGCGTCCGGCCGCTCGTTGACGATGTACTTGAAATCCCGTGTCCGCACGGCGCGGCCAAGATCCGGTGATTCATCAAGTCGGTCCCTCGCCGCGTACACGCGCGCCTGTGCAGCACCCTGTTGCCCCAGCATGTCGATGCCCTGCAGGTGCGCGGGGCGCTCGGCACCCGCCAGCGTCAGAACGGTCGGCGCAAGGTCGACGAACGAGATGAGCCGCGTATCCACCGTGCCCGCGCCACGTCCGTCGGGGAAGCGAATGATCATGGGGACGTTGAGACCGCTGTCGTAGAGCGATCGCTTGGCACGGGGAAGGCCGTCGCCATGATCCGTCGTCCAGATGACGATCGTGTTGTCGAGCACACCCTCGCGCTCCAACTCCGCCATGCGCTCGCCAACCCAGGCGTCCATCAGCTGCACGCTGTCGTACTGCCGCGCGATGTCGGCCCGCACCGTCGGCGTGTCCGGATAGTAGGGCGGCACGACAACATCTTCAGGTCGCGTCCGGAATGACAAGGCGTTGCGCTGGGACTCGAAAGCGCGCAGCACCGCACCCGTGCCGGGGAAGCGCCGCTCGATCGAATCCGAGGGGAAGAGCGAGCTCTCATGGGTCGCGGTCAGGCTGTACATCGCGAAGAACGGCATGCCTTCAGGCCGGTTCTTCCAGTGCGCCTGCGTGCCGTTCTCGTCCCACACCGTGAAGGGCGAGCCGACCTGATAGTCCGTCTTCGAATTGTTCGTCGTGTAATAGCCAGCCGCACGCAGCAGCTCCGGAAAAGCCTTCACGAAAGACGGAGGCGCGGCTTCGTATCCCCGTCGCCCCGACCCATCCGGCCAGACATAGTCGGTCGTGCGCATATGCTGCGCGGTGATCGACACCTGGTTCATGCCCGTGATTAGCGCGGCCCGGCTTGGCGCGCACACGCCCGCCGTCGCAAACACATGCGTGTAGCGAGCGCCCTCCCGAGCCAGCCGATCGATGTTCGGCGTCCGCGCCAAATCATCGCCAAACGCTCCAATGCGCGGGCTCAGGTCTTCCACCATCAGCAGCACGATGTTCGGTTGCTGACGCGATGCCTCATCACCTGGTCCGGCAACCGGAGCATCCAGCGCGCATGAACCCGCAAACACAGCCGTGACGACCGCCAGGAACCCAGAGAGAATGCGTCGCAACCGTCACTCCCGATCTCGCAGAGACCAAGGCTGCCGTATCGACATCTCGACTGGCAAGCCCGATGATGTCGCCCGTCAGCACAGAGGCGCCAATGCCACGCTCGAAGGCCCACATCGAACGCCATGCGGTCGCGCGCATAGGCTGGCTGCGGGCAGCGGTTCTTGGCGCCAATGACGGAATCGTTTCGACCGCAAGCCTGATCGTCGGTGTTGCTGCCGCCGGCACGGATCGCACCGCCATCCTCATCGCCGGGGCTGCAGGCCTCGTCGCCGGCGCCATGTCGATGGCGGCGGGCGAATACGTCTCCGTCAGTTCGCAGTCCGACACCGAAAAAGCCGACCTCGCCAAGGAAACGCGAGAACTTGCCGACAGCCCCGAAATGGAGCGCCAGGAGCTGACGCAGATCTATGTCGACCGCGGCCT
>JBEIHO010000118.1:0-7765 GCA_040381215.1 Alphaproteobacteria bacterium | reverse complement strand
GCGCCAGCAGGATCGTTCCACGCCAAAGGGCAATCGGAACCGGTGCTGGAAGCGATCGTCGCCGGCGCCTCTGCGGTCGTCGCGCTGACCGAAGGGCCAACGGGCGAAGTGATCGCCATGAACGCCGCACCGGAGCTACGCTGGGCGGTTCCGGTGGTCCTGACGGGCAGCAAGAACAAGCCGGTTCTTGAACGCGCCGCAAATGCAGGGACCCTTGCGACCCTCGTTTCTTCAGGACGTGTCGACAGTGCGGCGAGGGCCGAGAATGTCATTGCGCGCAAACCCGGTACCGGCAAGAGCATCGTCATCTCGACGCCGAAGAGCGGCTGGTTCCGCTGCGCGGGCGAGCGCGGGAGCGGCATCGCGGTCTTCCTTGCACTGGCGACATGGGCGGCACGGTCGGTCGGGAACCCGATGCTGTTCCTGTCGACGTCAGGCCATGAATTCGAAGGTGCCGGTGCAAAGCTTTTCCTGAAGGGTGCCGCTCCGGCGGCAGGCGATGTCGGGCTGTGGCTGCATATCGGCGCCAACGTCGCCTGCAACGCCGTCGAGGTCACTGCTGATGGCCCGCGCCGGCTCGACGCCCCCTCGAAACAGCGCGGATTGATGGCGCATCAGGCCCTCCATCCCGTCATCGCGGAGGCGTTCCGCGGACAGGCGGGATACGAGACACCGCAGCCGCCCGACGCTGCACGGGCCCCAGGCGAAACAGGCATATTCCTGGGCGCCGGCTATGTACCGCTCATCGGAATGGTCGGCGCCCATCCGTTGCACCACACACCGGTCGACCTTCCGCATGTCGCCACGTCGCCCGAGCAACTGGCGAGCGTTGCCACTGCGCTGTCACGGATCATCTCTTCGGTTTCGGCGAGGCCTTAGGTCTCGCGGTCGTTTTTTTGAGGGAGTCCTCGTGCTGCATCGGTATCTTGTCAAAGGCGCATTTGGCGCATTGTTCCTGCTCGCCGCTGCCCCTCTGTTCGCGAAGAGCTGGGACCCGGCCGTTGGCGCGTTTGAACATGGGGATTCGGCGCGAACCGGAGTGTTCGCGGATGCCGATCCATTTGCTGCATCGGTTGGCGAACCACAAGCATCGACACTTGCAGAACTGCCTGGGCTCTGGAGTGTCGCCATCGACAGCAAGGACCGGGTCTTTGCCTTTGCCGGTGTTGTCGGCGATCTCTCGTCTGCCAAGCCATTTGTCAGCCAGCTGGACCCATTAACGCGTCGCGCGTTGTGGCGCACCACCTTGCCCATGGTCGAGGGCAAGGATGTCTGGATCTATCCAGGCGGGATTGGCATTCACGCCAATGGCTACATCTATGTCGCCTATGCCGCGCGGCTGGCAAAGCTCGATCCGGCAAATGGCCAAGTCATTTCGTTCGTCGACCTGCCGACACCCAATGGGTTGGCGCACAGCACCTACAATGGGTTCATCGTGCTCGACGATGGAATGATCCTCGCCAAATCTCACCATCGCAAGGCCGATTGTCCGGTGCAGGGCTACCGCGCCTTCATCGTCTGCGGGGTCGACGGGTTGCCTGCGTCGGCATTGGCCATGGTCGATCCGGACACGATGAAGATCGCCTGGACAGGCAAGGCAGAAGAATTGATCGGTGGACGGATCACCGCCACCCGATTTCGCGGCAAAGAATATGTCTATCTGGCGGGCCTCGACAGGCTTTACAGGATGCGCCGTGCGGGAGAACGGCTGGAGCCAGACACAGGATGGGGGCCTGTCACCTACCGTGAGGGGAAGGAAACTCCCGGGACGGCCGCTATCGGCTTCGGTGACTTTGTCGTGATCCAGACCAACGCGCTGCCCACCAGCGCGCCGATGCGGGTCACCGCGGTGTCACAGGCCGACGCGTCGAAGCGGTTCTCGGCGCATCCATTTGCGGGTTCGAATGCCAAATGGTCGTTCACGCCCTCGAAGGCATCGTCGGACTGGGCGGCGCGACGGGTGTATACCAGTGAGGCGTATGGCGGTTTTGCTGCGCTGGATTTCGATCCGAAAGCAGGGTTCTCCGTCGCGTGGAAGGCTGACCAGTACACGGGTTCCTTCATCACGTTGCTGGGAAGCGGGGCGGAGCGCGTCGTGGTCGCCACCGACATGGGTGTTGCTGAGCCGGACGATTTTGGCGCTCCGAAGCATCGGCAGGAAAGCTTGATTTGGCGGCGCGCGTCGGACGGCGGGGAACTGGGCCGGGTCGAGAGCCTTCCGCGCAACTTCGGGCTGACGCTGACGCCGAGCAAAAGCGGCTCGATCTATTATGCGACCGGAGCAAAGGGGCTTTGGTTAATTACTCCGCCATCGGGCCACGCAGTGAAATGAGGCTCCCCAAGCCGGGCCCCATCACAAACAGAATTCCCGCATTAGCTTCAATTTATCGGGGTGATGACATTTTCCGGCACCCCTAGCCGTCACCGGCGCGGCGCGTTGCCTCCGCCCGGTTGCGCAACGGCAGACCTATGATAAAGGATCAGGACGATGCCTGATACACGTTCGAAATCCAATGTGCGTACGTCCGCGGTCATGCCTTTGGCACCGCGCGTGTTCGAGCCCGCCATCCAGTCGCCAGCCGGGCGATTGCCTCCGCACGTCATTCGTGTCGCCCATGGGCTGATGCAGGACATCGTATCGGGACGCTACAAGCCGGGCGACTGGATCCGGGAGGAAGAGGTGGCGGCACGCTTTGACTGCAGCCGAGCCCCTGTCCGTGAAGCCCTCCGGCTGATCGAGATCGACGGACTGATCGAGATGGTGCCCTGGCGTGGCGCGCGCGTGGTGACGCTGACACTGCGTGAGATCGATGACCTCTATGTCCTGACCGGCGCCCTCATGGGGGTGGTTGCCCGCTTTGCTGCAAACCATGCCAGCGAGCAGGAACTGGCCGAGTTCGAGGCGAGGGTCGAGGCCATTGAAACCGGTCAGGAACGCGGCACGTCCACTGGCGATGAATTGCGCCTCGCCTTCGCGGCCGCGGCCTATCTGGGTGGCATCTGCGGGAGCCAGCGCGCCGCGTGGATGTTCCAGCGAGTCGGAAACCTGGCCTTCTGGCAGCACCGTTATGTCCTGCCGGCAAGCCTGCCTTGGAGACGTAACCAGTTGACGAACTGGAAACAGCTCGCTGCCGCACTCAGCGCACGAAACGGGCAGAAGGCCGAAGCCGTTGCCCAGCGGCTTGTCAACCAGTCGCGCACCCTTGCGATCAAGCAGATGGAGGCGGAAGCTGCCGCAGTGCAGGCGCGTGTCTCGGTGCCGCGCCGTGGAGCCGCTGACCGTGTCGGTCGCACTGTCGGCGAAGTTGCTCCACACCAAGGGAAAAGCGCTGCCAAATCCCCTTCAGGGAGAGGGCGTCGCGGCGCCGGGTGATGACGGAATGTAGGGCAGCCTGTCCGGCAGCCAGTCGTTGAGCATTCCTGTCATGCGTCGGCCGGCAAACATCCCGGTCACGATGCGGCTCGGGCGCCAGGCGCCATAGATGCGCTGTCCGTAGACATAGCGCGCATCGGCCCTGCCCTCCAGGACCGTTCCGTCATCCAGCTTCACGCTGAACCGGCGCGATGCCGAAGGTGGTTCGATCGAGAAGCCCGTCGACCTGCGTGGCTTGCCGTCCTGGAAGACAATGCCCCCGGAGGATGCGGCGCCGTTGCCTGCGGACGGCACGCCGAGGATGAGCGTGAAGTTGATGCGCTCGCCCCAGCCGCTGAAGTAGACGAAGGGATCGACGAAGCGCGGTGTCTCCTGCTGCTGCTCGTGAAAGTGGCCCTGCGCCACAAGGTTCCTCTCGCGACCAGCAATGACGATCCGTGCATTGACCTTTCCCTTGATTTCGCTTCGGCCATCGAGGATCCCGTCGGCGCTTGAGTGGGGCTGGAACGCAGCCTCGATCGTGACGGGCACCGTCCCCTGCCCGTCGGGCGCGAAGGGATTGCGATGGAGGCCGAGGTTCAGGCGCATGCTGGCGCTGCCCGGCGCCGCGCGTGAACCGAGGCGCTCGAACGCGATGAAGGCGCCGCCCTGTGCTGAAGCATATTGGACGCGGTCCGCCTCGACGGAAGTGGCATCGCGCGTGGCCCCCCACGCAGGATCCGTGAACGAATAGACCTGGTGGCGACCGAAGACCTGCGCCCAGGCCCACGTCACCCCGGATTCGGGATAACGACAGAGACGCACCAGGAAGCCGAGGCGGGCGTCGGGCGCGAAGGCGGCCATCAGGACGGATTCACTCCGCGCGCGGGACCCGAATGGCGGGTTCACAACCGCGCCTGCCTGCAACGGCAGGCCAGCCGCGCACGCGAGAAGGGGAACTGCGGACTTGAGCAATGTGCGTCGCTTCAGGTCCCGGCCGATCGACGTGTTGCTCATCCCTGCTCCCCTGGCCACGCTTGGCCAGCATCATAATGTGTCACGTCTCTCCACTGTCGACGATGCACGGCAAGACCTGGCTGACACTGGCGCGAGCTGCGCTTCGCAACTGCCGCGAGACGCTTGCGTTGACTGCCTGCGTTCAATCGGCAATCATTCATATTGTCGACAATTGTCAGATCTCGTCAAGTCCCGTCGCATGACTGCGATCAGCCCCGGGAATGCCGTTCCTTCGCCAACCAGGGTTTTTTCCATGAAGCGCTTTTTTCTGTACCTCGTTTCTCTGGCTGTCCTTGCTGGTGCAGTCGCGCTCTTCCTTGGCTCGACAGCTCCGGTTGCCAGCAAGGAGGAATTCAGCCTGACACGGAAAGACGGCAAGACGGTGCCTGCCGTGGCCTATGCGCCTGCCGGGCAGGACTGCCACGGTGTTGCCATCATCTCGCATGGCGCCGGCGGATCGGAAGAGGGTTACGCCTATCTGGGCACGGCCATGTCAGATCTTGGATACATGGCGGTGGTGGTGGGTCACCAGGAGAGCGGGCGCAGCGCCGTCCGCGAGCGGATGAGTGGATTCGATTTGCGCGGCGGCCTGGCAAAGCTGATTACGGATCCTTCGGCCTACCGGGCGCGGTTCATGGATATCGCGGCCGCCAAAAGCTGGGCACGAGGCAAATGCAGCGCGCCGCGTTCCGTTCTGCTAGGCCACTCGATGGGGGCCGCCACGGTGATGATCGAGGCGGGCGCTCGCAACAAGCTTGGCGTGAGTGGTAGCGATGCGTTCGATGCCTATGTCGCGCTCTCGCCGCAAGGCGCCGGATCCATATTCCCGCAGGATGCCTGGAGCGGAATCCGCAAGCCGGTGCTGACGCTGACGGGGACCGAAGACAACGAACTTGGAGGTGGCTCGTGGACCACGCGAACCGAACCTTTCCGCAACATGCCGGCGGGTTGCAAGTGGCTGGGCGTCATCGATGGCGCCACACACATGAATCTTGCCGGGATCGGCATGTCGGGGAAAACGCAGAGGCTGGCAACCTGGACGATCACCATGTTTCTTGCCGGGGTCGTCCGCAATGATTGCAGCGCCCCGGCGAAGCTGCGCGGCATCATGATCGAAACGCGTTGAGACTGTTCGGGCACTGATCCTGTCGACATCATGATCTCGCTCTCGTGGCTGCTGAGGGACCGTGCCAACACGCTGTCCGACCTCTCGCGCTTTGTTCGGCGGGTGACGGCGTAGAACGCCGGGTGCGCTCAATTGCTTGATGCCAGAAAAAACGCCGCTCGGGGTGTGCCGGGCGGCGCAGGAAGCGCACGCTGGAGGAGGACCACCAGCGCCTGGGCCTTGTCGGATGGTGCCTTTTCGTGAAGGGCCGGTTTAGGTGGTCGCCTTTCGCGAACATCACGCAATACCCTAACCGTGCTTTCGAACAAGCCGACCTCGTCCAATTCGTATTATCCTTGCGAGCAGACCTCCTTTAACGAAGAGGCATCATGACAACGTTCAGCGCGCTGAATAATCCGACCTCATATCTGTTCTTTACCGGCAAGGGCGGCGTGGGCAAGACCTCGCTCAGCTGCGCGACTGCCATCGCTTTGGCGGATCGGGGGCTGCGCGTGCTTCTCGTCAGCACAGACCCTGCCTCCAATCTCGACGAAATGCTTGGCGTCGCACTTTCGAACAAACCTTGTCAGGTTCCCGAGGTTCGGGGGCTGTTCGCAATGAACATTGATCCCGAGGCTGCGGCTGCCGAATATCGGAGCCGCGTGCTTGACCAGCTCGGAGCCGGAGCCAGCGAGGCGGAAAAGTCGACGGTGCAGGAACAACTCTCGGGTGCGTGCACAACAGAGATCGCCGCATTCGATGAGTTTGCGGGGTTGCTCGCAGGCGACGCGTCGGCCTTCGATCACATCATATTCGACACAGCGCCTACGGGTCACACGCTGCGGCTTCTCAGCTTGCCGAAGGCATGGACGGGTTTCCTGGAGAAGAACGATCGTGGAGCCTCGTGCCTTGGGCCACACTCCGGACTGAAGATGCAGGAGGATCGCTTCCGCGAGGCCTTGCGATGCCTCGGCGACCCCGCCAAGACGACGATTGTGCTGGTGACGCGTCCGGACCGCAGCGCGATCCGCGAGGCGGCGCGAACTTCTGGTGAATTGAGCGCGCTTGGCCTGTCCAACCAGCTACTCGCCGTCAATGGCAGGTTCCATGCCGCCGATGGAGCGGATGCCGTTGCCTCGGCAATCGCACGCGAGCAGGACGATGCCCTTGCCGCGATGCCGCCCCGGCTTGCCACGCTGCCACGGGACGAGTTTCCGCTTCTCGGCTTTGACATGGTGGGGCTGCCGGCACTCAGAGCCATGATGTCGCCCGTGGTGCCGCAAGGGATTGTCGTTGACGCAGATGAGGCGCCGCTCGATCTACCTGGCCTGTCTCAGCTCGTCGACGAAATCGCGCGGGGTGAGCGGGGCCTGGTCATGGTCATGGGCAAGGGCGGCGTCGGCAAGACCACGATCGCCTCGGCGATCGCCATCGGACTTGTCGCAAGGGGGCACGCCGTTCATCTGACGACCACGGATCCGGCCGCGCACCTGACGTTCGTGGTCGGCGGCGAGATGCCAGGCCTGACGGTCGACCGGATCGATCCTGCCGCCGAGACGGAACGTTACGTCGAAAAGATCATGGCATCCCGTGGCAAGGATCTCGACGATCAGGAAAAGGCTTTGCTCCGCGAAGATCTGGCGTCTCCGTGCACGGAAGAAGTCGCCGTTTTCCATGCCTTCTCCCGCGTCGTTGCCGAGGCCCGAAGCGCCTTCGTGGTGATCGATACCGCACCGACGGGGCATACGCTGCTGCTTCTGGATGCTACCGGCGCCTATCACCGGCAGATGACGCGTGATCTGGACAGCAGCGGGGTCGGCCGCGTGACGACGCCATTGATGCGGCTCCAGGACGCCACCTATACCCGTGTCATCCTCGTGGCCCTTCCCGAGAGGACGCCGGTGTCGGAGGCGGGTGCCCTGCAGGAGGATCTGCGGCGCGCCGGCATCGAGCCCTATGGCTGGGTGATCAACAAGAGCATGGCTGCCACGGGGACGCGCGATCCGCTTCTGAGATCCAGGCTGAAAGGTGAGCGCGCCCAGATCGACCGGGTACGGAGAGACTTTGCCGAGCGGGTCTATTTGCTCGGGTTTCGTTCCGTGCCGCCTGTCGGGCTGGACGAGATCCGGCATCTGTCCGAGGACGCGTGACAGGGCCACCGCTCCCTCGACAACAAAAAAGCCCCGCGCCGGATCGGCGACGGGGCTTTTGACTGGGTGCAGGGACAGGATTTGAACCTGTGACCTTCAGGTTATGAGCCTGACGAGCTACCGGGCTGCTCCACCCTGCGT
>JBEIHO010000117.1:0-7956 GCA_040381215.1 Alphaproteobacteria bacterium | reverse complement strand
TCACACAGAGCCAGCCGAGGTCCTCGGCCGGGTCGCCCACATGGGTGAGCTCCCAATCCAGCACCGCGCGAATGCCCTCCGGGCCCACGATGAGGTTGCCGTTGCGGAAGTCACCGTGCACAAGCGTCAGTTCATCGGCCTCTGGCAGGCGCTGCTCGAGCCACTTGAACGCTGCCTCAAAGACGGGGTGCGGGTAGTCGTAGCTGTCATAAGTCTCCAGGTACTGCGCGAGCTGCTCGCGCGGCGTCACCGCATTCAGCGGTGGCAGGCTTGCACGCGGTATGCGGTGGATGCGGGCCAGCGCCTCGCCGCACTGGAAGGCCAGGACCTTGCGGGCGTCGGCGTACGCGGCGTCGCGCAGGATCTTGCGGGCGATGGTTTCGCCTTCGACACGGGTCATCACGTAGCCTGGGCCGATGCCATGCGCGTCGGACAGCACGCAGGGCACTTCGGGCACCGCCACGCCTGCCTTGTGGGCGAGGGTGAGGATGGCGGCCTCGGTGGCGTGGTCTGGGGCTGCTGTCGTGCGTTTCGCCACGACGCCGCCCGGTGCCCGGCGCAGGATCAGCGCCTTGGGGCCTTCGGCGGTCGAAAGATCGAAGGCCCATGTCTCCTGGCTGGCGCCACCCGAGAGTTGGCGCAAGTCGGTCACCGGGCCGGCGCCGGGATAGACCCCGGACAATGCGGCTTCGAGCGCGGACTTGATCTGGTCTGGTGGTGTGCTCATGGGCCGAGACTGCCGCGGGCGGCGTGGTCGCGTCAACGCTTCAGGGCGGGCCCATGCATGGTCAGTTCTGGTCCGGCAGGGCCTGGTCGTTGAAGAAGATGAAGCCGGTTTCCTTGAAGTCGTCGTTGCCGGTGGGGATCGTCTCGATCTCCTCGATATCGATGAGACTGTGTGGGGTCTGCCTGAGGGGAAGGCCCTTCAGCTCCTGCGCGAATTCGTCTTGCAGCCGTGTTATTGCGGCCTGTTCGTCGGCAGCCTCGGTGATGCGGCAGACATAGAAACCGGTATCCTGCTCGCCTGTCTCTCGCGTCACGCGGAACTGGTCGCCGCGGATCATCGCCCAGAAACGTGGCATGGCCTGCGCCTTCGTGTTGAGGCTGTGATCGTAGCCAGCCACGCTTTATGAAACATGAATGCGGGCGTTGGGCCGGGGAAAGCAGTCAACCCGAGCGGATCGTGCGGACGGCGTCGTCCTGCTGGAACAGGTAGAGCAAGGTTCGCAGGGCGTCGCCACGCGGGGTCTGGAGGTCAGGATCGCGGGCGAGTATCAGGCGCGCGTCGTCGCTGGCGACCTTCAGCAAATCTCCATGCACCGACAGGTCAGCGAGGCGGAAACCCGGCAAGCCGGATTGGCGTTCGCCGAGCAATTCGCCGGCGCCGCGCAGGCGAAGGTCTTCCTCTGCGATCAGGAACCCGTCCTCGGTGCCGCAGATGCATTCGAGCCGCGCGCGAGCCGTCTCACCCAGTGGACCCTGGTAGAGCAGGAGGCATGAGGACGGCTTCGAGCCGCGTCCCACGCGCCCGCGCAACTGGTGCAACTGGGCCAGGCCAAAGCGCTCGGCGTGTTCGATCACGATGATGGTGGCGTCGGGTACGTCCACGCCGACTTCGATCACGGTGGTTGCGACGAGAACACGGGCTTTGCCTTCGCGGAAATCCGCGATGGCGGCATCCTTTTCGACGGGCTTCATGCGTCCATGGATCAGCCGGACCTGGCCGGGCAGGTGATGCTCGAGGACATCGAAGCGTTCCTCTGCGGCCGTCAGGTCAAGGTCATCGTTCTCTTCTACCAGGGGGCAGACCCAGAAGGCGCGGGCGCCTGTCGTGATTGCGGACTTCAGCCGGGCAATCACGTCGTCGAGGTGGGTCGCTGGAAGCATGCGCGTGACGATGGGCTGGCGCCCGGCGGGCTTTTCGCGCAGCCGCGACATGTCGAGGTCGCCGTAGGACGTCAGGGCGAGCGTGCGCGGTATCGGTGTTGCGGTCATGACAAGAATGTCTGCCGGTACCTGCCCCTTGCCCGACAGGGCCAGGCGCTGGTGCACGCCGAAGCGATGCTGCTCGTCGACGACAACCAGACCCAGGTCGTTGAAGACGACGCTTTCCGTAATGAGGGCGTGGGTCCCGATGAGGATCTTCAGTTCTCCCGCGGCCAGGCGCTCGAGGATTGCATCGCGCTCCTTGCCGCGTTCGCGGCCGGTCAGCAGGGCAAGGCTCACGCCAGCGGCGTCTGCGAGCGAGCGCAGGGACTGCGCGTGCTGGCGTGCCAGAACCTCGGTGGGCGCCATGAGGGCAGCCTGCGCACCGCACTCGATGGCATTCAGCATGGCGAAGAACGCGACCAGCGTCTTTCCGGCGCCGACATCGCCCTGAAGCATGCGCAGCATCCGCTGTGGCTGCGCCTGGTCGGCGAAGATCTCGGACAGGGCCTGTTCCTGCGAGGGGGTGAGCTTGAACCCGAGGGCTGCGAGCGCCCTTGCCCGCAGGGCGCCATTGCCGTTTATGGCGCGGCCCTGCTGCTTGCGCATGCGCGCTCGCGCCAGGCCCAGTGCGAGCTGGCTGGCAAGAAGCTCGTCGAAAGCCAGTCGCTGGCGCTCGGGTGTCGTTGGTTCAAGGTCGGTGTGGGTGGTCGGAGCGTGCAGCTTGTGCAATGCGTCTGAAAATCCGGGCCACCCCTGTTTCCGGAGCCAGGCCTGGTCCTGCCACTCTGGCAGGTCTGGGCAACGATCCACGGCCTGGCGAACCGCTCGCGCCAGGGTTTTCTGGGGCAGGCCTTCCGTAGAGCCATAGACAGGCTCGATCGAGGGGGCCGTCGCGAAGGCGCCCTCGTCGAGCATGCGCTCGGGATGGACCATCTGCAGGCGGCCGTCGAAGCGCTCGACCTTCCCGCTGACGTGGCGGACGTGGCCGGTGGGCAGGTGCGCCTGCAGGTAGTCCTTGTGCGCCCTGAAAAAGACGAGGTCCATGAAGCCCGTGTCATCGCTGGCAATGACCTTGTAGGGCAGGCGCGGGGTGCGGCCAGGCTTGTGCTCGACAATGACGACCTTGAGCGTCACGCTCGTGCCTTCGGGTGCGCTGGCGATGGAGGCTTGCTGGCTCCAGTCATGCAGCGATACGGGCTTGTGCCACATGAGGTCGACAAGCCTTGTCCCGGCGAGCCGACCGATCAGCTTTGCGAAACGGGGGCCGATCCCCTGCAGGGTGGAGATCTCTGCGAAAAGCGGGAAGAGAACCTGTGGTCTCATGGGCCGGCGCGCAGGTCGCCAATGATTGCTTCTAGATAATTGGTGACGATCGAGACGTGTCCCTCGTGCTCGGGGAATGTGGCTCGTACGCCCGGGATGTTGGCGGCATAGTGGCGTCCGATCGAAACCGGGACCTGCGCGTCATGGGTGCCGTGCCAGATCGATACGGGGACACGGATGTCCTTGAGGTCGAAATGCCAGGGTTCGCCATAGACGCGGGCATCCGATGCCGGCCCCTTGGCGGAGGCGCGCAGGCCCTCGCGGAAGCTTGCGAGCAGCATGCGCAGGAATTCCGGTGTCATCGCCTCCTGGTCCTTGGACGCGCGTGGCATGTTGCGCTTGATGCGTTCGAAGTGCTTTTCCGTGGCCGGCAGGCGGATGAGCGTGCGCATCACGTTCATGAGCACGGTCGAGCGCAGGGGGCTCTGGCCGAGGTCCAGCAGGAAGCCGACGCGATTTGATGCCATGCCGGGCGCGTCCGGGGGGCCGAGGCCTGCGATGATCGCAACGCGATGCAAGCGATCGCCGAAATAATGGGCGCAGGAAGCGGCGTACGGGCCACCACCCGACATGCCCACGACTGCAAAGCGGTCGAACCCCAGGTGGTCGGCCAGCGCCTCGATGTCGCGCGGCCAGTCGGCCAGGGTTCGGTTGTGGTGCGGGTCCGACAGGCCGTAGCCCGGCCGGTCCACGCCAATCATCTGGACGCCGTGAATGTTGAAGAAGCCCGCCTCGAGGCGCGATCCTGGCCATCCATGGAAATAGAAGACGGGGAGTGCGCCTGACGGGCCGAACTGGGCGAAACCCAGTTTTCGTCCATCCGGCAGGGTCAGTGTCTGCATCGACCGGGCGAGCGAGCCGTCGGGCCTGGGGCGCGAAAGAGGTATGGGGGCGGGCGTGTCCATTCCGGCAGGTCTTGGGTCCTAGAGTGGCAGAGACGTTTCGGCGCAGGAATATGTAAAGCCTAGCCGGTCCTCAAGAGAATGCTTATACAAACTTCATGGATGCAAATTACGAAAATCGCAGGAAACGGTTGAAGTTCCAGGCTTGGCACCGGGGCTTCAAGGAGATTGACCTGATCCTCGGACCGTTTGCCGACGAGCGTGTTGGGGATATGGACGCGGTCGAGCTCGATGCCTTCGAGGCTCTGCTCAGCCAGCCTGACCAGGACATCTATGACTGGATCTGCGAGCGGTCACAGCCGCCAGAACCCCTGCGAACCAAGGTCTATGAACAGATATTCAATTTTAGCCGGCGCGCCCGAGGGGTTTGATGCGCTGGTGATTGCGTCACTGGCCCGCAAGGCCGGCGCGATCCACCTCCATGTTGCCCGCGACGAACCGCGCTTGTCGGCCCTGGCCGAGGCGATCCGGTTTTTCGACGCCTCGCTGCCGGTCATGACACTGCCGGGGTGGGACTGCCTGCCCTATGACCGCGTTTCGCCCAAGCCCGAGATCGTGGCCCAGCGCATGGCGACCCTCTCGGCCCTGGCCGGGGGCATCAAGGGACCCTGTGTGGTGATCGCCACGGTGAGCGCGGCGTTGCAGCGTGTGCCGCCGCGGGCCGCGATCGCCGACGCGCATCTTCAGGTTAGCCGCGGCGGCACGCTGCGCCTCGATGATCTGCTTGCCTTCCTGGCGCGCAACGGGTTCTCGCGTGTGGGGGCTGTCGTCGAGCCCGGCGATTTCGCTGTGCGCGGCGGCATCGTGGATGTGTTTCCGCCGGGTGAGCCGATGCCTGTTCGCCTCGATTTCTTTGGCGATACGGTAGAGTCTATCCGGCGCTTCGAGGCCGAAAGCCAGACCTCGGTCGGGGAGGTGGCGGCCCTTGTCCTGTCGCCCTTCAATGAGGTGCCGATCGACAGGAATTCCGTCCAGAGGTTCCGCGCGGGTTATGTGGCGACCTTTGGCGCGGTGCTGGATGACGATCCGCTCTATGAAGCCGTCAGTGCGCAGCGCAAGCACCCGGGCATGGAGCACTGGCTGCCCTTGTTTCATGAGCGTCTTGAGAGCCTGTTCGACTATGTGGGTACTGCAGCGGTTACGCTCGACCATCAGGCGGAAGAAGCCGTCGGTGCGCGCCTTGCGCTGATTGCGGATTATCACGACGCGCGGGTCGTGGCGCGGGATGCAGGCAAGAGCGCGATCAAGGGCATGAGCTCGCCCTACAAGCCGCTTGGTCCCGAACTTCTTTATCTTCAGGAAACAGAGTGGCGCGACGCGCTTGCCGACCGGCAGACGCAGCAATTG
Source organism: Alphaproteobacteria bacterium (assembly GCA_040381215.1). Taxonomy (GTDB): domain Bacteria; phylum Pseudomonadota; class Alphaproteobacteria; order Micropepsales; family Micropepsaceae; genus SZUA-430. The sequence continues at coordinate 2,455 of JBEIHO010000117.1, read as the reverse complement.
TCGCCTTTCAAGCCGGTAGAGCTCTCGGGGCATGTGGATGCGGGGGCCGTCAAGGGGCGGGACTTTGCGCCGGAACGTGTCGCGGCGTCGAAGAATGTGTTCGACAGTGTTGCTGCAGCCATCCAATGGTTGCTCAACCAGAAGAAGCGCGTGGTAATCGCGTGCTGGACCGCGGGTTCGGCGGAACGGATGGGTGGGGTCCTTGCGGATCATGGTGTAAACCCCATCGCGCTGGCCCCGTCCTGGGATGACGCTTGCAGGCTCAATCCGGCAGCGGTGGCCGTTGTCGTGCTGGGGCTTGAGGCCGGGTTTGAAACTGCCGATCTTGCCGTTCTGTCGGAGCAGGACATCCTCGGCGATCGGCTTGTGCGACGTCAGGGGCAGAAGCGGCGGACGGCGAATTTCATCGTCGAGGCGGCGGCGCTGTCGCTCAATGACCTTGTTGTCCATGTGGATCATGGCATCGGGCGGTATCTCGGGCTGAAGACAATCGAGGCGGCCGGTGCGCCGCATGACTGTCTCGAGCTCCAGTATGACGGGGGAAAGCTTTTCCTGCCTGTCGAGAACATCGAGCTGCTGTCACGCTATGGTTCCGACGATGAAGGGGCTGTTCTGGACCGGCTGGGCGGCTCGGGCTGGCAGAGCCGCAAGGCCAAGCTGAAGAACCGCATTCGGGACATGGCCGAGCAGCTCATCAAGGTGGCGGCCGAGCGGCAATTGCGCCAGGGTCCCGTGATTGATGCCCCGCACGGCGTCTATGAGGAATTCTGCGCCCGGTTCCCGTACGGCGAGACCGAGGACCAGGAGAAGGCGATTGGCGATGTGATGGAGGATCTCACGCGGGGTCTTCCGATGGACCGGCTGGTTTGCGGTGACGTGGGCTTCGGAAAGACTGAAGTGGCACTGCGTGCGGCGTTCGTGGTCGCGATGACCGGTCGGCAGGTCGCCGTTGTCGTCCCCACGACGCTGCTGGGTCGCCAGCATTATCGAACCTTCGTCAAGCGCTTTGCCGGATTTCCCATCCGCATCCAGCAATTGTCGCGCATGGTCAGTACCAAAGAGGCGGCCGAAACCCGGGCGGCAATTTCAGAGGGCAAGGTCGACATCGTGGTCGGCACCCATGCGCTGCTGGCAAAGTCGATCTCGTTCCGGGACCTTGGTCTTCTGGTCATCGACGAGGAGCAGCATTTCGGTGTGTCGCACAAGGAACGGCTGAAGCAGTTGCGCTCGGAGGTGCATGTGCTGACCCTGACCGCGACGCCCATCCCGCGCACATTGCAGCTGGCGCTGTCGGGCGTGAAGGAGATGTCGATCATCGCCACGCCGCCGGTTGACCGCCTGGCCGTGCGCACCTTCGTCACGCCCTTTGATCCCGTCACGGTGCGCGAAGCGCTCTTGCGCGAGCATTATCGCGGCGGGCAGAGCTTCTTCGTCTGCCCGCGCATCTCGGACCTCGCCGATGCCGAAGAGTTCATGAAGACGGCCGTGCCGGAAGTTAAATACATGGTCGCCAACGGGCAGCTGGCGCCGACGCGCCTCGAGGACATCATGTCGTCGTTCTATGACGGCAAGTTCGACGTGCTGATCTCGACGCCGATCGTGGAGAGCGGGCTCGACATCCCGACGGCGAACACGCTGATTGTCTACCGGGCGCATGTGTTCGGCCTGGCGCAGCTGTACCAGCTGCGCGGACGCATCGGTCGCTCGAAGGCGCGCGCCTCTGCGTATTTCACTGTGCCGCAGGATCTCAAGCTCACCGACAATGCGGACCGACGGCTCAAGGTGCTGCAGTCGCTCGATTCGCTGGGCGCCGGCTTCACGCTGGCGAGCCACGATCTCGACATCCGCGGGGCGGGAAACCTGCTGGGTGAGGAGCAGTCGGGCGAGGTGCGCGAGGTGGGCATCGAGCTTTACCAGGACATGCTGGAAGAGGCGGTCGCGAGCCTGCGGGGCAAGATGCCCGAGAAGGACGAGACCTGGTCGCCGCAGATCAACCTGGGTTCGGCCGTGCTGATCCCGGAGGCCTATGTCAGCGACCTGAACCTGCGCATGGCGCTCTATCGCCGCCTGTCGACGCTCGACACCGAGGAGGCGATCGACGGGTTCGCCGTCGAGATGATCGACCGCTTCGGGCCATTGCCGGCCGAGGTGCGCTCGCTCTTGAAGATCGTGTCGATCAAGCGCCTGTGCCGCATCGCGCAGGTGGAAAAGATCGATGCGGGTGCGAAGGGGGCGACAATCACATTCCGAAACAACGCCTTCCCCAATCCGGTCAAGCTCGTGGGCTGGCTCGCACAGAACCCCAAGACCGCCAAGGTGCGCCCCGACCAGAAGGTGGTCATCATGCGCGAGTGGGGGAGTGCCGAGGAGCGCCTCACGGGCGCGCGCCAGACGCTGGAGAAGCTCGCGGAGCTGGCGGTGGGGTGAGGGGCTGAAGTCCCCCTTCGTCTGCGTG
>JBEIHO010000116.1:0-7989 GCA_040381215.1 Alphaproteobacteria bacterium | reverse complement strand
CGTGAGCTTGACGCGGGTGAATTGCGGGCGGCTGTCCGAGCGGCTGAGGTCCGGGTCGCCGTTGTGCGAGGCACCAAGGCCGTCAATGCCACGCGATACCTGAAGTGTCACGTTGGCGCTGCTTTTCTGGCCGACGTCGCTATAGCTGAAGCTGCCACGCAGTACCCGAAGGTTCTCATCGCGCGTTGGCGAATAGCCGTCGTCATTGCGCGTGTCGCGTGCGTCGAGCATCAGGTTCAGCCAGAGCGAGGTCTGGCGTGAGCGCAGCAAGGGGGTGGATGCGCTGAACCAGCTGCGATGGGCCTCGAAATTTCCCAGGGTCGGGGTCGTGTAATTCGGGTCCTGCGATTGGGACATCGATGCGCCCCATTCGGTCCGCAGGTCGCCGCCGAACCAGTGCGCCGCGTAGCTGACCTCGCCGTAGAATGTTTCCTGCAGATTACCTGGTGATGTGAAAATCGATGCCGAGAGCCGGTCGCCGGATGTCAGCAGGGAATTCCACGATACGCCGGCAAAGGTTTGGTCCTCGCCGTTGCGTCCGTCGCCACGGTTGTCGGCAAAGAAATCAAGCGATACAGGATTGACGCTGGCCTCGACGGCAAGCGTGAATTCCGTCGGGTTCCCCGGCGACTGGGTTAAACGAGGGTTCTTTACGCGATAACCGGGTCGATCGGCGAGCAGGAGCGTTGCCCGCTCGAAGGTCTTGAGACGCGCTGGACGTTCCGACAGAAGTGCCGAAAATATCGAGGCGATGTCTTCGTCGGATACGCCCGAACCCGTGGCCGATACAATGTAGCCTTCGATCGCCTGCAGCTTGAGTGTGCCGTCGCTTGTGCTCTGTGGGGGGATGATGACGCGTGAGAGGAAATACCCTCGATCCCGATAGGCCTGGGTCAGCAACGCCGTCAATTCACCCAGTTCGGACTGAGACAGGCTTTTGCCGACGAAAGCCGATGACAGGGTCGAGAGCTCTTCCTGTGTGAAGACCGTGCTTCCGGTGACCTGCAGCGATCGCAGGGCGAAGGGGGCACTGGTAGCTGACTGTTCCTGCTGGTTTTTTTCACTGATGAAGTCGCCGGGCGTTTTCTGCGCGTTGTTGCGATCCGGCAAACGATCCTCTACGCGACCTTCTTCGCTCGTCGTCGCATGCGCGTCGCCTGCAACCCCGAGCACTAGCATGGAACAAAGCGTCGCGGATCCTGCGCCGAGGAGTTTGCGCGAAAAAGCCATGAAAAACCTGTTCTATCCTTGGCGACAAGTGATGGATGAGCGGGGTTAAGGGCGCATTAATGCCTTTACCGGGTGGTAAGGCTGACATGAGGTTTACTCACGCAGTGAGGTGATTGGTTTTCCGTCAACCATCCTTTTTGGGATTGCATTAGGCAGGCGGGCGCGACACTCGGGCGTTATCGTCCCCCATCATGCGGGAGTTCCGCCATGACGTCTGTTCGCTATGTTGCACTGGCCCTAATCGCGTGCCTGAGCATTGCAGCCCATTCTGGTGCTGCCGGCGCGGATGAGCCCGGCTGGAAGCTTCTCCAGGTGGTGGGCGATGTTGCCGTCGGTGGAGAGGGCGTGAAGCCCGTTGCGGTGCGGCGCAATGAAGTTGTGCCGCGCGATGGTTGGGTCGAGACAGGTAAATCGGGTCGCGCCGTACTGGTGCGGGAGCGGGATACTGTTGTGGTCGGCCCCAATAGCCGCCTCAAGCTGCCATCCGCGCGCGTGAACGGCAATACTCAGGTCCTGCAGTCGATCGGATCTGCATTCTACAGCATCGGCAAGGAGGCGGCCCCGCATTTCCAGGTGGATACGCCCTATCTGGCTGCCGTGGTGAAGGGAACCAGCTTCCTCATCACGGTGGAAGACCAGCGTTCGCGGATCGATGTCACTGAAGGGCTCGTCGAGGTCAGCGACCCGCGCCGTGCGGATTTGGAGTTCGTGCGACCCGGCTTCACGGCGGTGGTTGATCGCCGGGACCAGGGCGTCCGGGCTGCCGATGTGGTTGTGACCGAAACCAAAGCCATGCCTGCTGTAAAGATGCCCGATATCGGCGAAGCGCCGGCGCGCGGAACAGATGGTGCGCCACCCCCGCTGCCCGCTGCCCAACGCGAGGCTGATGCGACCCGGCCGGCGAACGGGCCCGCCGGTTCGGTCGTCATCCTTTCGGCGATCGGGGAGACGCGTCTCAACATTGCTTCCGTGTCGGGGGGGCTTGCTGAGGGCGCAGGCCGTGATGTGACCCCGATGAGTGCGCAATCAGCCGATGTTGTTCGGGTTGCCGACGATGATGACCAGGATGGTCGCAAAAGAGATGGCGACCGCAAGCGAGACGGCGGCAAGGGCGATGACGGCAAGGGAGGCGGCAACGGCGGTGGCGATCGCGGCGGCGATCGCGGCGGCAACGGCGGTGGCGATCGCGGCGGCAACGGCGGTGGCGATCGCGGCGGCAACGGCGGCGGCAATGGCGGCGGCAATGGCGGCGGCCATGGTGGCGGCAACGGCGGCGGCCATGGCGGCGGCAATGGCGGCGGCAATGGCGGCGGGCATGGTGGCGGCAACGGCGGCGGCGGAGGGCGCGGTGGCTAGGGAGCGCACTGCCTGCATCGGGGCCTCAGTTGCGGGCTCCGATGCATGTCTGGGGGATGTGCGGACGATCTTCTCGGGGAAGCGTTTGGCACAGGCAATTGACACTGGCGGTTAGGGCCGGTTGACGGAGGGGGCGTTGGGGAAGATCGCGCGACGTGTGGGTGTGTGGCTGAGGGGATCGGTGATCGCGGTCCTGATCTGCCTTGCCGCGAGCGCGATTGCCGCCTCAGGCATGCTGACGCCCCTTTCGCTTTCGCTGCGTGACTTCTGGTTCGGCGTATTCCAGCGGCCGGCGTCGGGCGAGATCGTGCTTGTGCACATGGACTCCCACAGCATCAAGGAGTTGCGCAATTGGCCCTGGCCGCGCAGCCGTCATGGACAGCTGGTGGATCGTCTCAATGAGGCTGGTGCGGATCTGATCGCCTTCGACGTCGATTTTTCCTCACCCAGCAAACCGGAAGAAGACAAGTCCTTCGCCAAGGCAATCGAGCGGGCGGCCGGCAAGGTCCTGCTGGCGTCTCTCGTACAGCCCCTGAGCGCCGATCGGCGTGAACTGACCATGTCGCTGCCGCTCGACATGTTTCTCGAAAATGCGCTCTGGGGCGACGTAAACATCATGCCGCCGGAGGGACTTGCGCGTGTCGCCAGTGTGGCGCGCGTGTATGAGACAGATGATCCGCGGCCCGGATTTGCAGCCATCATTGCGCAGAACGGGCCGATGTCGGCCTCGGAATTCGTCATCGATTACTCGATCGACCGGGGCACCATTCCGTTCCTGTCCTACATCGATGTGCTCAAGGGTCAGTTCGATCCGGCCCGCGTGCGCGGAAAGCGGATCATCATCGGTGCTACGGCGGTTGAGCTGGGCGACCGTGTGTCCGTTCCGCGGTGGGGTGTCATTCCGGGCGTGGAAGTCAACGCCCTCATCGCGGAATCCTTGCTGCAAAACCGGACATTGTCGGACGCGTCGATCGCCGGGCAGGTCATCCTGATCCTGCTTGTCGCGTTCGGCATGAACCCCGCGCGCATGCGCTGGGGAGCACGATCGATCATGGTGCCGCTGGGATTGTCGGCGGTGGGGTTGCTTGCGGTCAGTGTCGGTTCCTTCCTCTATCTGGCTTTGCTGGTTGATCCGCTGCCGGCGTTCATTGCGGCCATCATCTGCGTCTTCTCGTCTGGCCTGCTCGAACTGGCCTCGCGATCCAATGCGGTGATGCGCGAGCGGACGACAAGCAGCATGCGACAGGCGATGATCACCCGCATCGTTGAAGACAGCTCCGACGGCATTCTGGTGGTGCGCGACAACGGGCGCATCGAGCTCTGCAACGATCAGGCGGCTCGTCTGCTCAACGTCACCCGAAAGACGCTGACAGGTCGTCTCATCCGCAACTACCTGCCGGCCTTCGAGGATCTTGGCGATGCCGCGAAGGTGGCTGGCCTGTCGGAGGCCAACCGGTCCTGCGACCTGCAGCTCGAGGGACAGGCTGGTGACGCGCTGGTGGAACTCTCGGTGCGCCGGACGCAGCTTGGTGCGCTGGGCGCGGCCAATTCCTATGGAACGCGTTACCTCGACAGCTACACGCTGCGGGATGTCACGGCCGTGCGCAGGGCCCGCGAGGCCGAATTGCGCGCGCAGGAAGAACGACTGGCTTCAGAGCGCGCAAAGACGAATTTCGTCGCCAACATGAGCCATGAGCTGCGTACGCCCCTGAACGCCATCATCGGGTTCTCGGAATTGCTGGCCGGCGAGATGCTGGGCCCGGTCGAGCAGCGCGCCTATGTCGAGCACGCCGAGATCGTGGTCAAGAGCAGCCATCAGCTTCTTTCCGTCGTCAACAACGTGATCGACGTCGCACGGCTCGACAGCGAGCTGGTGCAGGTCAGCCATGCCGAGACGCATGTGACGGATGTGATCGAGGGCGCTGTCGATCTTGTGAAGGCCCTGAGCGTGTTCCGGGGGCACGACATCCAGCTTTCGATCGCACCCGAGGCCTCTGTGATCAACACGGACGCCCGTCTCCTGAAGCAGATTGCGTACAACCTGCTCTCGAACGCCGTGAAATTCAGCCCCGAGGGCAGTTCCGTCTCGTGCGCGGCGTGGATCGAGGGGGCCGATGCCGTGCTCGAGGTGAAGGACAACGGGTGTGGCATTGCCGAGGAGTCGCTGCCGCGCCTCTCGGACCTGTTCAGCCATGCGGAAAGCGCCTTCAACAGGCCGCATGACGGGCTTGGTGTCGGGCTCTACCTGGTCAAGCGCTGTCTTGAGAAGCTGGACGGGCGCTTGTCGTTCGAGACCTCTGTTGGTGAGGGAACGACAGTCAGGGTTGTACTGCCGGCGGCTGCGATTTCGCAGGCGGCGCCGGTCGCGTTTGCCGGCGCGGCCAGCTAGGCGCTTTCAGCTGCGGGTGGGGGCGGGCGTCTGCTTCAGGCGCCGGCGCTGCGGCGGTGCCGTCGGTCTTGGCGTGTCGGCGCCGAGTCGCGTGATTTTCTTCAGCATGGCGCCTGCTATCCCTCTCCAGCTGTTCAGTCGTTGCTCGAGCTGGTGAACGTGCATGCGCTCGAAGCGCAGGTCTTCCTCGATGCGCCGGGCCCTGGCCTTGATGTCAGACAATTCCGCGGATGCGCTGGCGGGCGTCGGAACGGGGCTCGCGTGTTGCTCGGTTTCGCGGGCGGCAGCTTTCATGTCCCAGGCCTCGGACAGCTCGGCGCGCAGTTCGGCGACTTCGGCCCGGGCGGCCTGTCCTCCTTCCTCGAGACGCGCGATCGTCTGTCGGGCAGCAAGCAGGGCTTCGGCCTGTGTCCTGGCCTCGGCGGCGAGGTTGATCGCCTGTTTCTCGTGGCGATGGATATCCTCTTTCGCCGCGGCCAGGTCCCTGGACAGGGTCATGGCGCTGGCCAGAGCGGCCTGGAGCTCATCGGAGAGCTTCATGATGCGCGCGTTGGCCGCGTCGAGATCTGCCTTGGATGGTTTTGTGGTGCTGGCCTGCTTTCGCAGCTCGCCCTCGATCCACTCGGTGCGCTGGGAAACGCTCTCGGCCATGGCGCGCAGGGCCGACGCGTCGTTCGTCATGCGGGCGAGCGTCTGGGCCAGCTCATTGCGGTTGCGCTCGAGTTCGGCGATGTCGCTGATGAGCGTGGCCGCATTCTTTTCGGCTGCGTCGGCGCGTTTTTCCGCCAGCTCCGCACGTTTGCGCGTGGTTGTGGCGGACGATCCGAGATCCGTCATCTCCTGCTTCAGCTGGGCGAGTTCCTTTTCCCGGGCAAGGGCACGGTTCTCGGCCTTTTCGGCGCGTTCGGTCGTGGCGGCGAGGCTGGCCTGCGTCTGCCGGGCCTGACCGGCAAGAGCCTGGTGCTGGGCCGACAGTTCGGCCAGCGACGTCCGCTCGCGTGCGAGATCCGCACGCAGGGCATCGGCTGCGTCGGCGCGCGCGCTGGCTTCGGCCACGTTGTGCCTGGCCTGCTTGAGCGCGTCTGTCTGCGCGAAAGCGACGACGCCGAACATCTTCGTGCTTTCGATGAAGATCTGGCGTACGCGGTCGAGCTCTCGCTTGGGGTCGGTCGCGCGCGGTTCGTCGCACAGCGTGTTCAACGCGCGGTAGGCTGTCTTCACCCAGGACGGGACCTCGGCGTGTGCGTCGAGTTCGGCCAGCGTTGCGCGATGATTGTGCAGGTCGCGGTCGATGAAGTCCCGGATGTCGGACGTGGCGTCATGCACGGACCTGGGCCATTGAATGCCGAGGCGGGACGCTGTCTGGGTTATGATGTTCCTGCTGTCTTCGAGCAGCATGTCGAGCGACATGATGTTGCGCGACATGTTGCGGGTCGCGTGCTCGGCGTCGAGGTAGTGACGCAGCCAGAGCAACATCGATTGCTCGAAGGACATGCCATCGCGCTCGCGCAGGGATTCGGCAACCTCGAGCGGGTTGCGCACGATGATGACCGGGGCGGGCCTGTAACCGGACCTTTCCAGCACCGACAGCCAGAGCGGCAAGGTTCGGCAGATCCGCGGATCCTTGAGCACGATCATGGAGGCGGGTGGATACTCCTCCTCGAGGGTTTGCTGGATGCGCGTTGCGAGGGTTGCGGCGGGATCCGTCTCGCGCCACCGCATGTTCGGGGCGCGCCAGTCGTCCCAGCGGGATCCTATCGAGGTGAGGAGTTGCTCGTGAAGATCGATGAGCCTTGCAGGCTCCCAGTGTCCCGTCGGGTTCGCAGGGCTCGCGGGGACAAGGTGGCGTGGCAGGGCCGCGCCGAGGAAACTGGTGATGCGGGCGAGGACCGACGTGCCGCTGCGATGCATGCCCAGGACGAGGATTGCCGTCCTTGGGGCTGCCGCATTTCGGTCAGGTCGTTTGGCGATCATCGCTGGCTCCAGAAGGCTTACGCGGCCGTACGAATCAACTGAGCCGATGATGGCGCAACCGGGCCTGTCGCGCATCGAAACCTGCTGCTTTCCACAGTCCGGGGCTGCGATTTGGCCGGACTGCAAACCTCTGGTTACATAGGCGGGCCATCATGCGCGCAGGGCGGTTGCTTCCGTCGATCCTTGGCGTGTGGTTTAAGGGTATTCCCTTCATGGAGAGTGGAATGAGATTGCTGTCGTGCCTCGTCCCTGGCCTGTTCCTGCTGCAGTCCTTGCCGTTGGTGGCGCTTGCTGACGGGGCGGGCAAGGCTGTCATCGAGGGGCAGGGGATCGACGGGCGATGGGCCGTCACTTGCAGCCGCCCGGCCAGCGTCGACAATCCCTATCTGGTCTTCGAGACCTTTCGCGAAGGGCCGCCGGAACAGCGCCGCATTGCGCCGCCGGACGAGGAGCGTGTTGTCCCGTTGTTGGATGTGCAGTGGAAGAAAGCCAGCCGGGAGCTCGTCTGGACCATTGCCGAGGGCGAGGTCATGCTGACGGTGACGTCGCGGCTTGAGGGCAACCGCATGCGCGTGCAGTCCATCATCGCGACGGATGGCACGAAGCTGGTGGCGGAAGCGCGCGACAGCGACGGGCGGCCGACGCCGTGGCTCAACAAGTGCGAGACGAACTAGGCCTGCGGGTCAGGGCGTCGCGGTGTAGCGGACCTCGCATTCGTAGGTGAATTCCCACTGCGGGTCATAGATGAGGCTGGAGCCCGTGAGGGTGCATTTCCGGCCGAGGCTGTTGAAGTAGGCCTCGACGGCCTTCTCGAGGGTCTGCTGGCCGGTGGCGTTGTCGTACTCACCGAATGTGGCGTTGCGGATCACGGCATTGCTGACCGCTGTCGAGAGGCTCGGCGTGATGATCAGGCGGCCGGCGCTGGGCTTGTCGAAGATGCGGAATGACCGGTTGTCGTGCGAGAAATTGGTCAGCGGGATGTAGCGGTATTCATCGTTGACGTATTGCGGATAGGCGCAGGCAGACAAGGCCAGGAGCAT
>JBEIHO010000115.1:0-8086 GCA_040381215.1 Alphaproteobacteria bacterium | reverse complement strand
GCCAGGGCTGGCGGGTGGTGCTGGGCGTCGCCTTCGGGCTTGGAACGGGCATTTCCCTCTATCTGCTGGTGAGCAGCCTGTTCGTGACGCGCATCACCGAGGAGTTCGGCTGGAGCCGTGGCGACCTGAGCCTTGCCGCCGCCGTGGGGTTCATCGCCGGCGCGCTGTCGCTGGCCTTTGTGGGCCGTCTGCTGGACCGTCATGGGTACCGCCGCGTGGTGCTGGTCTGCGTGCCGGCGCTGGCGCTGGTCTATGTCGGGTCCGCCAGCGTGGCGGGGTCGTTCTGGGTCTATGCGGCCCTCATGATCGCCGGCGGCATCTTCGGGACGGGAACGGGCGCCATCGCCTATACGCGCCCGCTCATCGCGGTGTTCGACAGGCAGCGCGGGCTGGCGCTTGGGGTTGCGGCATCAGGCACGTCGATCGCAGCCTTTGTCGTGCCGTCGGTGCTGACGGTGGTGATCGCAGGTTACGGCTGGCGGGCGGGGTTCATTGCGCTCGCCCTCATTACGGTTGGGCTGGGCCTGCCACTGGCGCTCTGGCTGATTGGCCACGCGCGGCGGGAACGCCATGTGGACAGCGAGACGCTGGCGCTGGCCGAGTTGCCTGAGGCCAGTGAAGCCGCGCAGCGTGCGCCATCACTGTCGCTGCGAGAAGCCATGCGCGGTGCACAGTTCTGGTTGCTCGTGCTGGCGCTGGTGGCGATCAATATTCCGGGCTCGGGGCTGGTCGGGCAACTGGCCCCGATGCTGTCCGACAAGGGGCTCAGCGACACGGCGACCGGGATTGCGCTGTCAATCTATGCGCTGGGGCTCATGACCGGACGCCTGCTTACGGGTTATGCGCTGGACCGGATGCCGGTCGCGCGGGTTGCAGCCGCCATGACGGGGATCCCTGCCCTTGGCGTCCTGCTGCTTCTGCTGCCCGAGCCGAGCCTCGCCATTGCCTTTGTCGCGGTCGCGCTGATCGGCTTGCAGCAGGGCTCGGAGCTCGATCTGCTGGCTTATTTCATCAGCCGCAATTTCGGCTTCTCGCACTACAGTTCGATCTTCGGTGCGATCGCCACGGCGGGGGCCCTGTCGACGGCGACGGGACTGGTGCTGTTCGGGCAGGTCCATGATGCAACAGGTACCTACAACATCGCGCTTGTGATTGGTGCGAGCGCGTTCCTCATCGGGGCGGCTGCGTTCTTTGCAACCGGGCGCATCGCCCGCAGCCACGCAGCCTGACGGGGGAAATGCTCAGGGCGTGCACAAGGGTTTTTCCCGGTTTGCAGCCCGTGAAACACCGTCATATTAGCATAGCAATGGCTTCCCATCTTCCTCATCGGGCAAACGCAAAAGGGAGACCCACATGAAGACTGACATGACAGCCGCGGCGCAGGCGCAAACGGTTGCGAACGATGGAACAAGTGCAGGCGTCGGTGCAGGAACGGATTTCGACAGCTTGTTGTTGTTCGCGACGCTCGCGGCGGGCAGCGTGTTTCTGGTCGTGATGCTGCTGTCGCTGGCTGGGGCACAGCGCGCGACCCACAAGAAGAAGAGCGGACAGGACGGTGGCGATATCGGGGTCCACGGACATGCATCCGGCGGCTCCGGGAAGGCCTCAGGCAAGGATGCCGATGCAGATGGCGACGGCGGCGGGGACTGATGCGCCGTCAGAACTTCTCCGAGCGCAGCACCTGCACGTCGGCGACCGATACCACGACGCGCCAGCGCTGCATGACGGGGCGCAGGCTTGCAACAATGCCGTCGAGGGTTTCGGCGCGCGTGATCGTCGACAGCATGACCATGCGTTCGGCGTCGGCGATCTCGTCGCTGTGCCATTCGCCGTTCCAGCCGACGCCCTTGACGCAGGGGATGACGGTGTAGCCCGGCGCATGCGCGTCGCGCCCAAGCGCGTGCCGGAAATGAACACCGGCATTCGTTTTGCAGGGCGACTTGTCCTTCGAGAAGCGCACGTCGCGATAGATGCGGAACATCGATCCGCCATTCGGGCGCGGATCGACGACGACATGCTTCGAGATCCGGCCCACGCGCGGGGCCATGGCCTCCATGAAGGTGCAGAGCGGCATGAGCACACTCTCGCGATAGCGCGGCTTGTTCTCCTCGAACCAGGCCTTGTCATTGTTGGCGGCCAGTTCGCGGAAGAAGGCGAAGAAGTCCTTGGGGAGGCCTTCAAATGCGGCCATTGCTCATCACCTTTGGTCTCATTGGCTTAACGTGCCAGAAGAGCCTTCCTGTAGCCAGACACAAGACGCAACAGCGCGGCCTCGAATTCGGGCTTGTACAACTCCTTGTGATCCTCGAGTACGGCCGAACGGACAACTCCCGCGATGGCCCTGGAGAGTACAAACGCGTCCAGGCTTGTGGCGTTTGGGAGCTTGGGCAGCATCCTTGTGGTTTCTTCTGCCGAACGTGCGAGCTCAGCGGGAGATGCGTTCTGGAGATTGGTACGCAACAGGGCCTTGCGCGTTTCGGGCCTGTCGCGGAGCGTGTGCACATAGGTGTGCAGATAGCTGGGCAGCCTGCCCGCCTCGTCCGGCTGTGACTGGATCGTTTCCTTGAGGCGCATGCTCGTGCGCTGCATTTCCCTTCTTCCCAGGGCCGAAAGGATGGCGCGCTTGTCTGGGAAGTACTGGTACAGCGTGCCCACGCTGATGCCCGCCCGCGCCGCAATCGCGTTTGTCGTCAAGGCCCTTTCGCCCTTTCGCTCCAAAATCTGAGCTGTGGCCTCGAAGATCAGCTCGCATGTTTCTATGGCGCGTGCCTGCGTTGGCTGTCGCCTGCGGGTTTCCTTTCGCTTTCCGCCTGCCATCGTCGTTCCTGCAAACCCGAGTTCTTGAATCTGAGCTTTATTCATATTGTCTGGCTTTCAGGGGGAAAGCCAGCATGACGTGGGCCACAGACAGACTGGATGCATTGGTTGCGGGTGCCGCAGAGCCGCCACCCGTTGTGCAGACCTTGCGCCTTGGCCTACTCGACATGTGGCAGCCGGGGCTCGTACGTAAAGTCTGGTGTGCGTGCCCTGAGATCCTGCATGCTGACGGCTCGATGTTCGGGGGATACATTGCCGCCCTGGCTGACCAGATGGCGGCTTTCGCGGCCATGACTGTCGTGCCGGATGGTCACGCGTACCGGACAACCTCGCTGCAGGTGCAGTACTTCAAGCTGACCCGAAGCCCCACGCTTCTCATCGAGGGTCGGGTGCTGTCGCAATCGAAGTCGATCATTGCTGTCGATGTCGACTTTTCCATGGGTGCTTCACTCATCGCGCGGGCGACGGCGAGCCAGCATGTTTACGCCTTGCCGACTACGCCGCCTCCCTTATCTGCGGCCTGAGCATTGGCGAACTGGCTGGATTCCGCCCGTGAAACGCTGTCATGTTGCCTTCGTATGGCATACCCATCTCCATGGCGGGTTCAAAACAGGGAGACCCAAATGCCGAATGACATGACGCTCTGGACACGGCTTCAGGCGCTTGAACTTGACCAGGCTGGCAGTGCGTTCCGGTTCAGTGACCGGCTCGCGCGGGAGAATGGCTGGAGCCGCGCCTTCGCGCGCGGGGCCATCGAGGAGTATCGCCGGTTCATCTACCTGGCGGCGACGGCGCCGACGCCGGTGACACCTTCGGATATCGTGGACCAGGTGTGGCACCTGCACCTGACCTACTCGCGCTCCTACTGGGATGACATGTGCGGGAGCGTGCTGGGGCGGCCGCTGCATCATGGGACCACCAAGGGCGGCACGGCCGAGGATACACGGTACCGGGGTCAGTATGGCTACACGCTTGTGCAGTATCGCGCGGCCTTTGGCGAAGAGCCGCCGGCTGCCTTCTGGCCACCGGAAGACGAGCGCTTCTCGGGTGCCGTGCACCAGCAAAGGGTCGACCGGCGCACGCACTTCGTCCTGCCGCGCGCCAGCGTGATCCGCGTTGCGGGCGCGATGGCTGCGGGCCTGGGGCTTGCGGTGGTCGGCGTGACGGCAGCAGCGGCGGACGTCGCGCTGGATGACAAGATCGAAGAACTGCTTCTGCCCGGCGGCATTGCGCTGTTCGTGATCGTGGTTGTGCTGGTGTTGGTGTCATCGCTCAGTCGCCGCAAGCCACGTCGCGGCAAGGCCGAGGCTGGTGCTGCCTCGGGTGGCTATGTGGCCGGATGTTCGACGACAAGCGGCGGCTCGAAAGGCGGCAAGGACGGCAATGGCGGTGAGGGCGGAGGTGAAGGTGGCGGTGATGGTGGCAGCGGCTGCGGAGGTGGTGGCTGCGGCGGTGGCGGAGACTAACTGCCTCTCCCCCGAAACTCGCGGCAGCGATTTTGGGGGAGTGGGTCTCGCAACGCGAGACCCGAGGGGGGAAGCGCGAATGGTGGCAGGACTACAGGCTTGGCGGGCTGTGCCAAACTCGAAAGCAACAAACTTGAAACGTTAGCGCTGCCCCCCTCGGGTCTCACTGCGTGAGACGCACTCCCCCGACGCTTGCGTCGGGGGAGACATTTCATGCGCCGCGCTGGATGTTCCGGCCGTAGAAGATTTCGCTGATTTCGTGATTGACGCGGCCGCGGATGAGTTTGGCTTCGCGGGACGTGAGATCCGCCTCGCCGGCGCCGAAGAGATAGGTGTCGAGGTCCAGCTCCTTCAACTTCATCTTCGTGTGGAAGATGCTCTCCTGGTAGACGTTCACGTCGACCGTGTCGTAGCGATCCTGGATATCGCGCGAGATGAAGTTCTGGATCGAGTCGATCGAGTGGTCGATGAAGTGCTTCATGCCGCGCACATTACGGGTGAAGCCGCGCACGCGGTAATCCATCACCACGATGTCGGACTCGAAGCTCTCGATCAGGAAGTTCAGTGCCTTGAGCGGCGAGATGCGGCCGCAGGTGGAAACGTCGATGTCGGCACGGAAGGTGCTGATGCCGGCATCCGGATGCGTCTCGGGGTAGGTGTGGACCGTGATGTGGCTCTTGTCCAGGTGGCCAACGACTGACGCCTTTTTCGGCGTGTCGTGATCGTCATTGTCGCCCTCGGAGATCAGCATGGTCACGCTTGCACCCTGAGGATCATAGTCCTGCTTGGCCACGTTCAGGATGTGCGCGCCGATGATGCCGGCTACTTCGGTCAGGATCGCGGTCAGGCGCTTGGCGTTGTAGACCTCGTCGATGTACTCGATGTATTCGCGGTTTTCCGCCTTCGAGCGCGCGAAACAGATGTCGTAGATGTTGAACGACAGCGACTTGGTCAGGTTGTTGAACCCGTGAAGCTTGAGCTTCGGATTGCTGGTCTGCTTAACCTTCGCCACTGGCGTCACTCCCTCAGATAAGGGGCGCATGGATACAGCCTCGGGGCCCCCGTTTCCAGCGTCGCGATTCTCGCTGACAGATGGTGAACAGGGCGAAACGGCGCTGTAGTGGGCCACTCCCCCGAAGCCTGCTTCGGGGGAGACAGATGAGATCGTCGCCCGCTTTGTGAATTTATTGTGTCACCGCGTTGGGGCAGAGCGTTGGCCCGGTGCCCCCATGGCACTTACTCGTACCTGCCTACTTTGGGGGCACTGGCTCATGCAGCCACGAAGGGATATCGCGCTCGCCATGGAGGATGCGCCAGACGTCGACGTGGTCCGGACGATCCAGATAGAAGACGAGATAGGGAAAGTGCTTCAGCGGCCAAAAGCGCAACTCAGGCAACTCAAGCTCGTGGGCGTACCGAAGGGAACCCGATGCGGGGTGTCTCGACAGGTGGTCAAAGGCTTTCTCCAGCGCGCCAACAAACGACAGCGCCGTCGCTTCACCGGCTTCCCTGCGATAGTGGTCGATGGCATCGTCAACGTCGGCCAGTGCGCGGCCACGCGGGATAACGGGCTTGACGTGCACCTTGCCTCAGCCCGCTATCTGGATTTGGGTCGTGCGCGTCGTCGAAGCCCGGCGAAGAAAGCCTTGTTCACGGGCTGCCCGGGCGCAGAGGTGGCCCCTTCCAGCAGCATCCCGCGGAGGCGCTGGCGATCCTGGTCCTTCCGGATCAGTTCGCGCACATACTCACTGCTGGTGCCGTACCCGCGGGTCGTCACCTGCTCATCAACGAAGGACTTGAGTCCCTCAGGCAATGAAATGTTCATCGTGCTCATGCGGTTGTAAATAGCAGGTTTGGCAAAATTTGGCAAGATTTGCCAACGGACGGATCGGTGTCATCCTGCGCCAGCTCTCTCAATGCTATCCCGCCTTGACCAGCGACGAAGGCCAGCCGATGCGGACGAGGAGGCCTTCCGGGCCGGCGATGCCGACTTCGTACATGCCCCATTCGCGGTGACGCAGGATGCCGCCGGGGCGAATGATGAGGTCGTCGACGCGCGCGGCGATCGCGTCGACATCCGGTGTGCGGATGAAGACGCCGAAGGGATTGTGCTCCTCCGGTACGCGCCAGGCGCCCTCGCCCGCCTGCGTCAGGTGCACTTCGCAGTTCCAGCCCGTCATGATGACGTATTGGTGGTCCCCGCCGTCCCGGGAAAATCCGAGGCGCTCCCAGAAGGGGATCGCCGCCAACAGGTTGTTGCTCGGCACGATGGCGAATGCGCCGACTGTTTCAGTGTCCGACATCGATGGCTTCCGGGGCGTTGCTCTGGCACTTGCTGCACGTTGGGCGGATCGCGAGCTGTAGCCAACTCCTAGCACAAGTTTGAATGGTCAAGTCGTGCCTTGAGCAGCTTTATCAACGCGGCCTTGAACCCTTCGAGCTGGGTGATGTCCGTGCTGCACCGGGCAAAGGACCATAGGCCCTGGCTCGCGGTCGCGAGAAACCCTGCCACTTCAGCAAGTTCCGACTTCGACAGCTTGCCGTCGCCGGACGCCGCCGCTTTCTGCAAGGCACTCAGAAATGCGCCCCGCAACTCCTTGAGGTGCTGGTTGACCATGTCGCGCACCCTGGGATCGTGCGGTGCAAGCTCTATCATCGCATTTGCAAGAAAGCATCCTGGCCCTGGCATGCCATGACGCCTGTGCAAGCTGATGAAGAAGTCAAAGTATTTCTCGATTGCATGCAGGCCGTCGTCGCCGGAAAGCAGAAAATTGAGTGCAGGTTTCACATAATTTTTTCTGTACGCCGACAGGCACCCGAGAAACAGGTCATCCTTTCCTTCGAAGTCCGAATAGATCGCACCGCGCCCGACGCCGGTCGCAGCAACAAGATCCTCGACAGAGGTTTCGGAAAAGCCGTTCTTCCAGAACACCTTCATGGCAATGCCGACCAGCGCTTCCCTGGATTTGGACCGCGGCCTTACCATGGCGTCGCCAATGCGACACGACAGGTGCCCTTCTGAGGTTTTTCCATCCGAGGTTTTCTGCCTTTCGCCGGTGCATTCTGGTCGATCAATGATCTGCGCCTGAAGGTGCCTCTCGCAACTCGGCGCGATTAGACCTTGCATTATGGAATGTTTGTTCCATAACTAGCTCACGTGAACAAGCCTTCAGCCGACATCGCACCTTCGGGACATCAGATGGAGACAACAGAGATGACAGATTTTCTGCTTGCTGTGGGAGCGCGCGTGTCTGACGGTGTTGGGGGTGGAATTGCGTGGTCAGAAACGAGGACATCGGCCTCGCGGCGAGATCTGCGTTCGACGCTGCAGGGAGGCGCGGTAATCGAATGAGTTCGACACCGACCCTGCTCTATCTAGTTGCTGCAGGCCTTTCCCTGCTCGGTGTGATCGCGCATGAAATTCTGGGAGCTCCCAGAGTGCTCGGTCCGCTGAAGAATTCTGGTTTGCCCGACAACGTGATCTGGCTTCATCATTTCTCCTGGCATGTCGGCTCCGTCGCAGTCCTTGCCATGATCGTGCTTTTCCTGCTCGCCGCCATGACACAGGATGGCCTGGCCTATGCAGCTGTCGCAACGGCGATGAGCGCAGGTTTTGCGGCGCTGGGCATATCTCTCGCTGTATTTGGAAATCGCGCGCTGTGGCGCACGCCAGCCCCCTATCCATGGACGCTGATCGCACTGTTGGGCGGTGTCGGTATCCTGATGGAGGTCAGCGCGCGTTGAGCCGCGCCCAAACTGACTGGAAACTCAGTGGCGCCTGGCTAGAACTTCTCGGAGCGGAT
>JBEIHO010000114.1:0-8112 GCA_040381215.1 Alphaproteobacteria bacterium | reverse complement strand
GCCTGGATGAAGGTGCTCTTGTGGAGCATGGGCCGCAGGATGCCGATGCAGCCAACCGGCTGGCTGTCGAAGCCCTCGGTCAGGACCATGCAGTTGACCAGCAACTGGATCTCGCCGCGGTCGAACCGGGCGATAACGTCGGCCCGGTGGTCGGCGGGCATATCGCCGCTGACCACGGCAGCGGTGACGTCGGCGGCCATGAAGGATGCGGCGACCGCCTCAGCGTGGGCGATGGTCGAACAGAAGAAGATCGTGCGCCGATCGCCGGCCCGCTCCTTCCAGTGGGCGACCACGGCCTCGTTCAGGACAGACCGGTTCAGCACCTTGTCGGCCTGGCGCATGTCGAAGTCGCCGGCGGTGGCGTCGAGACCAGCCAGTTCATCGTCGATGCCCAGACCGATGGTGAAGGTCCGCGGCGGAACCAGCATGCCGCGGGCGATCAGGGTCCCGATCTTCAGCTGGTAGCCGACGTTGGTGAACACCTTGCGCAGGGAGCGACCGTCACCCCGGCTGGGGGTGGCCGACAGTCCCAGCAGTTTGACCGCCGGATTGATCGCGCGGATGTCGGCGATGATGTTCTGGTAGCTGTCGGCAGCCGCCCGGTGGCACTCGTCGATGATGACGTGAGAGACCTGGCCAAGGGCCTGGCGACGGTTCGCCCGGGCAAGGGTCTGGACGCTGCCAAAGACGACGCGGCCAGACCAGTCATCCCGGGAGGCTTTGACCACGGAGGTCGAGAGCCCGGTGATGGCGCTGATCGAGGCGAGGTTCTGCTCGATCAGCTCGTCGGTATGCTGGAGGACCAGCGTGCGGGTGTTCCGCTGCGCCTGCGCCTCCTCGCCGATATAGAACCCGGCAACGGCCGTTTTGCCAGCGCCGGTGGGCAGCATCAGGATGGTGTTGCCATGGGCAGCCGTCATGGACCGGGCGGCCTTCACCGCCTCCTGCTGATAATCTCTGGGGATCATCGAACCGCTCCCTCACTGGGCCCAGAACGGCGCGCTGCCGTTCGAGGGAGACTGGGGGGGAAGCGGCAGCCTGGGGCGCAGCCGTCGGGGTGAATGCGGCACCCGGCGCAGCGCCCATGAGCCGTGCATAGTCGGGATGCTGGGGGCCGATGGCCGCCAGAATGACGTTGCGGCCTTCGTCCTGGGGATTGTTGCGGTCCCGGTCGACGCCCAGCTTCACGGCCACGGTCAGGCCGCTGATTTCACCCAGACTGTGGATGGTGCGGGCCGCGCGGGCACGGTCGGAAGTGTCGTCGGCCCGGACACCGCGGGCGGATTCCAGGATGCCCCGGATCAGGGCCCGGCCGCGGTTGGCATAGGTGTCCTCGCCGCCGTCGCTGCCATTGCGGCCGCGGAAGCCGATGCGCGTGTAGATGCGGCGGCGAGCATGGGGCCCGTCCTCGATCACCGCCTCGGTGTTGAGGTAGAGTGCCTCGCTAGTCTTGCTCTGCGTCAACCACCCTTCAGGGCCTGCCCCGCCGGGACGGATCGTCAGATAGACCTTGGCCAGCGTGTTGGCCGGGATGAGCGCGAAGGCAGAGTCCTGCGTGTCGGCTGTGTTGAAGTCGATATTGGTCATGGGTTTAGGCTCCGGTATTCGGCGTGGTGGGGACTGCCTCGGGCAGTTCGAAATTCAGGCGGGCGACCGAGCTGTCTGCGAGCGGGCCGCGGATCTTCTCCATCAGGCGGCCCAGATGGGCCGGCTCGACGGGGGCCAGGCGGCCGGACCGGTCCTTGGCGGGGAAGCCGAACTCATTGAGGGTCGTGCAGACGAAGGCCCGATACGGAGCGCCTTCGGCGGGCCGGATGTCGGCCAGCGTCAGGATTTCATCGACGATCCCAGGCAGCTCGAGGCCAGTCTTGGCCCCCTCGATCTGCAGCGAGAAGAACGGCCGGTTAAAGTCATCAAGCCGCTTGTCGAGCAGACCGACCAGCCAGACATTCTTGTCCGGCGTGTGCTGCAGGTGGGTCAGCCAGCCGATCATTTCCTGACCGAGAAGACCGTAGGCGCCGCGCATGTCGGTCTTGCCGCTGCGGTCGGACATCGCCTGCGGCTGGCCCTTGGACCACTGCAGGCAGAGGCGTGACGCCACGGTGATCGAGTCCACGAAGATGGTCTCGTACTTGTCGAGCAGGGTCGGCGGGCCGAAGGTGTTGCAGACCCGGGCATAGTCCGAGCGGCTGTAGCTCTGGTCGTCGCGCATCGCCGGATTGGCGCCGCCGATCCAGCAGGCCAGATCCCGGGCCCGTTCCCAGTCGCGAATGCGGATCTCGTCTCCGGGCCAGCCCCGGACGGCCAGTTCACCAGCCTCCAGGTTCAGGAACAGCGTGGTCTCCGGGTTGAGGGTCCAGAGCTGCGAGGTCTTGCCGATACCGGAGATGCCGGTCAGCACGCCCTTGATGCCGCGGCGCTCCTTCATGCGCTGATCGGCAGTGATGATCTGCAGGGGCTGGGCGTTGAAGGGCGCGGTCATTTGCGCTCTCCCAGTTCACGCGCGGCCGCCGTCACAGCGTTGTCGACGCCGCGGGCGCCCTGCTTGCGGGCGAGGCTGACAATCTCGGACAGAGAGGATCGGACCCGGCTCAGCGCCGAGATTTCCCGGCTCAGGGCAAGTTCGGCGAACGCGATCTCGTCGACCGTGGCCTTCTCGGTGGGGATGACGCTGGCAGGTTCATCGCCGATCGCGGGGACGGAGATGTTGTCGGGGACTTCGGTCAGCCACAGGGACTTGCGAAGCTGTTTCAGGGGAGAATTGAACATAGGTAGGACTCCGATTTGTCGGGTCCCGATGTCGTCATGGGTTGCTACTGCCGGGCTCCGACGCCGCTCGGAGCCTTTGCGGTCCAGGTATTTCCCTTGCGGGTTTTGCATTCCCTGGAGAGCCCGGCATGAAGTCGGGGTCAGGCGCTGCTCATGAGAGCCGGCGCTTCGGGGATGTCGGAAGTGCTGCCGCGGGTCTGCTGGGCCTCGAAGGCCTCGACCTCCTCGACGCGGTAGATCACCCGACCACCAATTTTGATGTAGCGGGGCCCCTGACCAATCCAGCGCCAGCGCTCAAGCGTGCGTGGGCTGATGCTCCAGCGGCGGGCCAGGTCGATCTGGTTCAGGTGTTTGACGGACATGGCGTCCTCCAGCAGGCGGTGACGAAAACCTGCGAAGAAGATGCGGCCTGTGAGGGGAGGAGCCGGGAAGGCGCGAGGTAGGTGTCAGGGTAGGAATCAACGCCGATCGCGGCCGGAAACTAAAAAGCCGCCCCGAGGGGCGGCTTGAAGTTCCAGCGCATTTGGACTGATCAGGCGAACAGCCAACATCGGCCTTGCTCGACCTTGATGAACTCGCGCCAGTCGGTTCGACCCGAGAATGCTTTTGCGATCGTGTTCACGCTGCCGCTGTAGTCGGCCGCCTCAAGCACCTCAGTGGTTGAGCATTCCGCATTACCTGAGGCCCATGCCTCGTAGAGATGCCGTATGATGGCGCGCTGTTTTGATCCCGGAAATGCGTAGCGGTGCCCGCGGACCGTGAGAGACGCACCATCTGCCGCCATGACAATCAGCGCATCGGTCGACACGGCGCCGGCTATTACGCGGGCGACCAGGATATCGGGATCTACGACCAGGCCATCCTGATGGTGCCCGACATCTTGAATGCTGATGATGGCATGACCGTTGAGGACTTGAGCAGGCAGTCGATCAGTTGGCGAGAAGCTGAGAACCACCCTCAAGCCGGGCGCGGGGCGCAGTCGGACAGTCTCCAGAAAGCTGGCCCAGACCTTGGGATCGTCCAGCCGCCGTGCGACCCAAAGCGGAACGCGTTTTGTGCGTCCAGGAAGGCGGACCTCGCCAACCTCCCAGAGGCTGTCAGCCAACAGCGTCGTCGGCGTTGCATGGGATGACAGGTCGAACTGTTGCAGGACGTGCTTCAAGAGATTCGGGAAATTGACCCGAAACACTCCGAGGCGATCGGCCGGCACGGGCACCCAGCCTGAAGCTGGACTGAAGTAACCGTAGCCCCCCTGATCGGCCGACCATGTGATCGTGACCGGTGTATCGTCATGGTCGGCCAACGAGGTCGTCGTGGTCTCAAACCCGTCGGGTTCGATATGGCACAGGGACTGGAGCAAGACACCAGCGCGGCCGTGGTCGGCCAGGGCGTCTGCGGTAACCCGTCCCGTTGGAGTCTCGATGACCCTGCGCAACAGGTCTGCTGCAGCAGGGTCAAGGCGAGGATCAGTCCTGGATGTCACGGACAATGCCCCAGCGCCGCAGGTATTTCTCACCGATCATCCGCTCGCGTTCAGTCCGGTCTTTCAGATCGCACCCGTGCGGCATGGTGATAGTCATCGGCAGAACTTTGCCGCGGCCGGACCCTGCCTCAGGGTGGAAGCGGATGGTGAGCTTGACCTGGGTGATGTCCCAGCCGCCGCTCAACGGGTCATAAGGACCGAACCGATCCACAGACATTTCCCAGATCGTCTGGGATGCTTGGCGCATGCATTCCAGGGTCACGCGCTCGGCTGCGGTGTCGAGCGGCTTCAGGCGCAGAAGATTGACGCGCACCGACTCGATGCCGTCATCAGGGTCCGTCGGAAACGCGAACTGCTGGCGCAGCATGCTGAGATCAAACTTGCGAAATGGCAGCCGCTCCTTCTGGAAGTCCGTGTCGAGGAGATCACGGACAAACATCCGAACCATGTCTTCGCGGTTGTGGCGATCGTTCGCGACGACCTCGATGACGCCGGTTGCCGGTTCATAGGTGATTGCGGCTTCGAACACCGGCCTGCGGGGACGACGGTCCAGCGTGCCATCGACAAACTCCAGAAAGTCGTCGGGGCGGCCTTCACGGTAGATGGTCGCTTGTACCAGCGGACTGTCCGGGCCCTCGAAAGTCGGGCGGTTGCGGTCGAACAGGTCAACATGGACGTTGTTGGACTGGAACTGTTCGCGGATCGCCTGCTTGAAGGCATCGATAGATGCAGGGTCGCGCTTCAGGGTGAGCCCCGCCTGGCCGATGAAACCATCCCACATCCGACCGCGGCGCTTCTCATCGGTGAAGCGGACTTCTTCGGCATGACGGAAGCCGGTCGGGTCGTTCAGGTACATCCAAAGAGCCCGGTCACAGGCACTCTGCAGGGTGTCCAGCAGGGTATGGTTCTGGGCGATGTTGTAGATCGCGGCCTCGCCGGCGTCGTCGGCCATCCCAGTTACGCGCTCTGCCACGGTCTCAAGACGATCACGCTCGTCGGGCGCCATTTCATCGACGGCCTTGAGCAGAGGCCGGACAATATCTCCCGGATCATTCCAGTTCATGGGCGGCGCCAGCGGGAAACCCGCTTGGCTGAAATAGACCTGCAGCGAGGCCTTCGGTGTGCTGCGGATAAACTTTGTCACCGTGGCCATGGCCACCTCCTATCTTCGTAATGACGTGAAAAAGAGTTCGTTACTGCGAACCAGAGCGTAAATAGGGATTGCCTGTATCGCCTGTCAAGCACTAAAGGTATCGCGACAACGAACTTTGTGTTGAAGAGGAGGACAGTCGTGCCAACACCCTTAGGAGATAGGGTCCGCGAGCTCAGACTGAAGCAGGGGCTGACGCTGGAAGCGCTCGCTGACCGGGTCGGATCGAGCAAGAGCTACATGTGGGAGATCGAGAACAAGGACGTCGCGCGGCCGTCAGCCGAGAAGCTGCATCAGATCGCCTTGGCGCTTGAAACCACGGCGGAGTACCTGCTCGCGACCGAGGCTGTCACCGAAGCCGACGCCACCGACAATGCGTTCTTTCGGAAGTATCAGCAGATGGACGAGAAGAGCAAAAACCGCCTGCGCGACATGCTGAAGATCCTGGACGAGAAATAGATGAGCTCGCCCCCTGGGAAATCGCCCCAGAGGGCGGCAAACGACCTGACGACCCTGCTGAAGGCGGTTCTCGGGGAAGATCGTTTTCCAGTAGATGTCGAGGCGCTTGCCCGGGAGATGTCGGGCAAGCAGCCTGATCCCATCACAGACATCGTCGGCGTGGACATCCCCGGGTTCGACGGAATGCTCCGTGCGAACCGCAAGAGCCCAGGCTGGCAGATCCTGTTCAATGACCAGTCGGGTTACCCTGGCCGTGACCGCTTCACTCTCGCGCACGAGTTTGGGCACTACATGCTGCACCGTCGCCCGCTCACGGACCTCGACTATGCCGGCGGTACTCTTGCGGCCAGCGTTGACTTCCAATGCCTGCCTCTCAGGTCTGGTAGCTGGAAGGAGGCCGAAAGGGTGCGCGAGGGCGAGGCAGACACCTTTGCGTCCTACCTGCTGATGCCGATCGACGACTACCGGGACCAGACGACCAGCCAGACCATGTCGCGCTCGCTGCTCGCCCACCTGACCGATAGATACGGTGTCTCGTTGCAGGCCGCGCTGCTCAAGTGGATCGAATTCACGGCCACGCGCTCGGCAATGGTGGTCGCTCGAGATGGATTTGCGCTCTGGGGCCGCGCCAGTTCGTCGGCAGCCAGAAGCGGCGTCTTCGTCCGGTCGGGAATGCTGATCCCTGATGGCTCCATTGCTGGCGGTGCTGCGCCAACGAACAAAGATCGCGCGGTGGACCTGCCCGCCGGCATCTGGACGTTCAGCCGTGGCTCGGAGCCGGTCAGGGAGCTGACGATGTTTTCAGAGAATCTCGGAATCTCAATCTCTCTGCTGCAGTTTGATGATGCGCCGGGCGGCGCAGATATCGAAGAAGATGAGCCGTGGGACACTTTTGACCAGTTCGCATCCCGGGACCGGTCATAAACACTTGGCGGCTGCCCAAATGAGTTCTTTCGCGCGCCTATGAATGATTTCGAACTATTTGTAAGAACTACGCTAGTGCTTTGATTTATATTGAGAACTTCCTGTTTGCGGATATCGTTCGCTCTTCACCTTTTGTAGCGAACAGTCTCAATGCCCGCACCCCGATCCAGCTCAAACTCAATATCCCCCGACCAGATGTCGGCAGACGAACGCCTGTGTGAACTCGGACGAATTCTTGCCGCCGGGATCGGACGTATTCGGCGCGGACAGTCCAGCAGTTTTTCTGACAACGAAGGAGATAGTTCACTCGCATTCCTGCCCACCAGGAGCGGTGGTGTCCACCGGGCAGAGGCCCGAGTTGGAGGACAGTAATGCAAACAGAACGCGTAAGATCGGCAGTGCGACCCGAAGGTCAGCTGCTGGGGCGGCTCGCCGCGATGAAAACTATGTCGGTGGTTGAACTGAAGGCGGAGTGGCAGAGCCTGATCGGCACGCCTGCGCCGAATAACAGCCGGCAGTTTCTGGAACATCGGCTCGCCTACAGGATTCAGGAACTGGCCCTCGGCGGGCTGGGTGGCCCGGCCGCCAAGCTGCTCGACGCCCTGGCCGACGAGGTCGAGGGCAAGAAGGTCCGGCGCACGGTGATCAGCGATCCCCGCAACCCGGTCATCGGCACCCGGCTGGTGCGCGAATGGGATGGGGGCCGAGCACGTGATCACCGTGCTCAAGGACGGGTTCGACTGGCAGGGACGCCGATACAAGTCCCTGTCGTCCATCGCCCGGGACATCACCGGCACCCGCTGGAACGGCTACCGCTTCTTTGGCCTGCGCGACATCAAGAGGGGCGAGCGATCATGACCGTCAACACCCCGATGCGCCGCCTGCGCTGCGCGGTCTACACCCGCAAGAGCTCCGAGGAGGGGCTCGACATGGAGTTCAACAGCCTCGACGCCCAGCGCGAGGCCTGCGAGGCCTATATCACCAGCCAGAAGGCCGAGGGTTGGGTCCCGGTCCGCGACCGCTACGATGACGGCGGCTTCTCGGGCGGGACCCTGGAACGCCCCGGTCTGAAGAACCTGCTGGCCGACATCGAAGCCGGGCTGGTCGACGTAATCGTGGTCTACAAGATCGACCGCCTGTCGCGCTCGCTGATGGACTTCTCGCGGCTGGTCGAAGTGTTCGACAAGCATGGGGTGACCTTCGTCTCCATCACCCAGTCGTTCAACACCACCACCTCGATGGGCCGGCTGACGCTGAACATTCTGCTATCGTTCGCCCAGTTCGAGCGTGAGGTCACCGGCGAACGCATCCGCGACAAGATCGCGGC
>JBEIHO010000113.1:0-8373 GCA_040381215.1 Alphaproteobacteria bacterium | reverse complement strand
GGCTTCGGGCGAGGCGCTCGATTTCCTCGAGCATCTCGTTGGTGAGCGCGTTGCGCTTTTCGGGGCGGTTGATGGTGAGGGTGGCGATGGCGCCGTCGCGCGTGAGGGTGATGGTGCTGCGGGTCATGGGCTCGGCGCTTGATGGGGGTGGGCGGTGACAGTGCGGTTGAGTGCACTGTCACCGTAATTTTTCAGGTGACGGGGAAGCCGCGGTCGCGCATCAGGGCGTTGGTGTCGACGTCGCGGCCACGGAAGCGGCGGAAGGCCTCGTCCGGCGGGATCGAGTTGCCGACGCTCATGATGGACGTTTCAAGCAGCTTGCAGGCGTCCTTGTTGTAGACGCCGCCCTTTTCCACGAAGCCCTCGTAGACGTCGGCGGTCATCGTGTCGGCCCAGATGTAGACATAGTAGCCGGCCGAGTAGCCGTCGCCCGAGAAGATGTGGCCGAAGGCCGTGGGGCGGTGGCGAAGCACCACCTCCTTCGGGCAACCGATCTCCTCCATCGCCTGCTTCTCGAATTCGACGGGGTCGATATCCTTGTCGGTGGTGGCGGCGATGTGGATCTTCATGTCGTAGATCGCAGAGGCGAGGTATTCAACCGTGGCGAAGCCCTGGTTGAAATTCTTGGCCTCGAGAACCCTGTCGACGAGCGCCTGCGGGATGGGCTTGCCCGTCTTGTAGTGCAATGCGAACTTGCCCAGCACCTCCTGGGTGGGGAACCAGTATTCGTTCACCTGGCTCGGGAACTCGACGAAGTCGCGCTTGACGCTGGTGCCTGCCAGCGTGGGGTAGTTCACGCTCGAGAGCAGGCCGTGCAAGGCGTGGCCGAACTCGTGGAACATGGTCGAGGCGTCATCCCAGGAGATGAGCACCGGTTCGCCGGGCTTGGCCTTGATGTAGTTGCAATTGTTGGAAACGATCGGCAGGTGCGTGCCCTTGAAGCGTTCCTGCGTGCGATACTCGGTCATCCAGGCGCCCGAGTTCTTGCCGGGGCGGGCGAAGGGGTCGAAATAGAACAGGCCGACCTGCTTGCCGCCGCGGCGGACGTCGTACACCGTCATGTCCGGATGGAAGACGGGAATGCCCTTCAGCTTGACGAATTCGAGGCCGTAAACCTGGTTGGCAGCCCAGAACATGCCCTCGAAAATCTTGTCGAGCTGGAGGTATTCCTTCACCTCGTTGCGGTCGATGTTGTATTTGGCCTTGCGGACCTTCTCGGCATAGTAGCGATAGTCCCAGGGCTCGATCGTGATCTTCGCGCCCTCGCTGTCGGCAATCGCCTGCATGTCGGCGACTTCTTCCTTCACGCGACCTACGGCCGCCTTCCAGACCTTGGTCATCAGGTTCATGGCATTTTCGGGCGTCTTTGCCATGTTGTTGTCGACCATCCAGTGTGCGTGGGTGGGGAAGCCCAGCATCTTCGCGCGTTCGGTCCTGAGCTTCAGGATCTCGCTGATGATCTTGCGGTTGTTGTGGTCGCCCGGGTTGTCACCGCGGTTGACCCACATGCGCCAGCCCTTCTCGCGCAATTCCCGGCGATCGGCGTAGGTGAGGAACGGCTCCATGGAGGAGCGGGTGTTGGTGAATACCCATTTGCCGGGCATCTTGCGGTCGGCAGCCGCCTGTGCGGCAGCGTCGCGCATGGGCTGGGGCAGGCCGGCGAGATCGGCCTCCTTGTCGAGGACCAACGTGTAGTTTTCCTCGTCGTGGAGCTGGTTCTGGCCGAACTTCGTGTAAAGGGAGGCCAGTTTTCCGTTGATCTCCTTCAGGCGTGCCTTGTCTTGGGCGCCCAAGGCAGCGCCGCGACGGGCGAAGCGGTCATAGTGGACCTCGACGAGCCGCAGCTTTTCGCCGGTGAGCCCATCGGCGGTTCGGTTTTCGTAGGCGGTCTTGATGCGCTGGAAGAGGGCATCGTTCTGGATGATCTCGTCGTTGAAGGCCGAGAGGATCGGGGCCATGTCCTCATCGATCTTCTGCATCTCCTTGTCGTTCATGTTGGAGGTGTAGACGTTGAAGATGTTGCCGGCGCGACCCAGGGGTCGGCCCATGTCCTCGAAGGGTTCGATGGTGTTTTCGAAGGTGCCCATCGAGCGCTGCGAGGTGATGCGCGTGATTTCGGCACGCGCCAGATCCATGCCCTTGAGCAGCGCCGGCTTGAAGTCCTGCTTGCGAACCAGGTCAAACCGGGGAATGCCGCTATGTGGCCCGGTCCAGGGATCAAGAAGCGGTCCCATTGATGCCGTCTTTGCTTCTGCGTTCATGGTGATGCCCGTGCTTGAGACCGAGAGCGCGGCTGCTGCCGTAGCGCCCTTGAGGAAGGTGCGTCGTTCCATAATGAGGAGTTTCCCTGTCAGTGCCCGCAGGACGCGGGGCCATGCCCCATACTAGCTAATTCGGGGGGGAGGCTGCCAAGGGGGAATGTCAGCGGCGTGTGAATAGTCCGGTTTTTGCGCTTGATCGCCTGCGCGCGATGCGTAGGTTGCACAGAAATCCAACGAGTGAAGCGAGGCTTCGTGCGTACATATCCTTCGGTCGAGGTGCGTGTCATGCCGGGCAGGGGCCGCTGCGTTTTTGCCACGCGGGACATCGCGCAGGGTGAATTGCTGATCGCGGATCCCATCATCATGGTTCCTGGCGACCAGTCGGATTTCACCGACCAGACCACGGTCGGGCGCTATGTGTTCCAGTGGAACGAGGACGATGACCTGTGCGTTGTCCTGGGGTACGGCAGCCTCCTCAACCATGGTTTGCCCGAGAACGTGTCGCTTGTGTCCAATTACAAGGACCAGACGATGGAGTTCTATGCCCTGAATGACATCAAGGCCGGCGAGGAACTGGTCTATGATTACGGGCACGAGGTCGACGAGCTCGTGACCTATTACGGCATTCCCCGGGAGGCTGCCGAAGCCGGCCGATAGGGTTTTTCTCGCGGTCAGGCCTTGGGGTGGTTGCGCTGGTGCGCTGCCGCCTTAGTATCATGCCCGAGAAGGGCGTGCCTGCAACCGGGAGGGGCTTTCATGGATCCGCGCAGCGTAAAGACTGCCGCAGAGGCGCGCGCCATCGTCGAGCAGCGCGGCCTTTCGCATGTCAAGGTTGGTGTCTTTGACGTCGATGGGATCCTGCGCGGCAAGTATATGGGGCGCGAGAAGTTCTTTTCGGCGCTGGAAAAGGGCTTCGGGTTCTGCGACGTGGTGCTGGGGTGGGATTCCAACGACCAGCTCTATGACAACGTGAAGCTGACGGGGTGGCACACGGCCTATCCGGATGCAAATGTGCGCGTGCTTCCCAACACATGCAGGGCCCTGCCGCTCGAGGGGGACATGCTCATGTTCCTTGGCGAGTTCGAAGGTGCCGCCGAGGCCTGTTGCCCGCGCGGCGTTCTAGGGCGCGTGCTGCAGCGGGCTGCGTCGATGGGCTTTTCGGTTTCCGCGGCTGCGGAGTTCGAATTCTTCCTGTTCGAGGAGACGCCGCATTCCGTCCGCGAGAAAGGCTATCGCAACCTCCGCAATATCACGCCGGGGTTCTTCGGCTATTCGACGCTCCGCTCGTCGGTGCATGCCGAGTTCTATCACGATCTTCTGAACCTGTGCGCGGGGATGGATTTCCCGCTGGAGGGGCTGCACACGGAGACGGGCCCCGGCGTGCTTGAGGCGGCGATCGTGCATTGCGACGCGCTGGAGGCGGCTGACCGGGCGGCCCTGTTCAAGACCTATTGCAAGGTGCTGGCGCAGCGACGAGGCTGGATGGCGACCTTCATGGCCAAGTGGTCGCGGGACTGGCCGGGGCAGTCGGGGCACCTGCACATGTCCCTCAAGGACCGGGACGGGCAGAGCGCTTTTTTCGATGCAAGCCAGCCTCATGGCATGTCGCAGGTCATGCGCTGGTTCGTGGGCGGGCAGCAGAAGCTGATGCCGGAACTGCTGTCGATGATCGCGTGTACGGTCAATTCCTACACGCGACTGATCCCCGGGTTCTGGGCGCCAACCGACGCGACGTGGGGTGTCGAGAACCGGACCTGTGCCCTGCGGGTGATCAAGGGATCGGCCAAGAGCCAACGGGTCGAGTACCGGATCGCTGCAGCTGATATCAACCCCTACATTGCCCTTGCCTGTGCGATCGGATCGGGGCTGTGGGGGATCGAAAACAGGATCGAACCGGACGCCCCGATCACGGGCAATGCCTATGAGCGAAGTTTCCCGGCGGATCGTGCATTGCCTGTAACGCTTGCAGAAGCGGCGGGACGGCTGGAGGCGTCGCAGGCTGCGCGCACGCTGTTCGGCGACGCGTTCGTCGAGCATTATGCTGCGACGCGCAAATGGGAAGAGCGGGAGTTCCGCAAGGCCATCACCGATTGGGAGATGGCACGATATTTCGAGATCATCTGAGGGAAATCATGGCTGACATCGTCTGCATTTCACCTATCGACGGGCACGAGGTCGCGCGCCGACCTGTCGCGAGCGACGCGCAGATCGCTGCCACCGTGAATGCATCGCGGAATGCACAGCGCGTCTGGGCCGAGGTTGCGTTGAAGGACCGTTGTGCGGCGGTGCTGCGGTTCCTCGACGCGATGCTGGCCATGAACCAGGACATCGTTCCCGAACTTGCGCAGCAGATGGGGCGGCCCGTGAGGTTCGGCGGCGAGTTTCGCGGCTTCGAGGAGCGCGTGCGCTACATGGTGGCCATTGCCGAGGGGGCGCTGAAGCCGGTGCTGCCGGCGGATCCGAAGCCCGGCTTCCGTCGCATGATCAAGCGCACGCCGGTCGGCATCGTGCTTGTCATTGCGCCGTGGAACTATCCCTACCTGACGGCCGTCAACACGATCGCGCCGGCGCTGATTGCGGGGAACGCGGTCATCCTGAAGCATGCCTCGCAGACGATCCTGGTGGGAGAGCGGTTCGAACGCGCCATGAAGGCGGCCGGACTACCGGCGGGTTTGTTTGCCAATATCGTTCTGGGCCACGAGCAAACGACGAAGCTGCTGGCTTCGGGTTGCGTCAATCACGTGAATTTCACGGGTTCGGTGGCGGGCGGCAAGGCGATCGAGCGGGCGGCGGCCGGTACGTTCACGACGATGGGGCTCGAGCTCGGGGGCAAGGATCCGGCCTATGTGCGCGGCGATGTGAACCTCGAGCACGCGATCGAGAACCTGGTCGATGGGGCGTTCTACAATTCCGGGCAGTGCTGCTGCGGGATCGAGCGCATCTATGTTGATGCTTCGGTGTATGACCGCTTTGTCGACGGGTTTGCGAGCCTGACCCGAAAATACGTGCTTGGCAATCCGATGGATGAGGCCACGACGCTGGGGCCGATGGCCCATACGCGCTTTGCCGACGTGGTGCGCCACCAGACGGCCGAGGCGCTGGCCAAGGGTGCGCAGGCGCTGATCGACACCAAGGCATTTCGCGCAAACCAGGAGGGAACACCCTATCTGGCGCCGCAGGTGCTGACACAGGTCGACCACTCGATGTCGGTCATGATGGAGGAGAGCTTTGGTCCGGTCGTCGGCATCATGAAGGTGCAATCGGACGAGGAGGCGATCAGGTTGATGAATGATTCTCCCTATGGCCTGACGGCCGGCATCTGGACGCGGGACCTCGAGGCAGCCGAGCGCATCGGAGACCGGATCGAGACGGGCACGGTCTTCATGAACCGCTGCGATTATCTTGATCCGGCGCTCGCGTGGACGGGTGTGAAGGACACGGGGCGTGGGGCGTCGCTGTCGCCGATCGGCTACGAGATGCTGACGCGGCCGAAATCGTATCACCTGCGTCACCAGATCTAACGCTGCGATAGAGCCATGAACCAGACATCGAACTGGAATTACCCGACCAGCGTGCGCTTTGGCGCGGGGCGCATCGCCGAGCTTGCGGATGCCTGCAAAGCCAACGGCATCACGCGGCCGCTGTTTGTCACCGATCCCGGACTTGCCGCCTTGCCGATGACGCAGATGGCGTTCGGGGCACTGAAGGCGGCGGGACTGGGGTCTGCCTTGTTTTCAGAGATCCGGTCAAACCCGGTCGACAGCAATGTCGAGGCCGGTGTGCGCGCGATGCGGGCGGGCCTTCACGATGGGGTCGTGGCCTTTGGCGGCGGTTCTGCGCTTGATGTGGGCAAGGTCATTGCGTTCATGTCGGGCCAGACGCGCCCCATGTGGGATTTCGAGGATGTGGGCGACTGGTGGACGCGGGCCGATCCGAAGGGAATAGCGCCGGTCATTGCCGTGCCGACCACATCGGGAACTGGTTCGGAGGTCGGGCGGGCAGGTGTCATCACGCATGAGGCGTCCCATACCAAGAAAGTCATCTTCCATCCAAAGATGATGCCTGTCGTGACGATCTGCGATCCGGTGCTGACGGTGGGGCTGCCGCCTTCGATCACGGCGGCGACGGGCCTTGATGCCTTTGCGCATTGCCTGGAAGCCTATTGTGCGCCCGGGTTCCATCCGTTGGCGGACGGGATTGCCGTCGAGGGCATGCGTCTGGTCAATGCCAATCTCGAGCGTGCGGTTCGGCGCGGCGATGATCTCGAGGCGCGTGGCAACATGATGGCGGCAGCGGCCATGGGCGCGACAGCGTTCCAGAAGGGGTTGGGTGCCATCCATGCGTTGTCGCACCCCGTTGGCGCCGTCCATGACACGCATCATGGGCTTACCAATGCGGTGTTCATGCCCTATGTGCTGGTTTTCAACCGCAAGGCCATCGAGGGGCGGATCGAGCGCCTGGCGGCCTATATCGGCTTGACGGCTTCTTTCGATGCGTTTCTCTCGCGCGTGCTTGAGTTGCGGCAATCGGTTGGAATTCCGCATACGCTTGCGGGGCTGCGGGTGGGGCACGAGAAGGCAGCTCTCATCGCCGAGATGGCCGTGGTCGATCCGACCGCCGGGGGCAATCCCGTGCCGCTGGATATTGCGGGCGCTCGGAAGATTTTCGACATGGCGCTCGAGGGCCGTTTGTGATGCGGTGTGCGCGGGATTGTGCTGTACACTGACGAGTGATTCCGCCGTGGGCGGTTGTCTGATCCATGCGGGAACCATTCCATGAGCGCGCTGCGCCTGCTTGTTGTCGAGGGAAATACGGCCGAGGGTCGCGAACGCCATCTTGCGGTCGGCGGGCGGGTTGCCAGCGAGCGTTACGCCGATGTGCTGCGCAGCCTGGCGCCGGGCGCGCGGGTGGATGTGTGCTTTCCCGCCGATGCTGGCGCGAACCTGCCGGACCGCGCCGGGATCGAGGGTTATGACGGCGTTGCGATCACGGGATCGTCGCTGAACATCTATGATCTTGGACCTTCGATCATGCGGCAGGTTGAGCTGGCGCGGGCGGTGTTCGAAACCGACACGCCTTTCTTCGGTTCGTGCTGGGGGTTGCAGGTGGCCACGGTGGCTGCGGGCGGGACGGTGCGGCGCAATCCGAAGGGACGCGAGATCGGCTTTTCGCGCGGGATCTGCCTGACAGAGGCGGGCGAGGAGCACGATCTCTTCTGGGACAAGCCCACGGTGTTCGATGCGATCACGGTGCATCTTGACGAGGTCGAAGACACGGCGCGTGGAACCACGATCCTGGCGACCAACGGCTGGAGTGCCGTGCAGGCGGCCGAGATCAAGACGCGGCGCTGCACGTTCTGGGGCGTGCAGTATCACCCGGAATATTCCTTCACGGACATTGCTGCCGTGTTGCGGCGGATGAAGGCGCCCTGCGTCGAACAGGGGTTGTTCAAGGGCGACGGCGATCATGCTGCCTATGTCGAGGGTCTTGAAGGCCTTGAGCGGAACCCTGCCGACCCGGCGCTTGCGTGGCAGCACGGACTGAGTGGTGCGGTCACCGAGGAGGCGCACCGTTCACGCGAGCTGAAAAACTGGATCGAGCGCTTGGTGCTGCCGACGCGTGCGAAGCGCGGGCGGGGGTAGGGGCTGCGGGTGCCGGACAGTACGCGCGTTACCCGGCCGCGTTGCGGCTGAACACGCCTGGCTTGCTGGATGACGGTGAAGGGTGCATGGGGTCAATGGAAGTTGCGGCCCTTCGGCAGGACGCTGCGGACGTCGCGGGGGTGTTTCCAGAGCGTTGCCGGCGGGTCCTGTCTTGTCGATGGCAGGGGGCGGTTGACCTCGTCGGCGCGGCTTGCGGGGCGGAAGGGTGTGGTGTCGCCTGCGAGTTCGTCGAGAAATGGTGTCAGGTCTGAAATCCGGTTGGCTATGACGTGGATGACGCCGCTTTCTGCCTGTATTTCGCCGCGAACAAGAACGAGGCGGGCCCCGAGCACTGTGGGGCGGAACTGTTCGAACGTTCTGGGCCAGACCACGATGTTGGCGACGCCGGTCTCGTCTTCCAGTGTCATGAAGATCACGCCTGATGCGGTGCCTGGGCGCTGGCGGACCAG
>JBEIHO010000112.1:0-8696 GCA_040381215.1 Alphaproteobacteria bacterium | reverse complement strand
TGTACACCCTCGGGATGCGCGATTTGACTGGGCGCAACGACCAGATCGACCTGTCCTGCTGCAAGATCGACAAGGCTCGTCTCTCGTGGCGCAAGCCATTCAAGCGAAATAGCCGGTGCAATATGGCCGGCAAGTGCCAGGAACCGGGCGACAGCATCGCTCCAGAAGTCGGGCAGGACGACCCTGAATGTTCGTTCCGAAGTTGCTGGCTCGAAGGCCTCTCTTGGCGCAAGGATGCGCTGGACATGTTGAAGAAGCGGCCGCAATTCGCCGATCAGTTCCAGGGCGAACGGGCTTGGCCGCATGGCTCCGCCAACACGCACCAGAAGCGGGTCGCCCAGTTGCTCACGCAGGCGCTCCAGCGCGTGACTGACAGCTGACTGGGTTCTGCCGAGCCGCTCGGCGGCACGGGAAACATGACACTCCTCCATCAGCACCGTGAAGACGGGCAGAAGGTTCAGGTCGACACGGCGTAAATCGATTTTGTTCATGAGCAATGAATATAATGAATTTCCTGCATGTAAAATCCTCTTGTATCAATGTGCACGTCATCAATGCGAGGAGCACGCCATGTCCCAGATCGATCGCAGATCCCTGCTTGCCTTGTTCGGAACGTCGTTGCTTGCAGGCCCGGTCTTCGCACAAGGCGCCAGCGTTGCTCCGGCAGACTTCAAGGGCAAGGTGTTCGTCACCGAGCGTGGCGGCGTGCGCGTCCATACCTACATGGCCGAGCCCTCGGGTGCGATGGTCACCTCGCATATCGTCGAAACGCAGAATGGCCTGGTGCTGGTGGATGGCCAGTTCGTTGCGCCGGCGGCGCAGGAACTCAAGCGTTACTTGGCTTCGCTCGGCAAGCCGGTGACGCGGGCAATTCTCAGCCATGCGCATCCGGACCATTGGTTCGGCTTCCATCATGCCGGAATCGCGGAGGTTCATGCCGGGCCGATCACCGGCAAGTTCGTGAGTGAGCGCGGTGCAGCCGTGGTCGCCGAACGCAAGGTCGAGACGAAAGCTCCTACCATCGTCGGCACGATCGCGGCTGGCGAAGAAACCATCGGCGGTGTGGTGTTCCGGTTCCGCCCGGTGCTTGATACCGAAGCGCCGGAAATCATGACCGTGGAACTGCCTCAGGCCGGTGTCCTGATCGCGCAGGATATTGTTTACAACAAGGTCCATGCGGTCGTCAGCCGTCAGATCGACCAGTGGGTCGGGGCGCTGAGGGCGATGGAAACGCGCGCCGGCGAGGTTCCCGTCATCCTGCCGGGCCATGGCGAACCGACCGCACCTGCCAGCCTCGCGGGCCTCGTGAACTATCTCGAGGCGGTCAAGCCGCTCCTCATGGCCAATATCGGCAAGGAGGACCAGGCCAAGGCCATTACCGAGGAGATCGCAAAGGCATTTCCGGACTACCGGATACCGCCTCTGCTCACCCTTGGCCTCTCGCGCGCCCTGAAGTCTTGAGGAGAGTGGAGATGACCGGCTCTTCTCTGAACAAGTCTGGCGCGCTGTCGACACGGCGCGGCGTCATCCTCGGAAGCCTTGCAAGCGGATTGCTCGGCCCTTGCCTTGCCGCCCGGCCTGTCTTTGCCCAATCCGGCGGCGCGCGGATGTTCCCGCTGCGCTCCCCCGAAAGCCTGACGACCAATCTGGTGCAGGTCGCAGCCGGCCGCTTCAAGGAGCGTGAAGCTGTTGCCGTCGCGCTGACCGAAGATGCCCAGAAGGCGCTGCTTGTGCCCGGCTCGGCGGGTAATGGTCCCAGCTTTGCCATGCCCGCAATCGAGTTTGCCAATGGCACCATCGAGGTGGATCTCGCCGCCCGGATCAACGGGCGCGGCCAGCCGGACGTCCGTGGTTTCGTCGGCCTCGCTTTCCACATCGCCGATGATCTCAACACCTTCGAAGCTGTCTATCTGCGCATGACCAACGGCAGCCGCAACGAGCCGCCGCCGCCTGCGCCGCGCAACGTGTTTGCGATTCAGTATATCAGCTATCCGGACCGCTACTGGCGAAAACTCCGGCAGGAGCACCCCAACCGCTACGAGGAGGCCGCGCCGGTCGCCATCGACAGCTGGCATCGCCTGCGCCTTGAGATCGACGGTGGTTCATTGCGCGCATTCGTGGATGGTGCAGAGGTGCTGCAGGTGGCGGACCTCAGCTATCCGGGCCGCAAGGGCCGCATCGGCCTGTGGGTGGATGACGGCACTGAGGCGTTCTTCTCTAACCTGTCGGTTGCGGCGAGGTAAGCCTTCAGAGAGCGGTCCTGTTCAGGTTCGGTTTCTTCCCAAACATGACTTTCACGCGGACACCAATCATCGCTGCCCGGTGTTCGTGGGAGGCCATCGCTCGTGCGACGTGGATGTACGCAGTTCCCGAGAGGCATGTAGAAACCCGCCCTTCCGCGCCCGGCCCCTTGCCGACCACGTGCATATCTCAAGACTTTTGGATTGATACAGCGTAGGACGAATGCAAGCTCACCGCTGAAGCAGCAAAGTAGTCTCATGCGCTACGATCTTGAAATGGTCACTCAGCTTTGCCGGGAAATTGGATTCTCGACACGGCTGGATGGCGACCAACGCGTTGACGTTGACCTCTGTCAAGGTGCCGTACTGTCTTTCGTTAATGACGAACTTGAGGAGGATTGCCTCATCGGCTTTCTCGATGGGCCATGGCACGTGCACGGCGATCTCATGTTCGTTGATGGGCGTGGCAACTACGTAGAATGCGATTATCTAAATTTGCTCACCTCCATGAACGAAGGGCTAGTGCTGATTTGCGAACGGGAGGTGGCGGGGCGAGTGGTGGACCGCTGGCTCGTCCACAGTGAGTACAACGACGAGTTCAGGCAACTCGAAGAGAGCGAGCGGATCATCGTACGTCGCGCTGGCAACTCAAACAACGTAAAATGATCGAGTGAGGCTCGCCGCCACCTCTCCCGTCGCGTAAATCAAGATTTTCGCAACACGCTTCGCTTGGCTGCCCCTAGTCAAAGAAGCAAACTTTAGTCATCCTGAACCTCTCGAACAATTTCGAGGCCTGGCCGTCCCGGCCTCGATCATCTGCTGGCACTCGGGGCGGCGGTCGTTGGTGGCTGACGCGCCTGCGTCCACGAACGTCTCGACAAGCTGGTAGCCGCGCGCGGCGCAATAGGCTTCGCCCTGCTTGCGCTAATCCGGGATCGACACATCATGCTCGGCCTGCCGCGCGGTCGAAACGCGCAGATAGAGGGCGGCGCGCAGCGGCAAGGTCATAGCGGCAATCTCCTCACTTCATCGGCACGGCCCAAACAACTCGTCGAACAGGTCGCCGAACCACGCCTCGAACACATCGACTTCAGCCTCCGTGACGGGGACGCGCTCATGCCAGTCGTCGGTGACGGTCCAGTTCTCAACGTTGTGTTTTGGCGGTCGGCCCGGAAACGGCCATGGCTTTCCAAGCAACTGTTCAAGCTGTTTGGCTGCGGTTGGCGGATTCTGGCGCGAGGCTCTGGGCATTGCACCAGAATCGCCGAATCATCGCGCTGAAAGAATAGCGTTTCTCTACGCCAGGCTATGCTTCGCAGCCCCGCCGCAAATACAGGCGCACGGCGGCTTTTGGCGGCTGTGGCATAATCGCCGCTGTCACGCCGCTTGCTTCAACGGCTTTGCCCGATCAATCCGCTGGCGCTCCTTTGGGCTGTGCATCGCGTTCCAAAGATCATTGCGACGCTGGACGTTCAGCCAGAAATCCGGGCTGTTGCCGAACACGCGCGAAAGGATAAGCGCCGTTGCAGCTGTGATGTTGCGGCGGTCGTTGCACAACTCGTTGACGTGCTTGCGTTGCACGCCCATCGCCTCGGCCAGCGCGGCCTGGGTCAACCCCATCGGCTCCATGAACTCCTCGGTCAGTATCTCGCCCACGCTCACCGGCTTGCGCTTGGTCATCAACATGGCATCACCTCAATCATAGCTGTGGTCGTCCAGATACACGTCGCTCGCTTCACCCTTGCTGCCGTCCCATCGAAAGATCAGCCGCCATTGCTTGTTGACGCGGATCGAATGGAACGCCTCAAGCTTGCCGCGCAGCTTCTCGAAATGATTGCTCGGCGGCACGCGCAAATCCTGATCCGACATCGCGTCGTCGATCATCTGGAGCTTGCGAAAGACGCGGCTTTCGAGGTCCGGCGGAATTTTGCGGGACCGGACATCGTCCATGAAAAAGTCCCGTAGCCAGCCATCCCGAAAGCTCTCGATCATCGCAGGGCTCCAGTAAATGTATGTGTACCACCCAATGGGTCATAGCGCAAGCGGATTGCGCTCCGCGTGACCGGATTGGACCATCATCCGATCACAGCCCCAAACCCCGGCTGCGCCCGAACGACCAGTCCACACCGCCGCCGGACATGGCGACGCCACTAATGTGCTGGCCGAGGCGCTTTTCCAGCGGGTCGCTCCAGGGGACGAACTGGAAGCCCAGGCCATTGTCGATCATTGCGAACCGTCCGCTGGCAATCTGGATCGATCCAACGAGCTTGCCGGACACATATTCGCCGGGAGCAGATGGCTGCCAGCTCAGCCCGCGCTCTGCGGCAAGCGCCCTGCCGATGCGGTTGACGTCGGCGCGCTCCAGTTGGGCGATAAGGTCGCTGGGTGCGCGGAACTGGCCGTGGCCGCGATCCCCAGCATAGCCCATGTCGGCAAGCGCCCGCTTGCGCGCCTCCCAGGCGGCGCGGACATCGCCGCGCGGACAGCTGCGTAAACCCATCCGTCGGCAAGCCGACCACCGCCCGCGATGGCATCTAGGCCGTCAATATGTAAATTGGCTCCGGAGATTGACTCGGCCGTCTCACATTTGAAGTGCATCACCTGACGGGTTCCACATGCGGGGAAACCTCATTATGGCGACCCAAGCGGAAGCAACGGCATGCCCATGAGCGCCTGCGCAAACACGGCCATGGTCAGCCCGCCATAGAGCGCTGACCCGATCCAGAGGATCCGTGTGGGGCTGCCACTGCTTCGGCGGTCCAGCCAGAGGCCCAGGAGCGGCAGCACCTGCATGGCGTGTATCGCTGCGAAGTGGGCAGGCCGCAAATCGCCCGTGACCCCCGACCACCCGAGGACCGGAAGCACGGGTGCGCCCGCAGGATGCAGGCCGACAAAGTGCCCGCCATTGGTGCTGAGATATCCGGCGGTGACCATCGTCAGAACAAAGGTCAGCGGAAACCCAAGGAAAATGCCGGTTCGAAGGCCATCGCCGAGCCTGGCGGACCGGTCGCGTTTCGCGATCACGCCGATGACCGCCGCGCCCAGGACGAGCGCCACGGCCCCGCTGGCCATGACGGCCTGATACATGAAGGCGTGAAACGGGGTGCCGGTGTTGAAATGCGATGGTTTCGCAAGGGCAGCCTGATAGGTCATGTAGGCCATTTCCGACAGAAAGGCCGCCGCCATTACCCAGGCGATGACCCTCAGGAACAAGCCATCGCGGACAGTCTCGGACAAGCGAGCCTCAACCAGGGCAATCGTGGCGAAGAAAATCGTAAGGCTGAGGGCGAATTTCACAGGCTTCATCCAGACCGCTGCGCCAACCACCTGGCGCGCGTCGACGAGGCTCCACGCAACGCCCAGAAGCAGGAACACGATCGATACGATCGTCAGCACCAGAAATTGTGCCGGTGGCGCGGTGCGGATCGACGTCGGGTAGGCATCAAGCAGCGACATGGCGTGCCCCTCCGGAAAGACGATCTTGCAAGGAAAGAACCGCGCGCAGGGCAATCTCGGTCAGTGCAGCGATCAGGAAACCGAACGGGCCGAACATGAAGATCGCGAAAAGGATTGGTCCTTGCACAAGACGGCTCAAGCCGATGCGATCCATTCTCAGGGCCATGATCGCACCGACAAACAGGTCGAAAGCGAGGAAGTGCACCCACCCGGCAAGTAACGCCCAGTCATCGGCCATCAAGCTGGCGACGGCGCGGAGGCTGCCAAATCCCCCGTCGATACCTGCGAAATGCCTCAGAACGATCATCCCGTAAACCAGAGCCAGCCCTGACGGGATGATCCAGAGGGCTATGGGGTTGAACCATCCAAAGCGACGAGGCCCAAAAATGAGCGCGGCCCATCCGAGCATCGCGGCCGTGCTCGCATGGGAGAAGAGCGTCTCGGGCAGCATGAATATCTCCACTGAAAATTTCCATTGGAAATATAAAGACGATCATCGTTGCGTTGTCCAGCGGAAAAATTTACGGTGGAAACATGAGGGCGCGACATGAAGAAGGATCCTGAAAAGAAATACCACCACGGAGACCTGAAGCTGGCGCTGATCGAGGCGGGGCTGGCGGAGCTTGAGGAAAAGGGGCTTGCGCAGCTGTCGCTGCGATCCATCGCCGCGAGGGTCGGTGTCAGCCACACCGCCCCCAAAAACCACTTCGACGGTCTGCGCGGCCTCCTGACCGCGATTGCTGCCGAGGGGTTTCGTCGCCATACAATCGCAATGCGTCAGGGCGTTGAAGGGGAGCCGCTAGGCAAATCCCGGCTCAACGCGGCCTGCAACGGATACCTGCGTTTCGCACTCGAGAACCCAGAGCTGTTCAAGCTGATGTTCTCAGGCACGATGTGCGACATCGATGATCCTGATCTGAAGCGCGCGGCATGGGGCAGCTACGAAGTGCTGCGCGACATCGCGCGGGGACTCGACTGGGACAAGGCGACCGATCCGGGCGGCCCATGGCGCACGGAATGGATGC
This sequence comes from Alphaproteobacteria bacterium, assembly GCA_040381215.1. Lineage (GTDB taxonomy): Bacteria > Pseudomonadota > Alphaproteobacteria > Micropepsales > Micropepsaceae > SZUA-430. Next base: position 1,975 of record JBEIHO010000112.1, on the reverse strand, counting down.
TCTGGAGCATGGTGCACGGGTATGCGACCTTGCTGATTGAGCAACAGATCCGTCGCAATGAGGACGGCACGCCTATCTTCGACATGGCGGAGCTGATGCCGGGTTTTGGCTATAGGCTGTGAACCGGTACGCCAATTGGCCCCCAATCGGCTCGGAAGGCTGACCCTATCCAAAGGCCGTTAAACACTTGATGCTATCCAGCAAACTGGGGGAGCAGCGTGGTCATCGTTGGTCGATTAATGGGTTGAATCTCCGAAGCCGATCCACACCTTTGCTAGTTAATAGAGCAGCCTCAAGCGGCCGGCCACTTTGCCCATGCCTCCATCATGCCGCGCCTTTGATCGAGAAGATCCGTGCGATGATCGGCGGCTTCTGTTGCGTCCTTGATGGTGTGGGCCAGCACCCGCTCAGCAAGGTCGCGAGGATAGGCATGTTCAGATGCCCAGTCTCGGAACGATGACCGAAAACCGTGGACCGTTGCCGTGCGGCCGGCGGTGTCGCTGGCAATGGCAGCATCCCGCAGGATCTTGGTCAATGTCATGTCGCTCAGGGCAGGGCAATCGCTTGAAGCGGGATGCGATTCCCAAGGATCAAAATGTCTGATTCATGGGAGGCCTCAATTATGGAGGCTTCGACATGGTTCGGCCATCTCTTCTCGATCATTTCTCCGCGCTTCGCGATCCTCGGCAACTGGGCAAGGTGGTCTATCCTTTGCCAGAGATCATGCTGCTGGTGTTGTGCGCCACGTTGGCGGGCGCGGAAGACTTCGTCGAGGTTCGCCATTGGGGGCGCAAGAAGCTACCATTTTTGCGTACCATGCTGCCTTATGGCACCGGCATTCCATCCCATGACACGCTCAACGATGTGATGAATGCGCTGGACGGCGACTTGTTCTCGGAGATTTTCGGCGCCTGGGTGGAGGGCCTGCGTGAGGACGAGCCTGACATTGTCGCCATCGATGGCAAGACGTCACGACGCTCGCACAGCGGTGACAGGCACCCGCTGCACGTCGTCTCGGCCTGGGCCGCGCGCCAGCGTCTCGTGCTTGGTCAGCAGGCGACGGACGCCAAATCCAACGAGATTACCGCCATTCCGCTCCTGCTCGCCCGTCTGCAACTCACCGGCGCGCTCGTCACCATCGACGCCATGGGCGCGCAGACGAAGATCGCCCAGACGATCCTGTCGCGCGGTGCCGACTATCTGCTGGCGCTCAAGGACAATCAGCGCAGCCTCGCCGACGAGGTCGCCCTCTTCTTCGGTGCCCCCGGGCAACGGGAACTTCGCCCCTTCGAGACCGTCGATGCCGATCACGGACGCATCGAAACCCGCCGCCATTGGGTCAGCCACGACGTTGCCTGGCTCAACGGCGACCGCTGCGCTCCGGGCGAACCGCGCTTCCCGGGCCTCAAAGCCATCGCCATGGTCGAGGCAACCGTCGAGCGGGGCGGTCAGGTCTCCACCTCACGCCGCTACTTCATCTCGTCGCTCCACCTCGACGAGCGACTTCTTGCCCGTGCCGTCAGGGCCCATTGGGGCATCGAAAACCGGCTCCATTGGGTCCTCGACGTCGTCTTTCACGACGATCTCATGCGGCTCAGAACCGAAAGTGGACCCAGAAACATGGCCACAATCAAACACATGGCCATGAACCTGATCCGCGCAGCACAAGGAAAAGACAGTCTCAAGGTCCGCAGAAAGGCCGCAGCCTGGGATCACAACTACCTCAAGGCTCTCATCACAAGGACCGCTCAATGACCTTCAAGCGATTCCCCTGCAATTTCCGGCCAGCGGTGGAGTGCGCCCCGGTAGTGTCCGAGGACGTGGTGGAAATTTCCGCCGTTCTGGCGGTGTAACCGGGGTGGTCATCGAGGACGTCGGTTTATGGTGGAGTTGCGAGCGTCAACCACGGACCGAGGAGAACCCCGATGACCGAGACCAACATGCCCCTGATCGAGCTTTTGCAAAAGCATGATGA
>JBEIHO010000111.1:0-8790 GCA_040381215.1 Alphaproteobacteria bacterium | reverse complement strand
CTGGCAGTTCGAGGTGATGAGCGAAAGCGAGTCTGACCTCGGCGGCTATAAGGAAGTCATCGTCAGCGTGAATGGCGCCGGTGTCTTCGCCAAGCTGAAAGACGAATCCGGCGTCCACCGCGTCCAGCGTGTCCCCGCAACCGAAGCCCAGGGCCGCATCCACACCTCGGCCGCGACCGTGGCTGTCATGCCCGAGGCCGGCGACGTCGACGTCGAGATCAACGAAAGCGACCTGCGCATCGACGTCTACCGCGCCTCAGGCGCCGGCGGCCAGCACGTCAACAAGACCGAAAGCGCCGTGCGCATCACGCACATTCCCACCGGCGTCGTGGTCGCCATGCAGGAAGAGAAATCGCAGCACAAGAACAAGGCCAAGGCGATGAAGATCCTGAAGGCACGCATCCTCGATGCCGAGCGCGAGCGCCAGGATCGGGAGCGCGCCGCCGACCGCAAGGAGCAGGTTGGCTCGGGCGACCGCTCCGAGCGCATCCGCACCTACAATTTCCCGCAAGGCCGCTGCACCGACCACCGCATCAACCTGACGCTCTATGAACTCGAGCAGGTCGTGCAGGGCCTCTCGCTCGGCAAGATCATCGATGCCCTCATCTCCGATGACCAGGCAAAGAAACTGGCGATGCTCGACGAGAGCGCAGCCGCCTGATCTCAAGGCCTCAGAAGGATTGGTTCAGCCTCAGGGTCGCGCTGCCGCTGTTCGGTACCGCAGCCTTGCGCGTCGTTCCGACCCCGAGGATCTTCTGCAGGAACAGCGTTCGATCGCGCTCGGGATAGCTCGCAGGGCCCTTGTCCGAACGTTCTTCGAAGCGCGCCAGCACCGCTTGCCCCTCGAGCTGGAAGCCACCACCCACCGTCGGCGCCAGCACCGGCGCCAGCAGGTGAACGACCGTGTTCGTCTTCCGGTAAACCTCCGCATAGCCGCCGCCCGCACGCAGGTGCACGCTGTACCGATGCGCGGTCAGCGTATCGGCCAGCGGGTCAAGACCTGCGGCCTCAACCGAAAGGCCGCGATTTGCAGCGCCAATCGAGACGATCGCATCCGCACGCCCAAGCGCGACGGTTTCCTGGACCAGGCAGTTGCCCAGGCCTATCTGGGCCAGCATCCGCGCGTGGGTCTTCTGGCCCACGCCCCGCGACCAGCCGCCGGCTTCCTCGGAGATGAAGTGCTCTTCGTTGCTGCTCGAAAGCTTGACGCGAGGGCATCGGTCCCGGCGTTCCATCCGGAAGGACAGAACCCTCATCTGCGGGTCAATGTCCGAGGTCACGCCGCCCGCGAGGGTAATCACGCGCGAGGCATACCCGTCGAGCAGCAACAGCATGCAAAGCCCGCCGCAGCGCGTCTCGTCCCGCTGGAACCAACCCTCGCGGTCCTGCCGGATCGCCATCGTTCCGGCCTTCAGCGGCAGCGACAGCGTTTCGCGATCCTCTGCAACCAACTGCGAAACCCTGTAGGAGAGGTCGGCGTTGATGAAGTGGGGGGGAACCGACAGCAGCAGCAGCGTGGCGCCGGCACCAATGACATAGCCCATGGCGCCGACCTTGAGCCATCGGTGGGCGAGGGCGCTCCCCAGCGACACCATGAACACCAATGGCGAAAAGGCAAGCGCGATGGCCAGCGGAAGCCCGATCACGGTGATGGCCACCAGAACGACGATCGTGGGCGCAAGCAGCGTCAGGGCCGCGGCCAGCCCGGTGAAGAGGAGCCAGTTGGCAACCAGCAGCTTTGCGAAGTTGAAGATGCGCATGAGCAGCGGTATCCCGCGATGAAAGGCCGGATCCCACCACGGGCCCCATGAACCTGACGCTAAAGGCCGGCCCCGGACGTCACGCGCTGTTGGCATCGTGGTGAACAGGCTGCTAACAAAAGTCCATGGAACTCGAGCCCGGCCACGAAACCCTGCGCGCCGCTGCCGCCCGCCTGGCAGCGGCAGGCCTGGACGAGCCTGCCCGCGAGGCGCGGCTGCTGGCCCGCGCCGCCCGCGACGCGACAGAATTCGAGGCCTTCATCGTTCGCCGCGCTGCGCGCGAGCCCTTCGCCTATATCATCGGCCGCCGCGAATTCTGGTCACTCGACTTCGAGGTGACGCAAGATGTGCTGATCCCGCGCCCCGACAGCGAAACCCTGGTAGAGGCCGCACTCAAGGCTTTCGCCGGCGCCCCGCCGCGCCACATCGCGGACCTCGGCACCGGTTCTGGATGCCTGATCATTTCGCTGCTGTCGGAATGGCAAGCGACCGAGGGGCTGGCGGTGGACATCTCACAGGCCGCTTTGGCAATGGCGCGCCGCAATGCCGAGCGCCTGGGCACAGCGGGCCGGATGTCCTTTGCCTGCACCGATTTTGGCCTGCTCGACGCCGGGCCCTTTGACCTGGTCATCTCCAACCCGCCTTACATCCCCGCAAGCCAGATCGCCACGCTGGAACCCGACGTCGCAGCCTTCGAGCCGGCCCTGGCCCTCGATGGCGGCTCGGACGGACTCGCAGCCTATCGCACGCTTGCGCGCCTGCTGCCCCGCCTCCTGGCGCCGCGCGGCCTGGCCATGCTTGAGATCGGCTGGGACCAGGCCGGGCCGGTCTCGGAAATCCTTCAGAATCAAGGGCTTCGCACCGAGCCGGTCGTTAAGGATCTGGCCGGGCATGACCGCGTGGTTATCGCAAGACTGCCGGGCTGAGCGCGCAGCTCAGGAAAACGCCGAAAATTCGCTTGGTCCTTAAGGGGCTTTCGATTAGCTTCCCGCCCGACGGTTGAGTTTTCGCGCGCGGGCCACAAGGGGCTTGTTGCCGCCGCGCTGCAAGGGTCCTCCCGGACCGGGTTGCCTGGCCAAAGGCCAGAAGGCAGTCCAAGGGGACGACCGGGCAAGCCGTTAAACCCGGACGACGTGAAGCAAGGCGAAGCGTGACTGCAGCTTTGGCTGCCAGCGAAAACGGGTTTTGATCTTTGAACGACAACGCGAGACGGAATTCCCAATGAACATGAGACCGGGATCCAGCAACAACAACAACAAGCGTGGCCGGGGCCGCGGACGCGGCAAGCACCATGGCGGCGGCGGCGGCGGCGGCGGTGGTGGTGGTGGCGGCGGTGGCGGTCAGCGCCATCAGGGCGGCGGCCAGCAAAGCCAGGATCAGGTTTTCAACATTCACCGCACGATCGATTCCAACGGACCCGACGTGAAGATCCGCGGCAACGCCAACCACATCTACGAGAAATACCTGCAGTTGGCGCGCGACGCGAACTCCTCGGGCGATCGCGTAATGGCCGAGAATTACCTCCAGCACGCCGAGCATTATTATCGCCTGATCATGGCCTATCAGGCCCATCTCCAGCAGCAGCAGGGTCAACAGGGCCAGCAGCACGGCCAGCCCTACGGTGCCGGTCAGCAGGCGCAGGGCCAGCCTCAGAGCCAGGCGGGCCATTACGGTGGGCCCTATCGCAACCAGCCTGCCAACGCCAATCCCGACGGCAACGTCAGCGCCTACGACCAGGCGCCGGCCAACGGCAATGGCAACGGGCACGGCGAAGCCGTGGTCACGTCGTCGGCATCGTCCACCCCGGACGAGGACTACAGCGAAGAAAACAACGGCCGCTACGACTGAAGCAGGCGCCGCGCATTCATCCGGGGCAGGGGCCGAGGGCTGCAAGGCCCAAGCCCGGCCCCGCACGCACGCCCCGCAAGCGACGCGCCACCGCCCGAAATTGGGTGGCTGAGACGCTTTTGCAAGTGCTTGCAGACGGCAAATTTCACCCCAAATTCATGGGTAACAGACCAGAAATCGCGCCTGTCGGCGCGGGGCAGCGGGCTTGAGGCCCGGCACGACCCGCGACCGCACGGGCCAACGGAAGTAATGCGCACATGGACCTCCAGAAATTCACCGAACGCGCCCAGGCCTTCCTCCAGAACGCCCAGGGTCTCGCACAACGCTCTGGCCACCAGCGGCTGACGCCCGAGCATTTGCTCAAGATCATGCTCGACGACGAGGAGGGCCTGGTCTCGGGCCTGATCCGGCGTGCCGGCGGCGACCCCGCCCGCGCCATGAAGGCGACCGAGACATTCCTCGGCAAGCAGCCGCGGGTCGAAGGGTCGGGCGCCGGCCAACTCTATATCGCCCCCGAGATGGCGCGCGTCCTTGAAGAGGGCGAGCAGATCGCACGCAAGGCGGGCGACAGCTTCGTGACCGTCGAGCGCCTGTTGCTGGCGCTGGCCGTGGGTACCGCGCCCGAGGCCGCAAGGATCCTCAAGGAAGCAGGAGCCACGCCCCAGAATCTCAACGAGGCGATCAACGACCTGCGCAAGGGGCGCACTGCCGACACCGCAAGCGCCGAGCAGGGCTATGATGCGCTCAAGAAATATGCCCGCGACCTGACAGAGGCCGCGCGGGCAGGCAAGCTCGACCCCGTGATTGGCCGCGACGAGGAAATCCGCCGCGCGATCCAGGTCCTGTCGCGCCGTACCAAGAACAACCCCGTGCTGATCGGCGAGCCGGGCGTCGGCAAGACCGCAATCGTCGAGGGACTGGCCCTGCGCATCGTCAACGGCGACGTGCCGGAATCCCTGCGTGACAAGAAGCTTCTGTCGCTCGACATGGGCGCGCTCATCGCGGGAGCGAAATATCGCGGCGAGTTCGAGGAGCGCCTGAAGGCGATTCTCACTGAAATCACCGCGGCCGAAGGCGGCATCGTGCTGTTCATCGACGAGATGCACACCCTCGTCGGCGCCGGCAAGGCCGACGGCGCGATGGATGCCTCCAACCTGCTCAAGCCGGCGCTGGCGCGCGGCGAGTTGCATTGCGTCGGCGCGACCACGCTCGACGAGTACCGCAAGCACGTGGAAAAGGACGCGGCCCTGGCCCGGCGTTTCCAGCCGGTATTCGTCACCGAGCCTACCGTCGAGGACACGATCTCGATCCTGCGCGGCCTCAAGGAAAAATACGAACTGCACCACGGCGTGCGCATCACCGATTCGGCCATCGTCGCCGCGGCCCAGCTGTCCAACCGCTACATCACCGATCGTTTCCTGCCCGACAAGGCGATCGACCTGGTCGATGAATCCGCAAGCCGCCTGCGCATGCAGGTCGACAGCAAGCCCGAGGAACTCGACGAGTTCGACCGCCGCATCATGCAGCTCAAGATCGAGCGCGAGGCGCTGCGCAAGGAAACCGACGCCGCTTCGAAGGACCGCCTCCTGAAGCTCGAGCAGGAACTCGGCGACCTCGAGGACAAGTCCGCCTCCCTGACGCAACGCTGGAAGCAGGAGAAGGCCAAGCTCGGGCAAGCCCAGGCCATCAAGGAAAAGCTTGACCGTGCCCGCCACGACCTCGAACTCGCGCAGCGCCGCGGCGACCTCGCGAAGGCGGGAGAGATTGCCTATGGCCTCATCCCGGGCCTCGAGAAGGAGTTGCGCAAGATCGAGGAACAGAGCGCAACCCAGCTTGTCACCGAGGCCGTGACCGAGGAACACATCGCCCAGGTCGTCTCGCGCTGGACCGGCATCCCCGTCGACAAGATGCTGGCGGGTGAACGCGAGAAACTGCTGAAGATGGAAGCAACGCTGGGCGCGCGCGTCGTGGGACAGGAAGAAGCGGTGCATGCCGTCTCGGCCGCCGTCCGTCGTGCCCGCGCCGGCTTGCAGGACCCCAACCGTCCGATCGGCTCCTTCCTCTTCCTCGGGCCCACGGGCGTCGGCAAGACCGAGCTGACCAAGGCGCTGGCCTCGTTCCTGTTCGATGACGATACCGCCATGGTGCGCATCGACATGTCGGAATACATGGAGAAGCACTCGGTCGCCCGCCTGATCGGCGCGCCACCGGGCTATGTCGGCTACGAAGAGGGTGGGGCCCTCACGGAGGCCGTGCGCCGCCGGCCCTATCAGGTGATCCTCTTCGACGAGATCGAGAAGGCCCATGGCGACGTCTTCAATGTGCTGCTGCAGGTGCTCGACGACGGTCGCCTGACCGACGGCCAGGGCCGCACGGTGGACTTCAAGAACACCGTCATCATTCTCACCTCGAACCTCGGGGGCGACATCCTTGCGGCCCAGGCCGAGGGTGAAGACACGGGCACCGTCCGCGACGAGGTCATGGAGATTGTCCGCGGCCGCTTCAGGCCGGAATTCCTCAACCGGCTCGACGAGATCATCCTGTTCCACAGGCTCGGTCGTGCGCAGATGGACCGCATCGTCGATATCCAGATCGCGCGGCTCGCCCGCCTCCTGTCCGAACGCAAGATCGCGATCGACCTCGACCCGGCGGCCCGCGCGTGGCTGGCCGATGCCGGATACGATCCCGTCTATGGCGCGCGACCGCTGAAGCGCGCCGTCCAGAAGCACCTGCAGGATCCGCTCGCCGAGCACATCCTCCAGGGTCACATCAAGGACGGTGACACGATCAAGGTATCAGCTGATGCAGGCGGCTTGCTGATCAATGAGCAGCGGCGCAACGCAACCCTTCACTGATCGGGATACTTGAAGGGGCAGGATGCGATCACCTCGCTGATCGGTCCTGCCGCCCCGTCCAGCACGAAGCGTGCGCTTTGCAGGTTGTGCGTGACCGTCATCTCGCCGCCACCCGTCAGCTGGCGCACGATGGCGATGGCGTCCGTCCCCTTGATCTCGAACGTGCCGACGCCGTCGGCCAGGGCCGCGCGCTTGGCGGGCGCCGGATAGGTCGCGGCGGGAAAGGCAAAGGTCACCTCTTCCCATGCGGGATCGTCATTCCCGAAATCCTGTTCCTCGAACCCTGCCTGCCCGAGGTTGAACTGCAGCAGTACGCCCGGCATGCCGCCGCAGGAAAAGCGGATCAGCGCCTGCGGCAGTTCTTGCGAGCCAGTGGCTTCGGCGACGTAGACGCTCTGGCCAAGCGGGTCGGTCTGGACATCAAAGCGCCAGGTGGCCGCTGCAAGGGCGGCCGCAGTCATCAGGAGGACACTCATCGGATGCAGGCTCTCAGGGAAGCAGTTTCGCGCGAAGGATTTCGCCTTGCGCGACCAAAGCAGGCTGCTCGCCCCACTTGTCAAGCACCGCATTGACCCGGCTCACATGTGCCTTGAAAACGGCAAGGTCCGCACCCGCGAGGGTAGTGCCCGTCGGCAGGCGCACATCCATCGGGTTTATCTGGCTGCTGCGCGCCATCACCTCGTAGTGCAGGTGCGGGCCGGTGCTGCGTCCCGTCGTGCCCACATAGCCGATGACCTGTCCCTGCCGCACGCGCGCACCCTCGCGCAGGCCCGGCGCAAGCCGGCTCAGATGGGCATAGGCGGTGTCGTAGCTGTTGCCATGCGCGATGCGCACATATTTGCCATAGGATCCAAACCATCGCGCCTTGCGCACGACACCATTGCCGGCAGCCATGATGGGGGTCCCCGTTGGCGCCGCAAAGTCGACGCCCTTGTGCATCTTCGAATAGCCCAGCACGGGATGCCGGCGCATGCCGAAGCCCGAGGACAGGCGCGCACCATCGATCGGGGTGCGCATCAGCAGGCGCCGTCCGCTCTTGCCGTCGGGCGTATAATAGTCGGTCGTCTGCTCTTGCGTTGACGTGAAGCGATAGAGCGGCTTGGCGTCCCCGGAAAGCGTGAGCTGTGCGAAATCGATGGCGCCGCTCTTGAGGGCCTGCCCGGTTTCATCCGTGTACCGCGTGAACAGGATGTCGAAACTGTCCCCGGCGCGGATCTCGCGCTGGAAGTCGACGGCATGCGAATAGATCCGGATCATGTCGATGATGACCCCGTCCGGCACCCCCGCATCGAGTGCCGACTGATAGAGGCTTCCCCGGATCGTGCCTTGCACGCGCGCCCCCTCGGCCTTCAGCGCCTTGACCGTCTCGCGCGCCTCGTATCGACCCTGCGGGTTGCGCTCGATCGCGATGTCACGCTCCACGCTGGGCTGGAAGGCGACCGACTGCAGCACAGGGGCCGTTCCTGCATCGGGCCCGCGCCAGAACACCAGGGTCAGGGCCTGGCCGCCCCGCAGGCTTGCAGCCTTGAAGACAGCCGAAAGCGCCGTTGTGACCGCCGTGGCATCCTCGGGCGTTGCCCCCTCTTCAAGCAGCAGGCCGCCCAGCGTGTCGCCGCGCTCCATCTCGATCGTGCGCACGTCTTTCTGCGGCGCGCGCGGTGCCGAAGGGCCCGGCGCACCGGCGACGGGGGAGGGCTTGCGCCCAATGTCGTCGCGGGACTGCACGAGCACGAGGCCGATCAGCAGGCAGAACCCGAGCGCCAGCACCGCCCCCATCGCCAGGGCGCCGCGCCCCCAGCGATACGGCGTGCGCGAAGGCCGCCCGGCGGCATCGCTCGCTTGTCTCGGTTCCCTCATGCCCCTTGAGCCTGCACCTCTCACCCTGCAGCCGATTCGATTGTCTGCCGGCAGGCGAGAAGTCAACCGCGCAGCCGGGACCATCGTTCCCCCCGTCAGCATGCACAGGGTTGCCCGGGGCGACGAGGCGGATTTGGCTGTTTGGTTAAGTGCGGCAATTCGGACCAATAAATATTTTCATCGATCCGTTGACTCCCTCGTAGGGTACGCTTAATTTGTGCGTCCTGCATGAGCGGTCGCGCTTCGGCGCACCAAATCAGGCAATTTCCCTCGTCGGGTTAGGCAGCGTCTCGGGCGTGTATTCGCTCGGACGGTTGTTTCGTCGAGTGGCTGCGATTTGACATTGTTGTTTACCGGGAAGGGGAATGAGGGCGGCGTAAGGGTCGTATTGGCTATGGCTAATGACTTTGAGCTGTCTTGGTTCTCTTTCTTTAATTGTGACGGTCCTGATTGTGCTTCTGGGAGACTGG
>JBEIHO010000110.1:0-8984 GCA_040381215.1 Alphaproteobacteria bacterium | reverse complement strand
GCGGGGGTCCTGGAAATGGTCGCCAAGTGCACTCCACAGGGTCCGCATCGGCATCGTTCGCCACAGGTCCGGCAAGCCCCCAACACCGAGGCTTGCCACGAGGCTTGCCGGGGAGGGCCGCTCGGAGGCGATGAAGGGTCCGGCAAGCGTGCGATAGATTGCTCGACTCTGGTCGCAGAACGCCAGATAGGCGCGGGCCGCCGCTGGTCCCGAAAAGGCCCCGATCGCGTCAGCTGACTGCGTGATGTCCGCGAACAGGTCTAGTCGGCCGCCTTCGCGCCAGGCATGTCGCGCGAGGGTCTCGGCGGGCATCAAGCCGAGGCGATCGTCCAGCTGTTCGCCCGCGTCGTTGAACAAACCCTCGAAGATCCATCGCATCGTGAAGACGGTCGGGCCTGCATCTATGGCAGCGCCTCCGACATCGACCTGCCGCATCTTGCCGCCAGGCGCGGCAGCACGTTCGCAGACGATGACCTCCATTCCGGCTCGCGCCAGATCGGCGGCCGCCGCCAGGCCGCCCATGCCAGCGCCGATGACAATGACACGACGACCGAGGCTCACCGTGAGGGAGGGTCTGATGCCCGCGCTGTCCGCCGCCCCAGCTGGGGCCAGATGCTCAGCCCCGCCTTCATGTCGATGCGGATGCGGTGATAGACGATAAGCGAAAGTCCGACACAGAGCGGTATGGACCATAGCGCCGGGTGAAGCGCCAGAGATGGGGCAAGGCGTATCGAGCCAAACGCAAGGAACGCCGTGTAGACTGAGATTCCTGCACCGACCAGCGCCTTCAGATGCTCCTTCATCCACTGCACGGGGCTGGGGTTGCGCGCATAGATGAAGAGGAGGTTGGTGATGCCCGTCGCCAGGCCGACGATCGAAAGACCGATCATCAATGGCTGACCGATCAGCGCTCCCTCCCATGCGCAGACCGCAGCAGCCAGGAGGACGAGGTACTGCAGTCCAACATTGAGAGCAGTCCGGTTGGCGGCGAGGTCGCGCCGGTTCGTTACGCACAGCCATCCGTACCAGCCAAGGTTGACCGTGAGAATGCCATTGTGAAGCATCAGCCAGCCGAAGATCCCGCGGACAAACGGCTCGTCGAACCTGCCCACGAGATGAGGGTGCACGCCCATTGGATCATAGAGGGTCAGCAGGCTCATCGCGATCGCGAAGGAGCCCGTAAGCAAAACGCACCGTGTGAAGATGCGGCCCCACCTGCGATGATTGACGCCGCCTTTGCGCCCCAGGACAGGCACCCAGAACGCCAGGGCGGCAGTAGATCCGGTAATCACATGCACGAAGATGAGGCCGTGGAATATTGCCAGCTCCATCCCATGCTTCTCCGTCCCGCAAGCGTTGTGACTATCGCATTGGACTATCTCTGTGTAAAGTTACGCGTACACTTTTGATCTCCGAGGCGCACGTCAAACGATGCAGGCTGTGGCTGGAATTCCTGACGCAGGGCGAGGGCTCTATGCGCCGCCCAGGCCGGTGGCGCGACCTGCGTTGCTGGCGCTGCTGCGTGTCGCTCTGCGCGGTGATGGCGATCTTCTCAGCCTGCTCCCAGCCAACGCCTATCGGATGGAAATAGGGCCCCTCGGTTACTCGCGCCGCTCCATCCTGATCGTCAATCGCCCGGATCAGGTGCGCCGTGTCCTGTCTGATCCAGAAGGCATCTTTCCCAAAAGCGATCTCATGGTCGCAGCGCTGGCGCCGCTGATCGGCGATTCGCTCTTTGTGTCCTCAGGCGACACCTGGCGCCGCCAGCGGCGGATGATCGATCCTGCATTCACGATGATGCGGGTCAACCGCGCCTTCCCCTCGATGCTTGAGGGCGCTCAGGCCTGTCAGCAAACCTTCGATGCCCATGCAAGAGATGGCGTGACTTTCTCGCTTGATCTCGCGATGAGCCATCTCACGGCCGATATCATTTGCCGCACCGTGTTCAGTGCCAGCCTTGAAACGAGGGCGGCCCATGAGGTCTTCGCAGCCTTCACGACGTTCGAACGCAGCGTCGCCCAGGTGGAAATCCGTCGTCTGATAATGGACCGGGCCTGGACGAGTGTCCCGCAGCGCGATGACGTCCTCGCAGCCTGCGATACAATTCGGCGGCACCTCGGCGATTTGCTGGACACACATCTTGGGCCAGACGGCGCACGATTTGATGACATTGCCTCCTCGGTGATCGCAGCGCGCGACGACTTCACCCGCACGGCCTTCAATCGCGAGGAGCTCATCGATCAGCTGGGCGTGCTGTTCCTTGCGGGCCATGAGACGAGCGCGAGTGCGCTAACCTGGGCTTTCTTCCTGCTGGCTGAGCAACCCGACCTCGTCGCGCGCGTGCGTGCGGAGATCCGCAAGGTGGCGGGCGATGACGAGCCGCTCACCATAGAGGCCACCAGACATCTGCCCCTGACCCGCAATGTCTTTCGTGAAACGCTTAGGCTCTATCCCCCGATCACCTTCCTCCCGCGGGTCGCGACCACTCCCACAAGCATCGGGCGACATCAGGTTCGTCGCGGCGCGCTCGTCATGGTTGCGCCTTGGGTATTGCACCGCCACGCAAGCTACTGGCGCAATCCGCATGTCTTCGATCCAGATCGCTTCCTGCCCGAGCGCGAGGCCGAGCTAACCTCAGGCGCCTATATTCCGTTTGGCCTTGGTCCCCGTGTCTGCGCGGGTGCGGCCTTTGCGCAGACCGAGGCGGTGCTGTTGATTGCTGAAATGTTCCGCCGCTTTGATTTCCATGTTGTCGATCCAGCGCGCGTGCGTCCAGCGGCGCGCCTGACGACACGTCCAACTGAACAGATCATGATGCGCGTGACCCGCGCAGACGCATGACCACAGTGCTGCTCACGCTCGGCCGCCTTCCCAAGGCGCTTGACCTGGCGCGCGGTTTCAGTCGCGCAGGATCTCGCGTGATCGTGGCCGATCCCTTTGGCTGGACTCTGACGGGCGCATCTCGCCATGTCGTCCGCGAGTTCGCCGTGCCCCCGCCGAGCAACGGCTCTGCTGCATATCTCGCCGCCCTCGCGGAGATTGTCGCACGCGAAAGCGTCGATCTCGTTGTGCCTGTCTCCGAGGAGACGATGCATGTCGCCTTCCTGCCTGACCTGCTCGGTGGGCGCGCGCGCGTATTCACCATGCCACCCGACCGCGTGCTCGCGGTGCACAACAAGGCCGGCTTTATCAGCGTCGCGACAGCGATGGGCCTGGCCACGCCAGCAACCTGCAAGCGAAGCACACCCGAGGCGCAAGCGCGGGCGGCGGCGGACGCCGTGGTCGTGAAGCCGGTCTTCTCGTGCTCGGGACGTGGTGTCCGTATCCTGGGGAGGGGCGCAGTCCTGCCCGATCCTGACCCATCGACGCCGGCGATCGTGCAGCGCTTCATCGCTGGCCGTGAGCACAGCAGCTGTACGATCGCGCATGAGGGCAGAGTGATCTCGACCATGATATATCGCGGCACGGTCATGTCCGGCAGCGTCGCGATCGCGTTCGAGCGGGTTGAGGCGCCGGCGATCGAACGCTGGATCGAAACCTTTGTGCGCGAATCCGGATGGACAGGATTTATCTCCTTCGATTTCATTGTCGACGCCGATGACCGCGTGGTTGGCATCGAATGCAACCCACGAACAACAAGCGGACTTCATTTCTGGCAGCCTGAAGATGTCGCTCGCGCCGTGCTCAGCCCGCAGGCGGGCCCGCCAGTCGGAGTGCGTCGGCACAGCAACCTGCAGCAATTCTACTCCTGCCTCACTGAAACACAGATGGCGATGTTTCGCGGCCGCGGCTTTCGTCACCGGCTCGGCCGGCTCGTTGGGACACGGGATGTCACATGGGACTGGCGCGACCCCTGGCCATTCCTGAGCATGACCCTTACGTCCTGGCCGATCATCCGCATGGCAGTTTCTAAGGGCGTCAGCTTCGGGGAGGCGGCAACGCATGATGTTAGCTGGTACCATAAGGCCGCCAGCGCGCCCGATGCTCAGCCGTCGTGATCGCGACGGCGGTGGCGACATGCGCGGTGCGATCGTCGATGCCCGGTTGGGTGTCGCAATTTCGAGGCCTGCACGGAAAGACCATGGATCGGCCTGTATGGTGCGTGGATTGCGCCGTATCGCTCGCTCGTTGCCTGTGGACGGGGGGTCCTCGCATGCCCCCCCACGGCGCTTGCCGACATAGCGCTTGCGCGGACAAGAGCCTGGCAATTAGTCTCCGAAAATGTTGGATGCTGAGCCGGTTGAGGCCCTCGCGAATTTCGATCCTGGCATGTCCCTGTGCGCGCCGGTTGTCGCGGACTGGGCTTTGGCTCTGCAGCGTGGACCAACCGGCCGGCGTGGTGATGCTCGCCGGCTATCGTCTCGACGCCCACGTTACCACTTGCGCGGTTTTGTCGAGCGCGCTGTCCTGGACCCTTCCTGTTGAGCCGGAGCTGCACCATGCGTCCCAACGTACGCAAACCCGAACGTGCGACGCCTGCTGATCTGGCGACTTGCCGGCAGATGATCCGCACTGGATCCCGCTCGTTCTTTGTCGCGTCGCTGCTCCTGCCCGATGCGGTACGAGGAGGAGCATACGCCCTCTATGCATTCTGCCGTCTGTCGGATGATACCATCGACGTGGATCATGGCGGCGAAGCGGGAATCGCGCGGCTCGCCTCTCGCCTCGATGCAATTTATGCTGGCGAGCCGGCTGACGCCGCAGTCGACAGGGCGCTGTTCGACGCTGTCGATCAGTACGCGCTGCCGCGTGCGCCGTTCGACGCGCTTCTGGAGGGCATGGCATGGGATGCGTCCGGGCGGGAATATGAGACGATCGAGGATGTGTATGACTATGCCGCGCGCGTCGCAGGCGCGGTCGGCGCAATGATGGCGACGCTGATGCGGACGCGTTCGCCGGAGATGGTTGCGCGGGCATGCGATCTGGGCGTGGCCATGCAACTGACGAACATTGCGCGGGATGTCGGCGAGGATGCGCGCAATGGACGTCTGTATCTCCCTCGCGCCTGGATGCGCGAGGCGGGCCTTGACCCCGTTTCGTGGCTCGCGCGTCCGGAGTTCAATCCGCAGATAGCGGGGGTCGTGGAGCGCGTGCTTGAGCTCGCCCATCACCTCTATCAGCGTGCCGATCTCGGTATTGACGGGTTGCCGCGCGCCTATCGCCCTGCGATCCATGCGGCGAGGCTTCTTTATGCCGATATCGGCGCCCGCGTCGCCATGCGAGGTCATGATTCCATGTCGAGCAGAGCCATTGTGCCGACATCTCGCAAGTTGCAGCTCCTGATGAAAGCGCTGACACGCTCGTGGCGGGCCCCGCCAGGCGCTGAGCTGGCGACGCCTGCGCTGCCGCAGACCCAGTTTCTGGTTGATGCCGTTGTCGCCGGAACTGATATGAACGATGAGCAGGATTCCGCTCCGGGCCTGCAGCACGATATCAGGTGGGTGATCGAGTTGTTTGCGGCGCTCGACGAGCGGCCCCGACGCTTGACCTGAAGTCTGACGTGTTGCTGGCTTTCTTGTCGCTTGCGCCGGGTTGCGGTGTCGGGCGCACATTGCGCCGCCGGGGCTTCAAAGTGTTGCAGCCGCGTCTCTTGCTCAAGGCTGTCCAGCCGCGGTCAACGCCCTCCGGCGAGGCGGGGCATGCGAAAGGGTAGCATCGCGCGCACGACCGGATTGCGAAGCCGATCCAGTGACAGCGTCTCGTGCATGATGTCTGCCGGAGCGCCATAGACCTGTCCTGCAAGATGCGATCGGGCGTAGAACGGAGCATCCTCAAGCACGCGCACAAGCCTTGGCTCCATTCCGCGATCGCCGCGGGCTGTGGGCTGCATGCGCCAGAAGGTTTTCGGCATCCTGATCAGCGGCGGAGCTTGGATGGCGATGTATTCGCCTGTTGAATTGAATTTCAGCGCAAGGGATCGCTCTTCGCCGTTCCGGAGCACGACATCATAGTAGATGATTGTCGCATCATCGGCGACGTGGGAGCGTGACCAGTCCCAGGAACGGAACCTGCGTTCGAGCGGTTCGTCGCCACAGTTGCTGTCGAAATAGCCCTCTCCATTCCAGGATGTACCATCCTCGAACTTCACTGCGACGCGGCCGCGTGGTGCGATCGGTCGCCACACATGGCGGGCTTCGCCGTCCAGCGCAAAAGTCTGGCCCGAGAGATAGGAGGGATGCAGTGTCACTGTCCCGCGCATTCGGGAGGGGAGAGGGGCTGTCCACTCGTCGACGTTGATGCGAAGCGTCTCGTTCTCCCAGCTCATGCTGCTGCGGCTGATCGCGATCTTGTCCGGGCTGCGATCCAGGCTCGTGTGGCCACGTTCGGTCATCGCCCAACGATTTCCCCTGACCGAATAGAGTGCGACATTCATGGCACAATGGTTTTCGGGATACCGCCACCCCGACCATGCGTAGTAGGGCGAGAAAACACTGCCGATGAAGGCGATGATTGTGAGGCCATGTTGTTTGTCTTCGCTGAGCGCGTCGATGTACCACCACGCATAGCCGCCTGATCCGACTGGAATGTCGAAGCGCGGTACAGGAAGTCGGTTTCCAGGTGCAGGCGCACGCCAGTGAGATCCCGGCCCGCCGGTTTGGTTCAAGAACTCCGGCGAATTAACGGCATCGGAGGATGGTTGGTCGTTCATGCCAAACGCCTCGTCTTCGACACGGGAAGCTGCGCGTCCGTTCGCGTGAGTGCTGGTTGTCTTCTTCCCAGCTGCGCCATGTCCAGTCCACGCTCGTACAGGTGGCTGAAAACCCTCATCCTGACTGTATCGGGATCAGAATTTGCGTGTTCGTGAGTATGCTTGCTCGCCAGGGCAGATTTTGCGATGCTGCGTTGATCGGGTGAATGACGCAGGCGCCGGCGGGCCTGGCGGGTCCCCATCCAGGCCGTGCTGTTCGTGTCCGCCGGACGCATCGGCCACCTCTCCGTTTTGCTCGCACGGACACGACAGCCCGGTGCATTGGCCTCAGTCAGCTCATGAAGTGCGCCGACCCCAGGGTTGGCGCGGTCGTTGATCATGGATTCCTCGATGTCAATTGACTGGACGCCAGCTTGTGTCCAATCTGAAAGACATAGGTCGGGGCAGCCCCGATCGACAAGTCCGGGAGACGGTCATGACGCTACCTGTGCGTGTCGAAGCAGCGCTCAAGGCCGCAATCGACAGGGCAGACACGCCCAGCGCACCTCCCGGATTGATCAAGGCGCTTCGCTACGCGGTTTTCCCGGGCGGGGCTCGCGTGCGTCCAATGCTGTGCCTGGCTGTCGCGCGCGCCTGCGGCGACGATCGTCCCGAGATCTCGGATGCAGCTGCAGCCGCCGTCGAACTGCTGCATTGCGCGTCCCTGGTTCACGACGATCTGCCATGCTTCGATAACGCCAGCTTCCGGCGCGGTAAGGCGTCCGTTCACGCGGTTCATGGTGAACCGCTTGCCTTGCTTGCGGGGGACGCGCTGATCGTGATGGCCTTCGAACGTCTGGCTGTCGCCGGCGCCGCTGAACCTGGCCGGATCGCGCCACTGATCGAGGCAATCGCAAGGGGGGTTGGGGCTCCCGCCGGGATTACTGCAGGTCAGGCATGGGAAAGCGAGCCTGCTGCACCCCTCGAGATCTACCACCAGGCAAAGACGGGTGCCCTGTTTGTGGCGGCCACGACTTCCGGAGCGATCGCTGCCGGGTCGGATGGAACGCCTTGGCGTTTCCTGGGAGAAACGCTCGGCGCGGCGTATCAGGTTGCTGACGATCTGATGGATGCCGTGCAGTCTGAGATTGGCGACAAGCCGGTTGGCCAGGATGCGCTGCTGCTCCGTCCAAATGCGGTCGCAGAGCGCGGTGTCCAGGGCGCTCTGGCCAAGCTGAACGCGTTGGTGGAGCAAGCCGTAGCCTCGGTCCCCGACTGCGAAGGCGCTCAGGAAATGCGCGATCTGGTGAGGATGACGGCGATGCGCCTCGCCCCCAAACAGCTCTCACGCAGTGCCGCGTAGGCGCCTGTGAGTAACTGGCGCGCGCGGTGGATCGCGTGGCGCAACGCGCGCATCTCGGATCCACGATTTCAGAGATTTGCTGCTGACTTCCCGTTCACGCGGCCGATCGCGCACAGCCGCGCCCGAGGTCTCTTCGACGTGGTGGCGGGGTTCGTTTACTCGCAGGTGCTGACTGCCTGCATCCAGCTCGATCTTCTAAACAAACTTGAATCAGGTCCGCTTTCCGTAGCGGAACTAGCGGCTGCGCTTGATGTTCCGCCGGCTGAGATGGCGCGGCTGCTCCGTGCCGCTGCCGCGCTTGATCTCGTGGAGCCGATCGGCGAGCGATATGCGTTGGGCGCTCAGGGCGCAGCGCTGCTGGGTAATTCGGGTCTGGCCGAGATGATCCGTCACCACGATCGGCTTTACGCCGACTTGCTGGACCCGGTCGCCCTTTTGAGGCGCGGACGGGGGGAGCATCTTGCGGGTTACTGGCCCTATGCGACCTCACAAGACCCGGAAAAAACGGAAGAATCTGGCGTTTCGGCATACTCGGCCCTGATGGCGGCGACCCAGCCGGCGGTCGCAGCTGACATTCTCGCCGCTTACCCCATGCGTGGCCACAGAAGCATCATGGACGTAGGCGGAGGGCAGGGTGCTTTCCTGAGCGCTGTCGCCACGCGCTGGCCGCACCTCAATCTTCATCTTTTTGACCTGCCTGCGGTTGTGACCCGCGCACGTAAAGTGCTCGCGCCTTACGCTTCACGGACGAGCTTTACCGGTGGCAGCTTCTTCTCCGACCCGCTGCCGGCCGGAGCGGATCTCGTTACCCTTGTCCGGATCCTGCATGATCATGATGACGCCGGTGTAAGAAAACTGTTGTCGTCCGCGCGCGCGGCCCTCGCGCCCGGCGGCCGGCTGCTGATTGCCGAGCCGATGTCGGACCCAAGGGGCAAGGACCGGGTAGGCGATGCCTATTTTGGCCTCTACCTGTTGGCCATGGGGCGCGGACAG
>JBEIHO010000109.1:0-8988 GCA_040381215.1 Alphaproteobacteria bacterium | reverse complement strand
GCGTCGCCGTCACCGATGTCGATCACGCCTGCGTTCTCGCCAGGGCCCTGGATGACCCACGGCGCGCTCGTCGGCAGCTTCTTCAGGTGCACGCGCGAGGATTTGTAGCTGCAGTGCTCGCTCCACATCACCGAAAAGATGCCAAGCTCGGTCAGGTTCGGCGCGCGGTTCATGACGCGCAGGATGTGCTTCCACTCGTCCTCGGAGAGGCCGTGGTCGATGGCATGGGTCAGCGTTGCTTCGGTCACGAGAGGGCACTCACCAGGCTGTCGAAGATGGCCTTGCCGTCTGTGCCGCCATGCAGCGGCTCGCAGACGCGTTCAGGATGGGGCATCATGCCCATGATCGTCCGCCGTTCGTTGAAGATGCCGGCGATGTTGCGCGCCGCGCCATTGGGGTTGTCGCCCTCGACATAACGGAAGGCGATCTGCCCCTCGCCCTCAAGCCTGTCCAGCGTGGCCCTGTCGGCAAAATAGTTGCCGTCGCCGTGCGCGACCGGGATGCGGATCGTCTGGCCCGGCGTGTAGCGTGCGGTGAACATCGAGTTCGCCGCCTCGACTGTCATGGCCACCGAGCGCGACACGAACTTGAGGCTGGCGTTGCGCATGAGGACGCCGGGCAGAAGCCCCGTCTCGCACAGGATCTGGAACCCGTTGCAGATGCCCAGCACCGGCGTTCCCTTCTTCGCCCGCGTGATCACCTCGCGCATGATGGGCGAGTGCGCAGCCATCGCGCCGCAGCGCAGATAGTCGCCGTAGGAGAAACCGCCGGGCAGCACGATCAGGTCCAGCTGGTCGGGCAGGGCGGCCTCGCCATGCCAGGCCATCAGGGGCGCCTTGCCGGTGGCGCGCTCCAGCGCCATGGCAACATCGCGATCACAATTCGAGGCAGGAAAGACGATGACGGCCGCTTTCACGGATTCCGATCTCCCTCAAGCGTTTTTCAGGCCCCCTGATTAAAGCCTCTGTCCCGAAAAAGCGAGGTCGCAGAGTGCGTTATTCAGCCCCAAGATCAGGCAGGCGCCAAGGCACGGCGCATGGCACGTCATCGCATCACGCAGCCGGATGCGCTTGCCGATCGCCCCGCCCTGTTCTTACTTGAACTCGATAGCGTAGTTCTCGATCACGGTGTTGGCGAGCAATTTCTCGCACATTTCGGACAGTTTCGCGTGCGCGCGGGACGTATCGGTCTCATCGAGTTCGACCTCGATGACCTTCCCCTGGCGAACCTCGCCAACGCCCTGGAAGCCCAACCTGTTCAGCGCTTGTCCGATCGCCTTGCCCTGCGGGTCGAGCACGCCCGATTTCAACATGACTGTAACGCGTGCTTTCATTTGACGAGAACCGGCCCCTTCCGTTCGGTGATTTGAGGTTCGTTGAGTATGCCCAGGCGCTTCGCAACCTCGCCATAGGCTTCGGTCACGCCGCCAAGATCACGCCGGAAACGGTCCTTGTCGAGTTTTTCGCCCGTGCGGAGATCCCACAAGCGCATCGAGTCCGGACTGATCTCGTCAGCCAGAATTACACGCATCATGTCATTTTCCCAGAGCCTTCCGAATTCAATTTTTATGTCCACGAGCTTGATGCCTGCGCCCAGGAACAGCCCCGACAGGAAGTCATTGATTCGGATCGCCAGCGCGACGATTTCGTCGATTTCGTGAGGACTGGCCCAGTTGAAGGCCGTGATGTGCTCCTCGGTCACCATCGGGTTCTGCAGCTTCTTGTTCTTCAGGAAGAACTCGATGATCGACCGCGGCAGGGCCGTGCCCTCTTCCATGTCGAACCGGGTCGCCAGCGATCCGGCGGCGACATTGCGCACCACAACCTGCAGGGGAATGACTTCCACTTCCCGGACCAGCTGCTCGCGCATGTTCAGGCGCCGCATGAAATGGTTGGGCACGCCGATCTCGGTCAGGCGCGACATCAGGAACTCCGAGATGCGGTTGTTCAGCACCCCTTTTCCCTCGAGCACCGCCTTCTTCTGGCCGTGCAGTGCGGTCGTGTCGTCCTTGAAATACAGCACGAGCGTCCCCGGCTCCGGACCCTCGAAGAGGTTCTTGTGGCGGCCTTCGTTAACGAGCTTGCGGGTCTTCATGGGATGACAGGTCCTGCAGCGCCGCCCCGGGGGCGAGGTGGACGCCTCAAATGCCAACGCCCGCGGAATGGCGAATATCAGCCATTCTCACGAGCGCGCACGGTTACTCTAGCCCATGCGCCACACCCCGCACAATGCGCCCCCTTGAACCTGCCTGTGAGCATTGCGCTTGGCGCCCGCGCACACTAGATGAAGGGCCACGCATTCGACCCCATATCACGGAGTAGACCCGCCAGATGTCCGGTTTTGACAAGCGCCGCGAAGGTTACGAGAGCAAGTTCGCCCACGACGAGGAACTCAAGTTCAAGGCGACCGCCCGCCGCAACAAGCTGCTGGGCCTCTGGGCTGCTGAAAAACTGGGGATCAGCGCCGACCAGGCTGACGCCTACGCGAAGGAAGTCGTGAAGGCCGATTTCGAGGAAGCTGGCGACGACGACGTTTTCCGCAAGATTCGCAAGGACTTCGACGCCAAGGGCGTGCAGCTCTCCGATCATCAGATCCGTCGCGAAATGGAAGACCTGATGGTCAAGGCGATCGAGCAGATCCAGTCCGGGACCTGAGGCGCCTTACCAGGCGGGTCCAATGAGGCTCCACACGTAGCCGGCCCCGGCGCTCGCCACCAGCAGCGCCGGTACCGGCAAACGTCCGCCGATCAGCGCCAGCGTCGCCGCCACGGCCAGCGCCAGTGCCATCGGATCGAAACTCGACAGCGTGGGCGTCTGCACGACGAAAGGCCCCACGGTCGTCGAGGCGACGTCCTCGAACAGCACATGCAGGGCAAACCACGCCGCAAGGCTGGCGATGACGCCCACGACCGCAGCGGTGACCGCAGCCAGGGCACCGGAAATGGCGCGGTGGCCCCGCAGGCGCTCCGCATAGGGGGCTCCGGCAAAAATCCACAGGAAAGACGGCGTGAATGTCACCCACAGCGTGACCAACGCTCCCAGCGCGCCCCCAAGCAAGGGCTCAAACCCCGCCCCGCGCGCCGCCGCGATGAACCCTACATGCTGCAGCACCAGGATCAGCGGTCCCGGGGTCGTCTCGGCCAGGGCAAGCCCGTCCATCATTTCGGCCGTCGTAAGCCACTGGTAGGTCGAAAC
Source organism: Alphaproteobacteria bacterium (assembly GCA_040381215.1). Lineage (GTDB taxonomy): Bacteria > Pseudomonadota > Alphaproteobacteria > Micropepsales > Micropepsaceae > SZUA-430. The sequence goes on along the minus strand of JBEIHO010000109.1, from coordinate 5,794 downwards.
CGCCTCCTGCGCGACGGAGGCGAGCACCGCGTAGGCCCCGCCGAACGTCACCACGGACAGCACGCTGAAGAAGGTCGCAAGCTTTGCCAGCACGTGCTCTGGCCCCAGGGCCACCACGATGGCCCCGACCGGAACCAACCAGATGAGAAGCCAGCGCATCAGCGTGGCAAGCGTCTGCCCCGGCGTTGTGTGAGTGTGCGCAAGCAGGCCCTGCGCCAGGGCTGCATCAACCGCATGCGTGGTAGCACTGTCAGCAAGGCCGGCATCCTGCGTTCCATCGGCGAGCCGCGGTCCGAAGGCAGACCCGGCAAGGCCGACCAGACCCGCCGCAAGCACCACCACCGGAAACGGCACATTGAAAAGGAAAAGCGCCGCGAAGGCGCCGAGGGCGACAAGCGGCGCCAGCAACCCCGTGAACACGCGGCGCGCGATGCGCACGATGGCCTCGATCACGATCGCCAGCACCGCCGCCTTGATCCCCCAGAAGATGGCGGCAACCTCTGGCCTGTCGGCATGCAGGACATAGAGCGCGCTCAGCCCCAGCATGACGAGGGCGCCCGGCAGGATGAACAGGATCCCCGCCGCAAGCCCGCCGCGCACGCCATGCATCAGCCAGCCGACATAGGTTGCCAGTTGCTGCGCCTCGGGGCCCGGCAGCAGCATGCAATAGTTCAGCGCATGAAAGAACCGCGCCTCGCCGATCCATTTCTTTTCCTCGACGAGCACGCGGTGCATGAGGGCGATCTGACCCGCAGGGCCGCCAAAATTCGTGCACCCGATCAGCGCCCAGACCCGAAGCGCCTCGCCGAAGGAGGGAAGGCGCGGCCCGCCGCTCAAAAACGGCTGCCCTTGACGGCCTCGACCTCCTGCCACGCAGCCATCCCCAGCATCAGGCCCACCAGGACGGTATAGCCGAACCCGGCCCCCGACAGCCCCAGCAGCACCAGGAGGCCGGCGATGCCAAGCCCGATATAGCCCGTGATCAGCCGCGCCCGGCTGCGCCGCATGAAACGCACGAGCACGGCCTGCGCGATGCTGCCGCCATCGAGCGGATAACCCGGCAGCAAGTTGAAAAGTCCCAGGATGAGGTTGGCATAAAGCAGGCGCTCGAGGATGAACCACGAGTGATCGGCAACGCCGTCACTGCTTGCGCTGCCGAGGAACACCCACAAACCCGCGGCCAGCAACAGATTCGCCGCCGGCCCCGACCCGGAGACGACGACCTCTTGCAAGGTGCCACGAGGCTGGCGCGAGAGCCTTGCATAGCCCCCGAAGAATGTCAGCGTCACGTCCTGTGTGCCGATCCCGAACAGCCGCGCCCCGAACGCGTGCCCCATCTCGTGCAGGTAGATCGACATGAACAGCAGGATGACGAACGTGACCTCGTCCACCACGCCGCCAAAGCCGGGCTGGCGCAGCCCGTCGATCACGAAGATGGCCGCGATCAGGAAAACCCCGATGTCCACCCTGAGATAAACGCCGAATAACCTGCCCAGATTGATCGGCGTTCCCATGTAGGTTCAAACCTCAGCTGCTGCCAAAAACGCGCCGGAAAATCGTATCCGCGTGTTTCAAGTGATAGGCGAGGTCGAACAACGCTTCAAGTTCGGCCGTCTGCAAAGCCTTTGTGACATCCGCATCCGCCTTCAGGTTTTCGAGAAACGTCGTGCCGGAACGCCCGTGATGCATGTTCTCCCACACCGGCATCGCATTGCGCTGGACGAGGCGGTAGGCGTCCTCGCGCGACACGCCCTTCTGCGTCAGCGCCAGCAGCACGCGCTGCGAATGCACCAGTCCCCCCAGAAGATCGAGGTTGCGCTGCATGCGCTCGGGATAGATGACCAGCTTCTCGACGACATCGGCCAGCCGGTTCAGCGCGAAGTCCAGCGTGATCGTGGCATCAGGTCCGATCATCCGCTCGACCGATGAATGCGAGATGTCCCGCTCATGCCAGAGCGCGACATTCTCCATCGCCGGCAGCGCAAACGCGCGCACCATGCGCGCAAGCCCGGTGAGGTTTTCCGTCAGCACCGGGTTGCGCTTGTGCGGCATGGCGGACGAACCCTTCTGCCCGGCCGAGAAATACTCCTCCGCCTCCAGAACCTCGGTCCGCTGCATGTGCCGGATCTCCGTGGCCACATGCTCGATTGATGATGCGACGACAGCCAGGGCCGCAAAGAAGGCGGCATGGCGGTCGCGCGGGATGACCTGTGTCGACACCGGTTCAGGCTTGAGCCCCAGCGCCCGGGCGACATGCTCTTCCACGCGCGGATCCACCTGCGCAAAGGTGCCGACCGCCCCCGAGATGGCGCATGTCGCGATTTCCTCGCGCGCCACCACAAGCCGATCGCGGGCCCGCTGGAAGGCGGCATGGAACCCCGCCAGCTTCACCCCGAATGTCGTGGGCTCGGCATGGATGCCGTGGCTGCGGCCGATCGTGGGCGTGTGCTTGTGCTCGAAGGCTCGCTTCTTCAGCGCGGCGAGAACCCGGTCCGTGTCGGCAATCAGAAGATCCGCCGCGCGCTTCAATTGTACCGCAAGGCAGGTATCCAGCACGTCCGACGACGTCATGCCCTGATGCACGAACCGCGCGTCATCACCGACGAATTCGGCCAGATGCGTGAGGAACGCGATCACGTCATGCTTGACCTCGCGCTCGATCGCATCGATGCGGGCGACGTCGAATTGCGCCTTGCCGCCGCGCTCCCAGATCGTCTTGGCGGCTGACGCGGGAATGACCCCAAGCTCGGCCAGCGCGTCGGCGGCGTGCGCCTCGATCTCGAACCAGATGCGGAACTTCGTCTCCGGTGACCAGATGGCCACCATCTCGGGGCGTGAGTAGCGGGGGATCATGCGATCGCGTTCAGTGAATCTTCGAGGATGTTCCAGGCCTCATCAAGCACAGGGGCCTCGATGGTGATGGGAACCAGGATACGAACGCCATTGCCATAGAGCCCGCACGTCAGAAGGATCAGCCCGCGCTTCAGCGCCTCGGCCAGAAGCCGCTTCGTGCGGTCGGCATCGGGCTCCTGCGTGCCACGCGTCTTGACGATGTCGAAGGCAACCATGGCGCCAAGCCCGCGGATGTCGTCGATCGGCGGCAGGTCGTTGCGCAGCGCCATCTGCTTCAGCCGCGAGGTCAGCTTCGTGCCCAGCTCCACGCTGCGCGCAAGGATGTTCTCTTCCTGGATCACGTCCATCACGGCAAGCCCCGCCGCGCAGGCCAGCGGATTGCCTGCATAGGTACCGCCAAGGCCACCCGGGTCGGGTGCATCCATGATCGCGGCCCGCCCGATCACGCCCGACAGCGGCATGCCGCCGGCCAGGCTCTTGGCGGTGGTGATGAGGTCGGGCTTTACGCCCGAATGCTCGATGGCAAAAAGCTTGCCCGTCCGCGCAAAGCCCGCCTGGATCTCGTCATCGATCAGAAGGATCCCGTGCTTGTCGCAGATCGCCCGCAACGCCCGCAGGAACTCGAACGGCGCCACATAGAAGCCGCCTTCGCCCTGCACCGGCTCGATGATGATCGCGGCCACGCGCGAGGGCTCGACATCCGTCTTGAACAGCATCTCGAGCGCCTCGAGCGACTGCGCCGCCGTGTGCCCGTGGCTCTCGATGGGGAAGGGCAGGCGATGGATGCCGCCAGGCATGTCCCCGAAACCGGCCTTGTAGGGCACGACCTTGCCGGTCATGGCCATAGTGTACAGCGTGCGTCCGTGGAACGCGCCCGAGAAGGCGATCACCGCCGAGCGCTTGGTCGCATAGCGTGCGATCTTGGTCGCGTTCTCGACCGCCTCGGCGCCGGTGGAAAAGAAGATCGTCTTGGCCGGCCCCTCGATCGGCGCGGCCGCATTCAGCCGTTCGGCCAGCGCGATATAGCTTTCATAGGCGCTGACCTGGAACGCCGTGTGGATCGTCCCCTGCAGCGCCGCCTCGATCGCCTTGACCACCTTCGGATGCCGGTGCCCGGTATTCTGCACGCCGATGCCGCCGACAAAGTCGATGTAGCGCTTGCCCTCGACATCCCAGATCTCGGCATTCGACGCGCGCACCGCAAACACCGGATGCGCCGTGTTGACCCCGCGCGGAACCGCAGCCTGCCTGCGGGCCAGAAGTTCGGCATTCGTCGTCATGAACTCACCTCATCTAACACTGTCACCGTCTGCGATAGCGGACCGCCTACGTCCCGATCCCGCCCATCGCCAGGTACTTCACTTCAAGGAAATCCTCGATCCCGTATTTCGAGCCTTCACGCCCGATCCCGCTTTCCTTCATGCCGCCGAACGGCGCCACCTCGGTCGAGATGATGCCCTCGTTGATGCCCACGATGCCGTATTCCAGCGCCTCGGCAACACGCCACACCCGGCCGATGTCGCGCGCATAGAAATAGGCCGCAAGCCCGTACTCGGTGTCGTTGGCAAGCCGGATGGCGTCGGCCTCGGTGCTGAACCGGAACAGCGTCGCCACCGGCCCGAAGATTTCCTCCTGCGCGATCGGCATCTGCGCCGTCACACCCGACAGGACCGTAGGCTCGAAGAATGTGTGCCCCAGGGCATGGCGCTTGCCACCGGTCATGAGCGTTGCCCCCTTCGCCACCGCATCGCCCACGAGGCGCTCGACCTTCTCGACCGCTTCCATGTTGATGAGCGGCCCCTGTGTGACGCCGTCGGCAAGCCCGTCGCCCACCTTCATCGCCGCGGCGGCCGCCGCAAGCTTGGCGGCAAACGCGTCATGCACCTTGTCCTGCACGAAGATGCGGTTCGCGCACACGCAGGTCTGGCCCATGTTGCGGAACTTCGACAGCATCGCGCCCGCGACCGCCGCATCGAGGTCAGCGTCGTCGAACACGATGAAGGGTGCATTGCCGCCCAGTTCAAGGGACACCTTCTTGACGGTCGAGGCGCACTGGCGCATGAGCAGCTTGCCGATCTCGGTCGAACCCGTGAACGAGAACTTGCGCACCAGCGAATTCGCCGTCATCTCCTGCCCGACGCGCGAGGAATGCGCGGTGGTGACGATGTTGAAGATCCCCTTCGGGATGCCGGCACGCTCGGCCAGCACCGCCAGCGCCAGCGCCGAGAGCGGCGTCTCGGCTGGCGGCTTGATGACGATGGGGCAGCCTGCGGCCAGTGCCGGCCCGCATTTGCGCGTGATCATCGCATTGGGGAAGTTCCACGGCGTGATCGCGGCCACGACGCCAATCGGCTGCTTCAGCACCACGATGCGCCGGCCCGGCTGCGTCTGCGGGATCACGTCCCCATAGATGCGCTTGCCCTCTTCGGCGAACCACTCGATGAACGACGCGCCATAGGCAACCTCGCCCCGCGCCTCGGCCAGGGGCTTGCCCTGTTCGCTGGTCATGATGATGGCGAGGTCTTCCTGCGCCCCCATGATGAGCTCGTACCATTTGCGCAGGACGAGGGCGCGCTCCTTGGCCGTCTTGGCGGCCCACGCCGGCCACGCCGCCGCCGCCGCCTCGATCGCCCGGCGCGTTTCACCCTCGAGCATGTCCGGCAACCGCGCCAGCACCGCCCCCGTGGCCGGGTTCGTCACCTCGAACGTCGCCCCCGAATCAGCCACGCACCAGGCGCCATCGATATAGGCCGCCTCCCGCAAAAGTTGTGGATCCTTCAGCCGCATCACGAACTCCATAATCCCGTTGACGCAACTTGTAGCCCGTGCCCCGACGGAAGGGAATTGGGGATATGCACTGGGTGGCCGGGGGCACCCCCGCCCCTCGGCACCAAAAAACCGACATGGCCCGGCAGTGCCCCGCCCCCCCCACCGGCGCCCG
>JBEIHO010000108.1:0-9146 GCA_040381215.1 Alphaproteobacteria bacterium | reverse complement strand
TCCGCTCGCCGGGCAGATGGACAAGATCGACGCGACACCTGCGCGCTCGCACGTCGAAATCGCCTGGGACAGCGACGCCAAGGCGTCGTTCGACAAGATCATCGACGCGCAACCTGTTCTGGTCCGCATCTCCGCAGCCAAGCGACTGCGCGATGCGGCCGAACGCATCGCACGTGCGGATGGCGCAGACCGTGTGACGTCTGCGCGCCTCGCGCGCGCGGGCGCGGCGATATTCGAAGGGGCGCCCGCATGAGGCGCTTGCACCTGCAGACAACCACAGCCTGGGCGCCTGGCGCCTCTGGTCATCAGATTGGATCTGGCCTTGCCGTGCCAGGTAACTCGTCGTGCTGGCAACAGTACGGCAGACCCAGCGCCACTTCGGTGGTTCTGGCTTTTCGGCAAACTAAGAACCGGAGGACTTTATGTCAGAAAAAGACGCCCGAACAGGGACACTATCCGGCCTGACAGGGGCGGAGGCGAAGGAGTTCCACAATGCATATATGGGGAGCTTTATTCTCTTCCTTCTCGTCGCCGTCGGCGCTCACATTCTCGTCTGGATGTGGCGGCCGTGGTTTCCAGCCGTCGGCGGTTACAGCGAAGTGAGTGACGGAATCGAAATGGCCCGCCAGATGGCTTCGGCCTATCTCGCATAAGGGAGACGAATACATGTGGCGCATTTGGCTACTTTTTGATCCGCGGCGCGTGTTGATCGGGAATGCTATTTTCCTGTTCACACTCGCAATCATTCTGCACTTCATCATGCTCAGCACTGACCGCTTCAACTGGATCGAAGGACCCGGCGCAGCGCCGGTTGCTTCAATCGAGCAAACGGTTGGGTCACCGGACGCGCCCGTATAAGGACGCGCTTCGGCAGCCCGAGCGGGCATGCAAGGCCAGCGGGCGCGATCGGTGAACACCGATTGCGCTTGTTGCGCCCATCACAAACGGCCGCAAGGCATCCCTTGCGGACAGACCGGAGCACTTAGCGGTGGCCCTACTCAGTTTTGAACGAAAATATCGCGTGCGCGGTGGGACGTTGATCGGCGGAGATCTGTTCGATTTCTGGGTCGGTCCCTTTTATGTGGGCTTCTTCGGCGTCACGACAATCTTCTTCGCGACCCTGGGCACCGCAATGATCGTGTACGGAGCAGCGATCGGACCGACATGGAATGTCTGGCTGATCAGTATCAACCCGCCTGACGCCAAATACGGCCTTGGGCTCGCGCCCTTGAAGGAGGGAGGTATCTGGCAGATTGTCACAATCTGCGCGATCGGCGCCTTCGTATCCTGGGCGCTTCGGCAGGTGGAGATCTCGCGCAAGCTCGGCATCGGCCTTCACGTGCCGTTCGCCTTCTCCTTTGCCATCGGCGCCTACATTACACTGGTCGTCATCCGCCCGGTCCTTCTCGGTTCCTGGGCAAACGGCTTCCCCTATGGCATTTTCAGCCATCTCGATTGGGTGTCGAACACGGGCTACCAGTACCTGAACTTCCACTACAATCCGGCGCACATGATCGCCATCACCTTCTTCTTCACGACCTGCTTTGCACTTTCCCTACACGGCTCGCTGATCCTTTCGGCGACCAATCCCGGAAAGGGCGAGGTCGTGAAGCAGCCAGAGCATGAAGACCAGTTCTTCCGCGAAGTGATGGCTTATTCGATCGGTACGCTGGGCATTCACCGACTGGGTCTCTTTCTTGCCCTGGCCGCCGTCTTCTTCAGTGCTGTCTGCATGATCATCAGTGGACCGATGTGGACGCTCGGATGGCCTGAGTGGTGGGATTGGTGGCTCGACCTCCCGATCTGGGCCGCTTCATCTGGAGCCGCGACATGAGCAATTACCAGAACATCTTCACGCAGGTTCAGGTCCGCGGACCATTCGAAGAGGGCTTGCCGCTGCGGCGGGACTATAGCTCGCAGCCAAGCGGCGCCTTCTTCTCGTGGCTGCTTGGCAAGATTGGCAACGCCCAGGTCGGGCCTCTGCACCTCGGTTTCACAGGTGTCGCATCCCTTTTCTGCGGCTTCATCGCCATCGAGATCATTGGTCTCAACATGTGGGCCTCGGTGGGATGGGACCCGATCGAGTTCGTCCGCCAGCTGCCCTGGCTGGCGCTCGAACCGCCTCCGCCGGAGCAGGGGCTCAACATCATGCCCCCACTCGCTCAAGGCGGCTGGTGGCTTATGGCGGGCTTCTTCCTTACGGCAGCGCTCATCCTGTGGTGGGTCCGCACTTACAACCGCGCCAAGGCGCTCGGCCTCGGCACGCACGTGGCGTGGGCATTCGCTTCCGCGATCTGGCTCTATCTCGTCCTGGGCTTCATTCGCCCGATTCTGATGGGCAGCTGGAGCGAGGCGGTGCCTTTTGGCATCTTCCCGCACCTTGATTGGACGGGATCCTTCTCGATCACTTATGGCAACCTATTCTACAATCCGTTCCACGCGCTGTCGATCGTCTTCCTCTATGGATCGGCGCTCCTGTTCGCGATGCACGGCGCCACGGTGCTCGCCATCAGCCGGTACGGCGGCGAGCGCGAGATCGAGCAGATTACCGATCGCGGCACAGCGTTTGAGCGCGGCGCTCTCTTCTGGCGCTGGACCATGGGCTTCAACGCGACGGCGGAATCCATCCACCGCTGGGCGTGGTGGTTCGCGGTCCTCTGCACGCTTACCGGCGGCATCGGAATCCTGCTTACAGGTACTGCGGTGCCAAACTGGTACGACTGGGCCGTTGAGCACAACTTCGCACCTGGTTATGAGACGAGCTCTACATATGTGGGCACGCCCCTGCCGATACCGGAGGCGCCGCCTATCGTACCGGACGTCTCGGGAGCGGAAGCCCTGCAGCCGACACAGCCGGATGGAGCGATAATGCCTGCTCCGGATTCGATAATGCCGGAGGCGCCCGTTGAGGGCACAGCGCCCGCGAGCCCGCCGTCCGATCCGAACTGATTGCGGACTGAAGAGCTTTGACGTGATGCGGATTGCGGCCGGGAGGGAACTTCCGGCCGCTTTCTGTTGCAGCGCGCACGCGCATGAACATTGGCGAAACAAGGCTGCGCTTCGCCTTCGGGTATCGGCCGAACGGCGACACGATCCGCGCGTTTCCTTTCGCGTGAAAAGTCAGCGTTGAGATTGATCAGGACGTTTGACGTGAACCGGGGATCTTGAGATCTGTTTCGCTACAGTCCCAGCTCGTCCCACCGCTCCAGATAAATGCGGAACCATGGCGCATAGATCTCGGGATTGATCCGGACGGCCTTGCGCAGCTCTGCAACGCTGGCCCATCGCGTCTCCAGAACCTCAGCTGCATTTGGCATGATCTGCATCGTCGCTGGAGCCTCGCCGCGGAAAATGTGCACCCGCTCGTGCTCCCACAGCCCATCCGTCACGCGCGCCTTGTACTCCACGACGTGGCAGGCCCTGAGGGGCAAGGTGATCCCAAGTTCTTCGTATAGACGTCGCGCCGCACTGTCGGATGGCGCCTCGTCCCAGTGCGGGTGGGAACAGCACGTGTTGGCCCAGAGCCCGCCACAGTGATACTTGGTAAGCGCGCGGCGCTGTAACAGAACAGCATCTCTGGACATCACGAAAACGGATACAGCCAGATGAAGTGCGCCTTGCCGATGCGCCTCCATCTTTTCAATCGGATAGAGCGCGCCGTCTGCAGTGATGCCCGGAATGACGCTGGTCTCCGTCACGCCGTCCACCGGGGCGGTCGCCATGCGGCCTAAGCTGCTCACGCCGCCACAGCGGAGCGGTTGAGCGCGCATTGTGACCAGAGTTCCGAGAGGGCCGTGACGAGGCGGTCAATGTCCTGATCCGTATGAAGCGGCGAGGGTGTTATGCGCAGCCGCTCGGCGCCGCGCGGCACGGTTGGATAGTTGATCGGCTGGATGTAGATGCCGTACCGATCAAGCAGCCAGTCGCTGATCTGCTTGCATTTCACCGGATCTTTCACCATCACCGGGATGATGTGGCTTGGGTTCTCGAGGCACGGTATGCCGCATGCTTCCAGACGGCGCCTGACCTTGGCCACCCGCTCCTGGTGGCGCAAACGCTCGATCTGGCTTTCCTTGAGGTGCCGGATGCTCGCAAGTGCGCCAGCGGCAACCGCTGGCGGCAGAGCGGTCGTGAAGATGAAGCCTGAGGCGAAGCTGCGCACGAAATCGCACACGGCGGTCGAACCCGCGATATAGCCGCCAAAAACTCCATACGCCTTGCCCAGCGTGCCCTCGATAACGGTCAGGCGGTCCATCAGGCCTTCGCGCTCAGCGATGCCGCCGCCGCGCGGGCCGTAAAGACCCACTCCGTGCACTTCGTCCAGATAGGTCATTGCATTGTGCTTCTCGGCGACATCGCAGAGCTCTGCGATCGGAGCAATGTCGCCGTCCATTGAATACACCGACTCGAAGGCAACCAGCTTTGGTCGCGCGGGATCGATGCGGGACAGTTTCCGATCAAGATCATCTGGGTCGTTATGGGCGAAGATAATCCGTTCTGCTCCGCTGTGGCGGATGCCCTCGATCATGGAAGCGTGGTTGCCAGCATCCGATAGCACAGCGCAATCGGGCAGGCGGCCCGCCAGTGTGCCAAGCGCCGCCCAGTTCGAAACATAGCCAGAGGTAAACAGCAGTGCTGCTTCCTTGCCATGCAGGTCCGCCAACTCCTGTTCCAGGAGGACGTGGTAGTGGTTCGTACCAGAGATGTTGCGCGTTCCGCCCGCGCCCGCGCCACATCGCGCGATCGCTTCATTCATTGCCTCGGCGACCTTTGGATGCTGGCCCATGCCGAGATAGTCATTGGAACACCAGACGGTCACGTCAGACGTTTCACCATCCTTGTGGCGCGTTGCCTGCGGGAATTGCCCAGCCTTCCGCTCGAGATCGGCAAAGACGCGATAGCGTCCTTCCTGCCGGAGGGCTGCGAGTTGGTCCTGGAAGAAGCTTTCATACATCATGAGCAGTCTCGTTACTCGGCGGGTCTGGTGACGGTCAGGTGTTTAGCTACTGGCGGCGTTGTCGCCGGAACTGAGTTATGCTGTGTTGCGGCTGGCTCGGCCCATCCCCACAGCAAGGCATTGGGCGGTGGTACGAACATGAAGACATGCTCAAGCACGGCCAGAAGCGTCAGGGTCAGCAATAAAGAGTACCCGACCTGCTCCAGGGGCAACGCAGCAGGAGCATGAGCGAGGCCAGCGAGCACACAGGCCAGCGCGACCCCGCTGAGGATCGAAATCGGTATCAGCGCATTCATGCGTCGATTGCGGAAATAACTCTTCAGGTGCTGCAGGTGAGCCGGCAGAAGCTCCTCCCCGCGATGCGGTGCGCCGAGGAAGAGGTTGAACTTGGCGCTAAGCCGCATCACCCAAAGCACAAGAAAAGTCAGCGTGCCAATCTGGTTCGGCTGGCCCCAGGTAAGCACGACCAGTGCGGCCAGGGTCAGCGCCAGCGCAACCTCGTGATGCATTATGGTCGCCGCCGCGAGCCGGAACCGCCGCCAGCCGCTGGCGTCTGCCGGACATGCCTCGCGTCGCGGGCCAAGAATGAACCCCATCAGGAAGCTCATCTCATGCCATCCCCACAGTGCTATCGCGGAGGCAAAGGCGACATAGGCACCCGACGTGCTGGTATTGGCAGCGCTCATTGCGAGACCTGCGACAGCCGCCGCGGTGATCGCCGATGCTGCTCCGAACGACCACTGGAAAGACGCATGCGGCAGCCTGTTCAGCCAGAGAATCGCGCCGGTGGAGAACCACCAGACAAAGGCTGCGAACAGCATGGGCGAGGCGATCTCGGCGAACGTCACGACTTGAATGGTCTCCCTACCAGGCCGGCGCCATGCGCACCGAGCGCGGCACTTCGTGCTCGACGACCGGATGCATGAACAGTCTGAGCGCGGCGACCCCGAACTGCGCCGCGAGCGCCAGCTTGCGCACGCCAGCAAAAACACCCCCGCGCTCCGCATTCTCGCTCAGCGCATCGGCAATCGCCTTCACGCGCGCCAACTTCGCACGGAAGCGCGGATCATCCGTGTCGAGCGTAAAGGGGAATACCTGCTTCGTAATGTCGGAGCAGATCCGGAAGACGCGATAATCGTATTCTGTCGGATCGACACCGAGCGCGCGGTGGAAAGCAGGCCGGTTGTGATCCCGAATGAACATTGTCGCGTAGACGGCGGTCAGGAAGAAGCGGATCCAGAACCGGTTGCCGCCCTTGAGCAGTTTCGGGTCGTTTCGCATCAGTACGGCGAACGCCTCACCATGACGGAACTCGTCATTGCACCACTCCCGGAACCAGTTGAAGATCGGGTGGAAGCGCCGCTCTGGATGCCGCTCGAACTCGCGGAAGATTGTGATGTAGCGAGCATAGCCGATCTTCTCGGAGAGGTAGGTCGCGTAGAAGATGAACTTCGGCTTGAAGAAGGTGTACTTCTTCGTCTTTGTCAGGAACCCGAGATCGACGCCGATGCCGTAATCCTTAAGCGCCTCGTTGATGAAACCGGCATGCCGCGACTCATCGCGGCTCATGTACTTGAACAGCGCCTTGATATCCGGGTTCTTCGAGCGCTTGGCGATCTCTGCATAAAGCACGCATCCGGAGAATTCTGCCGTGATCGAGCTGACCAGGAAGTCAACCCACTCCTTGCGTAACTCGGGCTCCAGCTGGTCCAGCGTGTTCGTGAACGCCTCGACGCGCTTGAAGTGGTTCTTGTTGGGGTCGGCGGCCAGCTCCGCGATCAGCGCATCCCATTCGCGGCGCACCGGGGTCACGTCGATCTTGTCCAGCGCGTCGAAATCCGTGGTGTAGAAGCGCGGGCTCAACATCGTGTCTTCGCGCGCGATCCGCGTGGTCTCGTTGATAGCCCGTGGCGCTTCCAGGACGGCGGTGTTCACAGGCGTCTCCTTGAGGAAAAACTGATCTCGTATAACTCGCTCAGTTCGAATCGTGCAGTCAGCCGCGTCCACTGACGTTCCAACCAGTAGGCGCGTTCGACGGTCGCCGGTCTACGTAGCGTCAAACGCTGGCCGAATGTCACGCGGATAGGCGCGCCGTGCACGCGAACCCGATCTCCCGGGCGCAGATCTGATTCGTCGTCAAGTTCGACATGCGCGTGAAGGCTCTCCTCACTGTGCTCGATCTCGATCGTGCAGTGAGTGTCGCGTGAGCGGCGGGCAAATCCGGCCATCAGGTTCTACTCCCTGCCGCTGCAAACAGCAGCTGCGCAAACGCTATCCGGTTCTCGGCGCCAAATGCACCGAGCTCGATGCGCTTGCCGGTGGCGAGATCTTCGAGCGTCAGGCGTCCGTTCGGCCATTCCGCAAGACGGAACGCCTCTTCCTGTCCCAGTTCGTGTGCGCGCCGGTTACGCGCCATTCCCCGCATCACGCCACGGATAAACCCGTTCGTGCCCGGTGCCACGACATACACCACCTTTTCGCCCGTGGTGTCGCGTACTTCCACTGCGCCGTTTTCCATGTCGAAGAACGTCAGGTCGCGCGCAGCCAGAGGCTCCATGGTCTGGATGGGGTCGACCTGTGCGCTGTTGGTTTGCGACAAACGCCCAGCCGCCGCCGCCGCGATCGAGCCCCCCATCAGCAAGGCTGCAGCCACGAGGGCAAGGCGGGGAAAAGGTTTCCTGTCGATCTCGCTCATGGTGCAATCCTCAGGCGGGGCTCAGTACGCCCTGCGGGGCGGTTTCATGAATGGGCGTTGCCGGTGTGTGCACGACACCACGCTCGCCATGAACAGACTTGAGGGCGTGCATGAGTTGCGTGGCCACCGCCGCAGCGTCTGGTATGGCGCGCATGCTCGGCTGCGGACGTGTGACTTTCCAGGGCCGCGCATGCGGCCAGATCAACAGGTAAGCAACCTTGTTGGGCTGGCTCAGCGTTACGCCGAGGTCGCCGCTGCCGTCGCTGTTGGTTTTCAGGGTTGCGCTCTCGACAATGGCGAAGGGGATATTGATCGCCTTCGGCAAGGCGAAGCCGAATCTCAGCACGATGCGCTTGTTTGTGATGGTGTAGACTGTGGTTCGCGCGGTCATGAAGGCGAGCCCTGCAAGCAGGCCAAGCGCCGCAATCGCGACAGGTGCAAGGCCGAGCGCTGCCTGCAGTGCGCCGACCGTGTCCTGGCCAGCCATCGCCGCCGAGCCGCCGCGCCACACCATCAGAAGGCCGAAATAGAGCGCGACAGTGCGCATGTGGAAAGCGCGCTGGGCGAGGGACCACCAGTCAGGCGCGCCCTGCCAGAGCATGGTCTCGCCCTTGGGAAGCTCTCCGGGCAGGCCGCGAACAGGTTCGAATTCGTGTTCGGTCACAGCCATGCCTCCGTGCGGGCAGGCGTCGCGTACAATGTGCCCGCGCCCACATAGGCGCAAACCCGCTCTTCTTCATCGCGGGTGATCTGATCAGAACCCGAGAGTTGAGGGATGTTCTCGAACTGCGATGCGAGCAGCGCGTTGATCTTCACGCGTTTGCGACCTCCCTGAACCACGACCATCGTCATCGGAACAAGGACACGTTTGGACGAGTTCGCCAGCTGCACCTCGATGTAGCGGACCATGTATTCCGAGCGATCAACCCAGACCTCGCTGACCGTTCCAGCGACAACATTATCGGCCGCCACGACATTCATGCCGCGCGGATCTGGATCGCGCTTGTCGAGAGAGAAGTCCGGCGCCACGCGAAGCGGTACGATGCGCGGACCCCCGTGCAGCATCAGGTCAGGCGTCTTCGCGCGATTGGCGTAGGCCCCCGGTCCCATGCCCGCCTGCAGCGGATCTCCCACCGGCTCAAGCGGCGCGCCAGGCCAGGGCGCCGTGCGGCGCGCCTTGAGATCATCCGAATCACGGCTGCCGTCCGGCTTTGATACCGTTCCGGCGTTGTGAGGTAGACGAAAGACTTTCGGCTGGGCGGTAAAGAGGAGGCCGCCTTCCGACTCCCGGCGTCCGGTGACGTCATCTTCCAGCGGGTAGCCTTCGCGCCGATCCTCGCGACGTAGATAGATGATCAGGCCAGCGAAGAACAGGAAGAATCCGTAAAGGACCCATTCCGTGACGTCGAGGCCGCCGTTGAAGACTTGTTCTGGCATGCGTGGACTCCGATCGTGGTTCAGGTGGGAAACTCGGCGATGCCGAACTTGCTTGGT
>JBEIHO010000107.1:0-9168 GCA_040381215.1 Alphaproteobacteria bacterium | reverse complement strand
CTGGTCTTTGATTCAGGCGTGGTAAGTGTTCGTGGATTTGGCGGGGTCGAGCGGGGGATGGGGCGCGTCTACCGCATCGATTTTGAGGGGCGCTCGCTCATCCTGTCGGGATGTTTAGCGCTGCCAGCGGACATCATTGCCGCCGCCCGGGAGGTCAAAGAACCGGGAGCGGTGGTTTTGGCTGGGTCGGAACGACTGCTCGGATCGCTATCGTCGTGCATCGACTTGCCAGTCGTTGTGCAGGCGCTTTCGCAGGCAAAGGTTTCGGCCAGTGTTCTGCTTCCCGCGGATCCGCCGGACACACACCCGCTTGCAGCTGCAGCCTGGCGAGAGATGCTGTCAGCCAGCGAACCCTCAGCACCCAGGATCGGCCTGCCGGGCACCGTGATCGACATGTCGGGAGAGAAAGCGATCGTTCGGGAGTTGCGTCAAAAATGAACAAAAACAGAGGATTGCGCTTCCTCAAACAGCAGGCGGAGGTTCTGACCCGAGTCAAAACCCCCGCGCTCCCCGTTCGCCCCCGTCGCCAACCCTTTGCTTCCTCGGAAGCCCCCGAGGGCCGGCGCGTTCGATTGTGGCGATATAGCGGCACGACCCGACCACATGTCTACTTCCGAAAGACCGGTTAAACCCAAGACCTGAAGCGTGTGACGCAAAGTCCACAAAAGCATGTACGAGGTCGAGATAGTTGCGAAAGCAGGTTGAATGAAGTTTCGACAAGGAAAGACTGGTAGACGCGAACTGGCGCGGAAGGGACAGATTGTTCCAAAGTGCAGCCGCGCGACTGCGTCGCGACGTTCATGGCTTGTCATTCGCTCCGGATGCCAACACAAACGAGACGTGGATGCGCACGTCCGCAACCTGAGGGGCTGCTCCGGTTAAAATGCCTGTTGTCGCGCACATCATGCTGGCGCTCGTGTACGTTACTGCGTCGGCTCTCGGCGCGGTGGCGCTGAGCGTAAATGGCATCGTCCCGCCGGTCACGGCGGCAATCATCGGCGCGACCAGCGCGCTGGCGATGATCCAGATTCACATGGCTGTGTCCCGCATGGGCGGCGGTGCGGAAGCCGAAATCTTCGAGCTTCGGCAGGAGATCAGGAAGCTGACCGGCCGCGTCGCGCATGCGGAACAGCAGTCCACGGACCTCAAGAAAGCTTTTGAACAGGAAGTGGCCGCCCGCCGCGAGTCGATCGTCCAGGAGATGCGCGGCCTCGAAGGGATGATCCAGAACCTTTCGAAGAAGTTCGAGACCCGGCTCAGCACGGTTCGGGCGCACACCAATGACGTGCCCATGGACGGCGCGTCGGTACTTGATGCGGTGAAAGAGGCGCTACGCGAGAATCGCGTGGACCTGCACCTGCAGCCGATTGTGAACCTGCCTCAGCGCAGGACCTGCTTCTACGAAGGCTTCACCCGCCTGCGACGCGCCGACGGCAAGGTGATCATGCCGACTGAGTTCCTGGCGGCGGCCGAGAAGGCCAACCTGTTGGGCGTAATCGACAATATGCTGCTGTTCCGCTGCGTGCAGATCGTGCGTCGCCTGTCGGAGCGCGACCGCCGTATTGGCGTGTTCTGCAACGTCTCGATGGCATCGCTCGAGGACGACCAGTTCTTCTCCAGCTTCATCGAATTCATGCGCGAGAATCGCGACCTGGCGCATGCCATGATCTTCGAGATCAGCGTCCGTTCGTTCCAGCAGCGTTCGGACATCGCGGCTCGGAACATGGGCCGGTTGAAAGAGCTCGGCTTCCGCTTCTCGCTCGACAAGGGGATGGGTCTGAATCTCGACCTGCCGGAGCTGCAGGCCGCTGGCGTCAAGTTCGTGAAGATCAACGGCGAGCGGCTGCTCGAGGAGCTGACCCCGGGCGGCGAGCGCCCGGTCTCGGCGATTTCGCGCGACATCGCAGCTGAGGATGTGCCGGCGCTGTTCGTGCGTTATGGCATCGACCTCATCGCGGAGAAGGTCGAGATCGAGAAGTCCGTGATCGAGATCCTGGAATTCGAAATCCCCTATGGCCAGGGCCACGTTTTCGGGGCGCCGCGCCCGATCAAAGGCTCGCTGCAGGACGAGACCGCACCGCCGCCGGACTTCATGCGTCGTGTCGCTCCGCAGGCGATGTAGGACGTGAGCGTTTCGCTGCTGTCGGGGCTTTCGGCCGTTGCTTCCCACTATGATGCGGTGCTCTGCGACGTGTGGGGCGTGATCCACAATGGTCGCAGCGCATTCGTCACCGCTTGCGAGGCCCTGAAGAAATTCCGGGCGGAGCAGGGGCCCGTAATTCTCGTCACAAATGCCCCGGTGCCGAAGGATCGCGTGACGCGGCTCTTCCCGCAATTCGGCGTGCCGATGGATTGCTTCGATGATGTAGTCGCGTCAGGCGACGCAACTCGTAACGAACTGAAGGGTTTCGCTCCGGGGCCAGTCTATCGCATCGGGCTGGATCAGGATTTTGGGGTCTATGCCGGTCTGCCGCTGGAATTCTCCGATGACCCCGCGGTCGCGAAGGTAATCTGCTGCACCAGCCTTCGCGACTATCCGAACGGCACGCCTGAGCCCTACCGCGGCGAGCTGATGCGGTTGGCGGCGCACGGGCTACCGATGCTGTGCGCCAATCCTGATGTCCCGTTCCGACAGGGTGACCGGCTGATCTGGTCAGCCGGATCGTTGGCGGCAATCTACGAGCAGGAGGGCGGCAAGGTGATCCGCCCCGGCAAGCCCGATGATCCGATCTACCGGCTGGCGATCGATAAGGCCGAGGCAATTGTAGGCCGCTCCATCCCGCCTGAGCGTGTTCTGGCAATCGGCGACGGCCCGATCACGGACGTACTCGGCGCCAACAGGCAGGGGTACGACGCCCTGTTTATCGGCGGCGGGATCCACGGCGATGCGATGGGGCAGGGCGATGCATTCCTGGCGTCAGCGCAGACCGTGCTGGATGCTGATGGCGTCAGAGCCAAGTGGGCGATGCCGGAACTGGGGTGGTAGCTACCGCACCTTGTCGCCATTCACGGTGACCCGCCGCATGTGCCTGCGCTGGCCGTGATAGTCGTTCAGCGCGAAGTGCCAAACGCAGCGGTTGTCCCACATCGCGAGTGAGCCAGGCCGCCAGCGGAAGCGGCAGGTGAAGGGCTCTCGCCGGCACACTTCGAAAAGGTATTCGAGGAGCGGTCGTGACTCCTTCCTGGTCCAACCAGCGAAGCGGAGCGTGAAGGCGGGGTTGATGTAGAGACCCTTGCGGCCTGTTTCCGGGTGAGTCCGCACCACGGGGTGCTCGTACTCGGGTACTTCATCGCCGACGACTTCCGAATCCATCGACGCGCGCTTCTTCGAGGACGCACCGCCCGTACCATACTCCTCTGCGGCGGAGTGGATGGCACGGAGGCTTTCCAGGGTCTTCCGCAGGCCCGGCGAGAGAACGTCCCACGCGGCGTACTGGCTCGCGAACATTGTGTCGCCGCCGACGTCCGGCACCTCAATCGCATGGAGGATGGAACCCAGCGCCGGCTCCTCGAGGAAGCTCATGTCGGAGTGCCAACCGCCGCCGAAGTTAATCTTCTCGGATGGCTCTTTGATGATCTCAAGGATCTCCGGATACCCAGCCATGCTCTTCACATAGGGATGGACGTTGAGCGTGCCCCACCGGCGGCCAAAGGCGAGGTGCTGCTCGGGCGTCAGAGCCTGATCGCGGAAGAAAACGACGTGATGTTTCAAAAACGCCTGATGGATGTCGTCGAACTGCGCATTGCTCAACGGCTTCGACAGGTCCACCCCGGAGATTTCCGCCCCAAGATGGGGCGAGAGCGGGCTGACCGTGATGGTCTTGTAGACGTCATAGGCCATGGCTGTTTCCTCTCGGCCGAGCATTGCGCGGGAGAGACGGAAATTCAACGGTACGACGGGTGGATTGAGCGCCGCCTCAGCCTTGCTGCAGCATGCCCTTGAAGTCCGCAGGCTGCATCGGGCGCGATAGCAGGAAGCCCTGCAGCTGGTCGACCTTCAGCCAGGTCATCAGGTCAAGCATCTCCTGCGTCTCGATCCCCTCGGCAACCACGCCAAGACCGTGGTCGTGCGCAAGCCGGACGCAGCTAACAAGTGCTGCCTTCGCGTAGGGCTCGCTCATCGCGAGGCGCGTGAACGCCGGATCGATCTTGACCTCGGTGAAGGGGTAGTTCCGCAGCCGGTCGATATTGCTGGGCCCCGCGCCGAAATCATCGATCGCGAGACCGAAGCCATGTGCGCGCAAGGCCGTCATCGTCTGGAATGCGTTGGCGCCGTATTCGAGCACCCGCGACTCCGTCACCTCGAGCACGAACTGCTTGCAGTCGAGGCCGCTGTCGCCGATCGCCTGCGCGACTTTGTCTGCGAAAGCGGGACGCTCGAGCGACATCGGGCTGATGTTGATCGAGCAGGGCAGGCCATTGAACCCTGCAGCGTGCGCCGCGACAGCACGCGCCATCACGTAGGTCAGCGCGTCGATGCGCTCGCTGCGTTCCGCGAGTTCGACATAGGCCGCAGGGGATACGAGACCAGACTGTGGCGTGGCAATCCGCGCCAGCGCCTCTGCGCCGACAAGCTTGCGATCGTGAAGGGAAAACTTCGCATGGAAAAACGGGTGAAGTCCGCCGCGTTCAATTGCAGCTTCGAGCAGGCTCGCGCTGGCCGGCGTAGGCCTCCGCGTCGCGTCTGTTTCCGTGCTCTGAAGATTTGAAATCATCGCGCCGCACGACCTGAAAACGGCCGGCGATCCGCCGGCTGCTTGAGGTGACAGTACGCCACGGAAGAGTCTCGAAACAGCTAATCGGCGCAGTGCAAACTGCTGCACTGCGCCGCAAAAGTAGCTTCGAATCGGTTCAGGCTGATCTTATTTCGCGTCCGAAAGGCCCTGGTTCGCAAAGTCCCAGTTCACCAGTTCGTCGATGAAGGTGTTGATGTACTTCGGCCGGGCGTTCTGGGTGTCGAGGTAGTAGGCGTGCTCCCAAACGTCCATCGTGAGCAGGGGGGTAACGCCGGCCTCGGTCAGCGGGGTTTCGGCATTCGGCGTCTTGGTGATGGCAAGCTTGCCGTCCTTCAGAACCAGCCAGGCCCAGCCGGATCCGAACTGGGTCGCGCCAGCTTCTGCAAAGAGACGTTTGAACTCGTCGTAAGAACCGAAGTCCTTGTTGATCCGGTCGGCGACCAGGCCCGTCGGCTTGCCGCCGCCGCCTGGCTTCATCGAGTGCCAGTAGAAGGTGTGATTCCAGACCTGGCCGGAGTTGTTGAAGGTGGGCATCTTTTTCTCGGCCCAGCTCTGCTTGACGACTTCCTCGAGCGGTGCGTTTTCCAGCGGCGTGCCGGCGACCAGCTTGTTCAGGTTGTCCAAATAGGCTTGGTGGTGCTTGCCGTAGTGAAAATTGAGGGTCTGCTCCGAAATATGTGGCGCCAGCGCGTCGCGCGCGTAAGGCAGGGCGGGAAGCGTGAAAGCCATGGGAAACCCTCTTTGTTTGTCGTGTGTTGTCGTCCAGACCCTCAGATAGGGTCGAATTGCCGAATTTGAACATGAGCGATACGGCCAATCCGCCAAACCTTGCAAGCGCTGACGATTTTGACGCCCGTCTGAAGCGGACGGACGAGGACCGCTGGCTGGCCACACGTTACGCACCTGCGGGCTCGCGCGAACGCCTCGTCGCGATCTACCTGCTTAATCAGGAGTTACAGCGCGCCGTGCACGCCAAGGAGGCGATGCTCGGCAAGATCCGGCTGCAGTGGTGGCGGGAGACGCTCGCGCAATTGGCGGGAGGGGCGCCCTTACGGCGGCATGACCTGGCCGAGGAGCTGGCGCGTGTCCTCAAGAACCGCGCCGACCTGCTGGGGCCGATGAACGCTATGGTGGACGCCTATGACGACGTGCTCGACGATCACCTGCAGGCAGGCGGGCATCAGGCTGGCGGCGCGCATGAGGAACGACATCTCGCGGTTGAAAGCACCCTGATGCGGCTGGCGGGACTGGCCCTGGCGCCGGATGCTGAGAGGGCGGGGCTGGAAGCCCTGGCGGAGGCGGGGGCGGCGCGCGTCGGTCTGGCGGCGGAGCTCGACGGCGCAGAGGCACGGTGGGAAGCCGCGAAAGCCGGGTTGCGACAAACGCCCGCGATGCTGTGGCCTGCCGCGCTGCACCTTGCCGCCGCAAGTGAGAATGGGCCGCTCAGCAAGCGCTGGCGGATTTTCCGGGCCGCGCTGGGGCGACGACTTTAGGATCGATTTCATCTACGGGCGCATATCCTGCTGGCCAAGCGAGCAGCAAACCTGTTTGTTATTCCGGGGTGGAGTCGCAGCGGGCGGGCGGACGTGAACAAGCTTTTCAATCCGGCCAGTTGGCTGCGGGCGTTGAGCCAGCCGCTTGTCCTTCTCGGCCTCGCGGTCGACCTGTTTCCGATTTTCGGCGTGCTGGCGTTCGGCTGGAACGCCGTTCCGCTGGTGATGCTGTACTGGATGGAGAACCTCATCGCGGGTGTTCTGACGCTACCGCGCATCGTTATCTCCGGCGCGAGCTACGGCGCGCTCGGCTTGATTGTCGGGCTCTTGATGTCGGCGTTTTTTGTCTTCCACTACGGTCTGTTCTGCTTCGTGCACGGCACATTTCTGATTGCATTCACCGGGTTCGGCAACGGGACGCTCGCCGACCAATCGACCTTCACGCTCGACATCCCCGGCATGTTCCAGTTCGGCATGACCAGCGGGCTGCACGTGGAGTATTTCATCTACGCGATCATCGCGTTCCAGATGCTTGTCTTTTTCTGGGAGTTCGTGCTCAAGGGCGAGTGGCGGACCACGAACCCTATGGCCGAGATGTTCGCGCCTTACGGGCGCATCATCGTTCTTCATCTCGCTATCTTTGGCGGAGCTTTTGCGCTGTTCGCCCTCGGGCAGCCGATGATTGGCGTGCTCGCACTCATCCTGTTTCGAGCAGTTTATGGCGTCGTCACAAACGCAAGGGATGCCTTCGGCTTCGACAGCGACTTCCGCAAGGCGCTCGACAAGATGGGTGGTCGTGAGGTGTTCGAGAAAGCGATGCGAGGGGAGCGCGTCGACTAGACTGAAACGGGCTCAGGCGATTTCTGATCCTGTAGCCAGCCGCCAAGATCATTCAGCGCGCGCACAGACATCAGCCGCTTGCGCGCGCGTCCCCTGTCAGCTCCCTTCAGGCGCTTGCCGTCCGGGCCCTTGAGATCAACCGGGCCAATGTCAGGCAGCAGGCCATAGTTAACGTTCATCGGCTGGAACGAGCCACGCTTGGCAACTCCGCTCTCTCCAAGGAGGTGTCCGCCGGTGATGTGGTTGACCAGTGCTCCGAGCGCGGTGGTAGCGGGCGGCGCCTCTACGCGGCGGCCAAGCCGCTCGGCAGCGGCCATGCGCCCGGCAACCAGGCCCATTGCGGCGCTTTCCACATAGCCTTCGACACCTGTCACCTGGCCAGCGAAGCGTACGCGGGCATCTGACTTGAGGCGCAGCTGCGCATCTAGCAGGGCAGGGGAGTTGATGAATGTGTTGCGGTGGATGCCTCCCAGTCGCGCAAACTGTGCATCGGCAAGGCCCGGGATCATGCGGAAGATCTCTTGCTGCGCCCCGTGCTTCAGCTTGGTCTGGAAGCCGACCATGTTCCACAGCGTGGCAAGCTTGTTGTCCTGTCGCAGCTGGACCACGGCCCAGGCCTTCACGCCGGGATCATGCGGATTGGTCAGACCGACGGGCTTCATGGGGCCGTAGCGTAGCGTCTCCGCGCCGCGCTCGGCCATCACTTCGATGGGCAGGCATCCTTCGAAGTACGGCGTGCCCTCCCACTCTTTGAACTCTGTCTTTGGGGCCGCAAGCAGGGCGGCGATGAAGGCCTCGTATTCGTCCTTCGTCATCGGGCAATTGATGTAGGCTTCGGCGCCGTCGCCGCCCGGACCAGGCTTGTCATAGCGCGACTGTTTCCAGGCCTTGCTCATGTCGATGGACTCGACATGCACGATCGGCGCGATTGCATCGAAGAAGGCGAGTGAATCCTCGCCGGTCTTGGCAAGAATGGCTCTCGCCAGCGTGTCAGATGTCAACGGCCCTGTGGCGATGATCACGCTGGACCACGCAGCAGGAGGCCAGCCATCAACCTCACCGCGTTCGACGGTAACCAGCGGATGCTGCTCAAGTGCCGCCGTCACGTCAGCGGAGAAAGCGTCGCGGTCGACGGCAAGAGCCGAGCCCGCAGGCACACGATGACGATCGCCCATGCCGATGATGAGACCCGCGGCCCGGCGCATTTCCTCGTGCAGCAGCCCGACGGCATTGTACTCCCAGTCATCCGACCGAAATGAGTTGGAGCACACAAGCTCTGCGAGCCCGTCCGTGTGGTGGGCATCAGTCTTCCGGACTGGGCGCATCTCGTGGATGACCACGGGAACGCCAAGGTTTGCAGCCTGCCAGGCCGCCTCCGACCCCGCCATGCCGCCGCCGATGATGTGAATGGGCTCGATTGTCATCCGGCCGATATAGGCCATGTCGGGCGCTCAGGGAAACGCGCCAACACTGCAAAATCCCGCTGGGGCGCCGCGGCAATAGTGCTAGAGCCAGTTTATGCATTTTGTAGCCACTTTCCGGGTTCTCTCCGTGCTGGCGACCCTCCTCGCGGCGCCCACCGCCAAAGCCGACATTCGCAGCTTCAACGCCGCGGTTCAGGCAGGTGACTACCGCGGCGCGATGGTGGTGGCCGGGCAGACCTGGCCGACGGTGGATCTGGCATCTCCTTCAGCAGCTCTGGTGGCGCGGGAGTTCGCATGGGTCGCTATGCTGGCGGGAGAGCCCGCGTCAGCGCTGATGTACTCGCGCTTCCTGGTTGAGCAGGGCAATGCACTACCGCATCCGGATCCTGCGCCGGCAGTGTCCCGCGTTCTGCACGACTGGGCCACTCTAGAGGCGGCGGCGTCCCCACAGGCACGCGCCAACTTGATGCAGTCACTCTACACACGCGCAACGGCGCCGGGGCGCGACCTAATCTCGCCGCGCGCAGCGCACGCGCTTCTTGCAGAGGCATGGGCGGCCGGAGACTGGGCGCAAGCGGAAAGCGCCGCCATGTACGCCATCCGGTTCCTGGATGATCTGGAAGCAGGCAGCATCGCAGCCCGCTTCGAGGCGCGACGCGGCGCGGCGATGGCCAG
>JBEIHO010000106.1:0-9204 GCA_040381215.1 Alphaproteobacteria bacterium | reverse complement strand
GTGCGGAAGGTATTCTTGCGACGGCCGTAAAAGCCTTTGGCGGCTTTGATGACCTTGCGGTGACGGGCGTGGGCCGGAACTCGGCCGCGTGCGCGGGGCATAGGGAAACTCCGATTATCTGATCAGGAAAATGCCGCGGACGGCTTACTTGACGCCGTAGGGCAGGAACTTCTTCACGATGCGGGGCGTGTCAGACTCGGACACGACTTCCGTGCCGCGGTTCTGGCGGATGTACTTCGCATTGTGGCTGATCAGTCGGTGGCGCTTGCCGGCGACGCCGTGCTTGAGCTTTCCCGACGCGGTTTGCGAGAACCGCTTTGCAGCGGCCTGCTTGGTCTTCATCTTCGGCATTTCGGTCTCCTGTGGGCGACAGTCCGACCCGAAAAATCCCTTAGGATTCAACGGCGCGACGCCTGAAAAAGTCCCGGGAGGCATGCCATTAGCCTGTCCGGTCCTGTGGAAGGCGGGGTTTATACGCGGGAGTCCCGCAAAAGCAAGGCGCCGCGGTTCATGAGCGGCCTCCCCCACCTATTTCAGTGTCCGGGCCTTTTGCACCACCACCTCGCCGGTCGGCCGCTTCTGGTAGGTCGCCTCATAGAGTTTGGCCTTCACCGTTCCATCCTTCGCGATGAACAGGATGATCGGATGCGGGATGCCTTCGAAGCGGGCCTTGCCGTTCATGGCCTCATTGCGCAGACCGAATGCGTCGATGGCCTTTGAGCCAGGATCGGACATCAGGCTGTAGGTGATGCTGTTCGCCTTCGTGAGCGTGTCCAGCACTTCGGGCGAATCGCAGGAAATCGCCGTCACGGGCCAGCCCATGGCGTCGAGATCGTCTGCTATCTCGTTCAGGCTCCTGAGCTGCAACTTGCAGAAGGGACACCAGTCAGCCGACCTGACGAAGACCAGGGTCGCGCCCTTTTCTCCGACAACCGACTGCAGATTGCGCGCCTCCCCGCCGATCGTGGCGACCGTGAACGGCGGGGCCTTGGCGCCGACCGTCGGGCCGAGTTCCATCCCGGCCGGCAATTGCGCAACCGCGGGAAGGGCGGTGGCCGAGACCGGCAGTGTTGCCATCAGAATGGCGGCGAGCAGGTTTTCCCGGAATATCTCCACAGCGATCGGGCGTGATGGGGATGCCCAACCATCAATCCGCACCTGCATGTGGAAAGGTTACGTCGCACCCGAAAAAATGAGCCCGTCCGCGCCTGGCGGCAATTGATCATCTGGATTGCGCCCGCGGCGTCCGCCTCGATGTTCGTGTGCTGGGCGATATCGTCCATCGTGACCTGCGTGCCGGGACGGACAAGGCGGTTGAGACGGCTTTCGCCGGGCACGCCGGGGCCGTCGATCGGCTTGCCGATGCGTTCACAATACATGCTGGCGCCGCAGGTGTCGTTCGACGGCGTGGGGAGTGCGGCATTGGGACTGGAGGGCGCCTCGACAGCGCGAGGCGGACTTGTGCACGCCGCCATCGCGAGGACGAGCGACATCGTTGCGGCAAGTCTCTTGCCGTCACTTCATCAAGTCGCGAGGGGGCGATCAGGTGCAGCGGAAGCCGGTGATCACGTTGGCCGCATCGATGTTCACGTTGAGACGATCGGGGCGGAAGTCCATCGTCACCTGGGTATCCGGGCGGATGTAGCGAACGTTCGGGCCTTCGGGCGGTACGCCCGACTCTGTGATCGCCTTGCCGACAAGGGCTGCGTACTGGGCAGCCCCGCATGCGTCGGCGCCCTGAGCTGTCGGATCAGCGGCTGGCGGTTGCGGCATCGGTTGCGGATTTACCGGAGCCGTGACCGAAGGTTCGACGGTCGGGGGTTCCGGCGCCGGTTCGGAAGCGGGCGCGCACGCCATCAGCGTGGCCCCGGCCAGAAATGCGAGCAAAGTGTTTTTCATGACGAGGAGGGTAGGCCGTCGCGCGGGCCGGGCAAGTGACGGTGCAGTTAGGCAGGCCTCGCCTGGTGACGAAGGCTCAGCCGCAGGCCTCGCGCACAACCTGGGAGATCATCGTGCTCATCATGGCGTTGTTCAGGCTGATGAGCGGCTTGCCGTCTTCCTCCATGTAAACGCGGATATCGTGCTGCGCGCCCGCGGCGCAGTGCTGCGCGCGATAGGCCGGCGCCACGCTGACATAGAGCTGGCTGATCATTTCCAGCTCGCCGAGGCCGCGGCCATATTCGGCGACCAGTTGCTGGATCACCTTGTCGATTTCGGCAGTGCTTTGCGCCCAGCGTCCGTCGTCTGTCAGGCGCACGATCTCGTAGCCCGCCGTGTATTCAGGTCGCGTGCCGGAAGGTGCGAGCTCGGCCTTCAGCGGCAGGGTTGTCTCGAATTTCGACTCGCCACGGATCTTCACGACAGCCCTGAAATCCCACGGCCCCTCGCCGTGAATGCCCGGCGGCAGAACCCAGACGAAACGCTGCCGCGCAGGATCGAACTGGCTCGCAATGCTTGTGAGCGAGATGTCCTGCGCGGCCTCGGGAAGCGCCGTGTCCGCCGACTGCACCGGCGGCGCAGCAAGGGGCGATGCCGGCTCGCCTGGTGTTGCCTCGCCAGCATAGGGCGGGGTCTGCAGGGAGGCCTCTCCCGAGGAAGGCCCAGCCGCGGGCGTGACTTCGCCTGCTGCACAACCCGCCAGAACAATGGCGGCAATGATCGCCGCGCCGGACCTGAACATCACGCCACGCTCCATCCCGGCCGAACGCTCGCTACGCTTCAGCGTGGCGAGAGCACCATCACCATCTGCCGGCCTTCGAGGCGCGGTTCGGACTCGACCTTGGCAACATCGGCGAATTCCGCCTTCACCTTGGTGAGCAATTCCATGCCGAGATGCTGGTGGGCCATTTCGCGGCCGCGGAAGCGCATAGTGATCTTCACCTTGTCGCCTTCCTCGAAGAAGCGGCGGATAGAGCGGCCCTTCACCTCGTAATCATGCTTGTCGATGTTCGGACGAAGCTTGATCTCTTTCAGGTCGGCCGACTTCTGTTTCTTGCGCGCTTCAGCCTTCTTCTTCTGCTCGGCGAAGCGCTGCTTGCCGTAGTCCGAAATCTTTACGACCGGCGGCTCGTTGTCGGGCGCAACCATCACCAGATCGAGGCCAGCCTCCTTGGCGGCGTCGAGCGCTGCTTCGAGCGGCATCTCGCCCTGCTTCTCGCCTTTCTCGTCAATCAGGAGGACGCGCGGCGCGCGAATGTCCTCGTTGATCTGCGGACCTTCCTTCTTGGGCGACTGGGCCGCTTGCGGACGCTGAGCGATGGTCGATCTCCTTGGTGACTTCCGGAATGCGTTGCCGGACAGCGCAATATGCCTGCGAACGGCGTAATGTTCAAGAATTCGGGCCCTGCGCAAGGGCGCCGGCGGATTCGGCGGGATTGTCGCTGGTCTCAGGGGTGGCCGGAGGGGCTGGCGGGGCCGGCCGCGGGAGGGCCATGCCGGCGGGCAGGATGCCGAGCGCGCAGGCGGCGCGTTTCACGTCGTCGAGCCCGATCTGTTCCAGGGCAGGGGCATGGAGAAGTATCATTGGCCCGCCGCGCGGGGCTGCGCGGCCGAGGCGGGTCTTGGGGCTCCAGACGGTGTGGAGGTCAAGCGCCATCTCTTCGTTCCATTCCTGCGCGAACAGGCAGATGCCTGGCGCGCGTGCGGCGGCGGCCAGATGCATCGGACCGGTATCGCCGCCGATCGCCAGCAGGGCGCGTTCGGACAGGGTAGCCAGCTGGAACAGATCGGTCCGGCCGATGATGCTCTTTGCGCGGGGTTCCTTGCGCTGGATCTGGATGCCGATATCGCCTTCGGCCTTGCCGCCGACGATGACGGGTGTGACGCCACCGCCAGCGAACCAGCTGGAGAGGCCGATGAAACGATCGACCGGCCAGCGCTTTTCCGGATGCTCGGCCGATGAGCCGGGGATGATCAGGGCATAAGGGCCGTTGAGGCCAAAGAATGCCGGCTGGAAGCGCGGCGGGTCGCGGAAGGCGGGGCGGATCCAGTCGAGGCTGGGGGTCAGGTCCTGTCCGATGAACCAGCCGGTCGGGTCGCCGGGTGGTTTGGGTCCGAGCCCGGCATGGACCAGCTGTTCGGCGAGCCGGTCGAAATTGTGCATCTCGGCCCGTTCGGGATTTATGTGCTGGTGCGAGGCGCCCTTGGCGGCGCCCGACCAGAGCGGCTTCTTGCCGGTCAGGCCGACGAAGTATTGCGCGGTGCGGTCGTTGTTCTGGAAGTCATAGACCATGTCGTAGTTGGCCGCACGCAGGCGGCGGATCAGGTCGGTGCGGCCCTTGATGTCGCGCGGGCGGCCGTCGGCTTCCACGATGTCGAAATAGGGACAGGCCTTGGCGAAGGCTTCGAAGGGTTCGGTGGTCAGCAGCGTGATGCGGGCGGACGGGTGGGTTGCGCGGACGACGCGCATTGCGCCGAGCGCCTGCATGAAATCGCCCATCGCGCCGAGCTTGATGACCAGGACCCGGCGCAGCGTGTCGCCGGGGTTTGGAGGCGGGGTGTAGGTGTCCAGTATGCTCATCGGGCCTGACCTGTCAGGCCTTCATAGACTGCAAGCGTCGCCTTCTGAAGCGCAGATGTTGTAAAGCGTTCGCGGACCCGGACCAGGGCGGCCTCGCCCATGCTACGCCGTCCATCAGGGCCCATGGCGAGAAGCCGGCCCATCGCGCCAGCGAGGGCATCGGGGTTGGCGGCCGGGACGATCAGCCCCGTGAGGCCGTCGACGATGATCTCGCCCTGGGCGCCGATGCTGGAGCCGATCGCGGGGACCGCCATGGCGCCGGCCTCTGCCGCAACTCGGCCGAAGGCTTCGGGTAGGTTGGAGGGCGCAATCACGATATCGGCGAGGGCGAGGGCGGCTGGCATGTCGTCGCAATGCCCTACCATCATTACCTGTCCGTCAAGGCCGTTCGCGGCAATCAGCGTCGCGAGTTCGTGGCTGTAGCCGTCGCGGCCCTGGGCGTCGCCGACAAAGAGCATGCGGAATGCAGCGCCCTGCGCTTTAAGGGTGGCGGCGGCGGCGATGGCTTCGCGATGGCCTTTCCAGCCCGTGAGGCGGGCGGGGAGGAGAATGGTGGCGCTTGGTGTGGAGCCCAGCTTCCATGACTTCAGCAGGTCGTCCTTGCGGTTTGACGAGACAATGTCCGGCGAGAACTTCGCGATGTCGACGCCGCGATGGATGGTGACGACCCGGCCGTTCGCCCAGGGGTGCTCGCTGAGGATGTGGCGGGCGGTGAACTCCGAATTGGCGATCACCTTGTCGCCGCGCGCCATGACCGAATTGTAGAGACGCTTGAGGCTGCCCTTCGCGCTGTAGACGCCGTGATAGGTGGTGACGAAGGGGAGCTTGGTCTGCCGCGCCGCCCAGAGTGCGCTCCAGGCGGGGGCGCGGGAGCGGGCGTGGATCAGGCTGACGTTTCGCGTTGTGGCGATCTTCGCGAGAAGGCCGGCATTGGCGCGGATGGCGAGCGGGTTTTTGGTCGGCAGGTTGTCGATCCGGATCAGTTCGCCGCCCGCGCGGATGAGTTCGGCTTCGAGGCGGCCGCCCTTGCTGGCGACGAGCGACTTGGCGCCCGCAGCCGTCAGCGCCTCGGTCACTTCGATGGCTGTGCGTTCGGCCCCGCCGGCGGCGAGGTGCGGGATGACCTGCAGGATCGTGGCCCCGCTCAGCGGCAAGCGTGATTCCCCGTGCGATCGCGCCGTGCGATCCCATGGGGGCCCCAATAGTCGCTTTTCAGTCCGGCGCAAACCGACCAGAACAAGGCCATGACAGATGCAGCCGAATATCTTGAAGAGCGCGGGGCAAGGATCGCCTACCGGCGAAGCGCGGGCGATCCGGGACGCGCGGAGGTGGTCTGGCTCGGCGGGTTTCACTCCGACATGCTGGGCGAGAAGGCGTCGGTTCTGCATGGCGCCTGCCGGGCGGCTGGGCGGCGTTTCGTGCGGTTCGACTATTTCGGCCATGGCGAGAGCAGCGGAGAGTTCGGTCAGGGAACAATAGGCCGCTGGCGGTCGGATGCGCTGGCGGTGGTGGACCGGCTGACCGAGGGACCGCTGGTTCTGGTCGGCTCATCGATGGGCGGGTGGATGGCGCTGCTTGTTGCCCTGGCGCGGCCGGAGCGGGTTAAGGGGCTGGTGCTGCTCGCGCCGGCGCCGGACTTCACCGACAGGCTGATGTGGGCGTCGTTCGATGAGAGCCAAAGGCGCCAGATCATGGAAGAGGGGTTCTGGACGCGGCCGTCGGACTATGACCCCGCCGGCTATCCGATCACACGCGAGCTGATCGTCGAGGGACGCGAGTGGAATGTGCTGGAGGGCGAAATCGCGATCGATTTGCCCGTGCGTATCCTGCAGGGTGGGCTCGATCCGGATGTGCCGTGGACCCATTCGCTGGATCTGGCGGACAAGCTGCGCTCGAAGGATGTGGTGTGGTCGCTGATCAAGGATGGCGACCACCGGCTGTCGCGGCCGCAGGATATTGCGCGGATGGTCGAGACGGTGCTGGGATTGGCCGGCGAGGTGGATGGGCTGCGCGGCTGAGCGACTGGACCTCGCCCAATGGCGTCCTTTCGCAATCTGATGCCTAACACCTGCCGCTGTGAAGTCCCCTACCTTGCCCTCAGCTTCGGCGCGGGCCATTGTACTGGCATGTTGAATTGGTCCGAATGCCCTGCGGTCGAGCGCATTGAAGGCAAGGTCAGCGGCGCCCTGTTGTTCAAAAATTCGCGCGTCCCCGTCAAAGCTCTCTTCGAAAATCTCGAGGGTGGCGCGACGACCGATGAATTCCTGGAATGGTTTCCCGGAGTTACACGCGAACAAGTCATGTCGGTGCTTGAATTCGCCCAACGAAGTCTCGAGCCGGCGTAAGGCGCTCCGTCGTGAAGATTCTGTTTGATCAGGGCACGCCAGCCCCTCTGCGTCGTTTTCTTTCAGGGCACGAGATCAGAACTGCCTATGAGATGGGCTGGCAATCGTTGCAAAATGGCGACCTGCTCGAGCGCGCCCAGACAGCAGGATTTGCGGCCATCATTACCACAGACCAGAATCTCCGGTACCAGCAAAACTTGACGGGTCGCCCTGCAATCGTCGTTCTGATCACGACGAGCTGGCCAGTCATTCGTCCCGCGGCGGAGCGTGTGGTAGCCGCCGTGGCGACGCTCGCTGTCGATGCCTACATCGAGATCGATTTTGCGTGAATCGTGGGCAGCGGCAACGCTACCGTCGAAAGGCAGCGGTCCGCGGGCCTATCAAACCGTTGGGCCGTGCTGCTGACTGTTGACCGACAATTTTGGGCCCGTTGCCGCCATTCAACTCCGCGTTGCCTTGAGCTGACAATCCCGCAGTCCCTCACGATGCCGAAGCTGGTCGCCGATGTCGCTGCCGTGATCAAGGCCGAGGGACGCGACAAGGCAATCATCATCGGCCACGACTTTGGAGCGATCATCGCGTGGAATTTTGCGTTCGAGCGTCCCGAGATGCTCGACAAGCTTGTCATCCTGTCAGTGCCGCACCCTACGACCTTCGCCAATGAGCTCGCGACCAACCCGGTCCAGCTGCGCAACAGCCAGTACGCCGTAAACTTCCAGAAGGAAGGCTCGGAGAAGAACCTGACGGCGGAGGCATTCGCTGGCGGGATCAAGGACCCGGCGGAGAAGGCAAGGTATATCGAGGCCCTGAAGCGTTCCGACTTTTCGGCAATGATGAACTACTACCGCGCAAACTTTCCGCTCGGGAAGAACGCACCTGCACCGGGTGCGCCGCCCGTCATTCATCCGCCGGTCACCGTGCCCGTGCTTGTCCTCCACGGCGTAAAGGATCCTTATCTTCTCGCCTCGGGTCACGCAGGCATGTGGAACCACATCACGAAGGACAGCACCCTCGTCATGATCCCCGACGCCAGCCACAACGTTCATCACGATACGCCGGAACTCGTGAACCGCACGATCCGTGACTGGCTTGATGCGCGCAAATCGTCTGGACGATAGCGGCCGGATCAGAGCGGTTCGCGGGGAGGCTGGTGCGAAGAATTCGAGCAGGTGACGCCCCTCCCGCCCACCGCGCCCCGGGCGCGCGCAGACCCTTGCGGTCCGCGCGCCCGAAGCGCTCTCTTAGTGAACTCACACCACGTCCGTGGATGCTCCCCTGCAGCCCAGCCAGCCCGCTTACTGGAGCGATACGGGCAGGACATTGTCGTCGCTGATGCGATCGATACGCTTGGAGTAGGGATCAAGCCCGGCAAAGCGCGGTTCGCGCGCCACTGTAAAGGTAAGTGTCTGGACGCCATCGCGAACGGGTCGGCGCTCAAACAGCACAACGTCTTCCTTACTGAAGCCTGACCCGGAGGGGTCTTCTGCAAAGACGCCGAATTCGAAGGGTTCATAGAAGGCTGCTGGCGTCTCTGACCCCTGTCCATCAGCATAGAGTTTCCGGGCCTCCACGGTGAGGGTGAGGTCCCAGCGCCCGTCGGTTCTCCTGGAGGCAAGGGCGGACAGTGTCTTCGCGTCATAAAGTGTGATCTTCTCAAAAAGATCGGCGATCAGAGCATCATGCTGAGGTCCTGCCTCCTCGCGCAGGATGCGTACAAAATCTGCGGATGATGGATAAGGCGCGTTGCGGAAGCCGAACTGTTCGATGAGGCGCTGCAGGGAGCGGTTGACGACTGTCTCGCCGACCTCA
Organism: Alphaproteobacteria bacterium; assembly: GCA_040381215.1. Taxonomy (GTDB): domain Bacteria; phylum Pseudomonadota; class Alphaproteobacteria; order Micropepsales; family Micropepsaceae; genus SZUA-430. Next base: position 531 of record JBEIHO010000106.1, on the reverse strand, counting down.
TTGCGGAGGAAATACATGACCAGTGCGCCCTTGTTGTAGTGGATGTAGGGCTGGTCCTCGACGCGTATCAGAGGAAGTTCTTCGAGCACCTCGGTGCCCCGTGCGCGCAGATAGCTGTCCAGCTCATTGCTGAGGAAGCGGCGGACGTGCTCCGGTCCATAGAGGCGCTCCATCACAAGCATTGCGGAATACTGTGAGAAGGACTCCGACAGCATGGTTGATCCCTGCTTGTCGGCTCCGATGATATGGTGAGCCCACCATTGGTGTGCGATTTCGTGGGCTGTGACGAATGTCACCATATCGAGCTTTTCGGGATCACGGTTCGACTGAATGAAGCCGATCGCTTCCGAGTATGGCACGGTGTTCGCGAACGATTGTGCAAATGAAGCGTAGGCGGGAAACTCCAGAACGCGCATCTGGCGGAACTGGAAGGGTGCGAATGCTTCCGAGAAGACTGACAGCGATTCACGCATGGCTTTCAGCATGCGGTCGACATTCCCCCCATGTTCCGGATGATAATAGACTTCCATC
>JBEIHO010000105.1:0-9210 GCA_040381215.1 Alphaproteobacteria bacterium | reverse complement strand
CTTCAACGGCGAGCGCCTCGGCATGGCGGCCAGCGCCTGCGCCTATGCCCGCGTCTGTCTGGAGGAAGCGGTCAAATGGGCTCGTGAGCGCCAGACCTTCGGCAAACGCCTCGCCGACCACCAGGTCATCCGCCACAAGATCGCCGAGATGGTCCGCCAGATCAACGCGACCCAGGCCTATCTCGAGATCTGCACATGGCGGGTCCAGAACGGCGAGACCCCCGCCGCCGACCTCGCCCTCCTCAAGGTCCAGGCCACCCTGACCATGGAATTCTGCGCCCGCGAGGCCATGCAGATCCTCGGCGGCACCGGCTACATGCGCGGCGGCCGGGTCGAGCGCATCTACCGGGAGGTAAGGGTGAATGCCATCGGCGGCGGCTCCGAGGAAATCATGCGCGACCTTGCGGCACGCCAACTCGGTTTATGAATATTAAACCTTTTGTGGCAGCATTCGGCCGTTTCATCGCCATAAGGGAGCCTCGGCGCTCATGTTCTCTTTGACTATCGGACTTCTGCTCTTCGCAGCCATGGGTGCGGTCATGCTGTGGCGGCCCGAGTATCTGACGCAGGTCACAGGCGTCGAACTGTCAACGCCGGAAGCCCGCAGCGAAGCACGCGCCGTTTATGGCGGTTTTGGTGTCGCCGTGGCGCTCGCGCTGTTCACAGCCCTCGTCTACTCGGACTTCCGGGGCGGGATCATGTACACGACCGGCCTCATGCTCCTGGGCATGGCAGCAGGCCGTGGCTATTCCGCCTGGCTCGAGCGTCCAACGTCGCCGGTGATCTGGGGCCTTCTTGCCGGCGAAGCGATCCTCGGTTTCATGATTTTCTTCCGCGTCTGAAGCCCCCGTCTCCCGCAAGGTGAAAACCTTTCTGGTGCGTGTTGCTCCCGCGACACGCACCACGCGAACGCGAGAACATCAACTCGCCTCGCAGCAGGCGCCGTCCGCGCCCACGTCAAGCCGCCCTCCCCTCACACGCTCCACGCTTGCAATGGCGGATTTCTGCCCGGCTCCAGGACGCACGTGTGGATCGCTCGCAACGCTGAAGCACAATCCTCCCATGCGGAGCGCCGCGTGGAGATATGACGCAGCACCACGCCCTCAGATTGCAGACGCGCCCGGATCTCGCCTTTGTTGTGTTGAACATCGTTCAATCTCGCGTCATCACTGAAGCCGAGCACAGATTCGGGGGGATACGAAACTTGTCTCAATCGGATAATCCATCTGACCGTCGCCGCGAAGACCGCCGCGAGGCTTCCCATGCCAACAAGCGCGCCGAGATCCTCGCCGCAGCCCGCCGCGTCTACGCGCGTGATGGAGCGAAAGGCTTGACGATCCGGGCCGTGGCGACAGAGGCCGGCTACGTTCCTGGCGCCGTCTACTTCTATTTCCATTCCAAGGCCGCCATCCTGTCGGAACTGGCGGTCAGCGAGCTGGCGGGCCTGACACGTCAACTCAAGTCTGCCTCCAAGCGGGACGCCGCCGAACGCGCCGCCGCGGCCGCGGAGGCCTTCGCCGCCGCCCACGCGATCTTCAACATGGACCTCGAGAACCAGGGCACCAATCCAGGATCCGAGCGCGTCCTGCTGGGCCGCCTGATCTCCCTCTTCCAGACCGTCAGCGAACCGCTGGAACTCGAGGGCTTGCCACCGGAACAGGCCCAGGCGCGTGCCCTCGGCCTCTCATCGGCAGCCATCGGCCTCGCCACGTTGGCCCGCATGGGCAAGCTCGACAAGCTTGGCGTGACCGCCGCCTCGACCCTGCGCGAAGTCGCCCACTGCCTCAAGGATGCGCCCGAGCGCAAGGAAGCGACCGGCTAGCGCGCACCCGCCAGCGACCTGCCGCTATTGGCAGTAAACGGGATCCGCATTAAATTCCTCCGACAGCGCCAAGACGGGCACAAAGGGGGGGAAACATCATGAAACGTCTTCTGTTGGCAGCAATGGCCGGCCTCGGCCTGTCTGGATTGGCAGCACCGTTCGCCAGCGCCGAGGAGTGCAAGCCCCTCCGCCGTTACGCCCAGATCCCCTTCCAGCAGGACGACACCGACCACATCCACCTGCCAGTGACGCTGGGCGGCGTGCAGTCGAAGATGATGCTCGACACCGGCGCCTACTGGAGCATCGTGCGCAAGGACATCGCCTCACAGCTCGGCCTGCAGCCCAGGCGCAACTACAACCTGATCATGTTCGACGGCGGCGGCAACAGGATCGACGAATCCGTCATGATCTCCGAGTTCCGCCTCGGCCAGCTCAGCTTCGGAGCTGCCGAGTTCTTTGTTTCCGGCATCTGGTCAGGCGCTCCGCTGAATGAAAGAGCCGGCGTGATCGGCCAGAACCTGCTCACCCAGCTCCATCTCGAGATCGACAACGCGGGCAAGACCATTTCGCTCTTCAGCCAGGACCACTGCGCCGGCGACGGTGTCTATTGGGCTGATGAAGCTGTTATCCTGAAATACGAGCGCAGCAATGCCCGCAGCAAGCCCACCGGCTCGCGCCTGAAGCGCGACATCGACAAGAACCAGATCGACGAACCGATCGTGACAGCAGAACTGGCGGGCAAGCCTGTGCGCCTGCTGTTTGACACGGGCGCGACGTTTACATCGATGGATCTCGAGCATGCACGCCGCGTCTTCGGGATCACGAAGGACACACCCGGCGTCCAGCCCGCCGGAAGCGTGAACGTCGGCAGCGGCGCCAGGATCGGCACCTATCGCTACGTGTTCCCGGAGCTCACCATCTCGGGCATTCGCTTCGAGAACGTCCCCGTGCTCCTCGGCGACTTCGACGGCAGCGTGCAGGTCATCCTCGGCATGAATGAAATGAAGAAACTGCGTCTCTTCTTTGCGTTCAAGGAAGGAGCGATCTATGTCACGGCAGCCGATGCCCGGCGTAGCGCTCCCAACTGAACCCGCTCATCAGGCCCGCTCGAACACGGCAGCGATACCCTGACCGCCTCCCACGCACATGGTCTCGAGGCCAAGCCTCGCCTTGCGACGGCGCATCTCGTGCAACAGCGTCACGGCAATGCGCACACCCGTGGCGCCGATCGGATGCCCGAGCGATATGCCCGAGCCATTGACGTTCAACCGGTCCAGCGCGTCGAAGCCCCAGCGCTTGACGACCCCCAGCACCTGGCAGGCAAACGCCTCATTCAGTTCGACCAGATCAATGTCGTTCCATGAGAGCCCCAGCCGCCCGAACAGGCGCTGAACCGCGGGCACGGGGCCAAGCCCCATCGTGGCAGGATGGCACCCTGCGGCCGCCCATCCCTTGAGGAACCCCATCGGTTGCAGGCCAAGAGCCGCCAACCGGTCTTCGGCAACGACCAGGCAGGCAGCTGCGGCATCATTCTGCTGGCTTGCATTCGCCGCTGTTACCACACCACCCTTCATGATCGGCTTGAGGGCTGCAAGGCTCTGCAGGCTGGCGTCGGCACGAAAGCCTTCGTCCTGCACCACCATGACCGGATCGCCCTTGCGCTGAGGCACGCTGACGCCCACCACCTCCTCGGCAAAGCGGTCTTCACGCCACGCAGCCGCCGCTCGTCGATGGCTCTCCACCGCAAAGGCGTCGGAAGCCTCCCGCGTGATACCGCAGTCGCGAGCGACGTTTTCCGCGGTCTCGATCATGCCCGAGATGACGCCAAACCGCTCCACCGGTTGCGAACGCTCGCGCCCGCGCTCAAGCCGGTCATAGAGCTGGACATTTCCCGCGCGCGCACCGCTGCGCATCGACGTCGTGTAGTATTCGATGTTGCTCATGCTCTCGACACCACCCGCGATGACGACATCGGCAGCACCCGTCTCGACCATCATCGCCGCCGTCGTCAGGGCCTGCAGCCCGCCACCGCAGCGTCGGTCGAGCTGCATGCCCGGCACCTCGATGGGCAGGTCCGCTGCCAGCGCAGCCCAGCGCCCGATGCAAGGCGCCTCGCTGTTGGCATAGCTCTGGGCGAATACCACATCCTCGATCAGCATCGGATCGATGCCGCTGCGCCTGACGGTTTCGCGCACCACATGTGCCGCCAGCGTCTCGGCGGGAATGTCCTTGAGCGCACCAAGATACTTGCCAACAGGCGTGCGGACGGGCGAGACGATGGCGGCGCGGCGGATCATCAGATCACTCCATTCTTGCGCAGGTCCTGCACGACGGAAACGTCGAGCCCCCAGTCCTGCAGGCTTGAAACATTATGTTCACCGATGCCTGGCGGCGGCCCCTGCACGGCACCGGGTGTTGCACTGAACCGGGGTGCAGGAGCAGGCTGCACGACACCGTCGACACTGACGAAGGCATTGCGCGCCACATTGTGCGGGTGGGAAGGTGCCTCGTCCAGCTCAAGCACCGGCGCAAAGCAGACATCACTGCCCTCCATCAGGGCGCACCACTCATCCCGGGTCTTGCCCGCAATCACATCGGCAAGTTTCACCTTGAGCTCCGGCCACCGCGCCCGATCGAGCTGCGCATCGAAAGCGGAATCGACAAGCCCGGCCTTCTCGCGCAACAACGCATAGAATTGCGGCTCGATCGACCCGAGCGCGATCCACTTGCCATCGGCACACTTGTAGGTGTCATAGAAGTGCGCACCACCATCGAGCCGGTTCGCCCCGCGCTCTGCGGTGTGCACGCCCTCCGCCCGAAATCCGTAGAAATAGGACATGAGCGATGCCGCGCCATCGACCATGGCCGCATCCACCACCTGCCCCTGCCCCGTGGAGCGCGCATGCAGCAGCGCCGAAAGAAGACCCAACGCGAGATAAAGGGAACCGCCACCGAAATCGCCGACAAGATTGAGCGGCGGCACCGGCCGCTCCTTCGTGCCGATCGCATGCAAGGCGCCAGTAAGCGCGATGTAATTGATGTCATGCCCGGCCGCCGCGGCAAGCGGACCATCCTGTCCCCACCCCGTCATGCGACCATAGACAAGCTTCGGATTGCGCTTCAAGGCGACATCGGGGCCAAGCCCCAGGCGCTCCATGACGCCAGGCCTGAAACCTTCGAAGACGATCTCCGCGCGCGACATCAACTCAAGGCAGAGCGAAATCGCCCGCGGATCCTTGAGGTTGAGTGCAACTGACTTGCGTCCGCGATGCGTGACCTGATGGGGCTTTGCCGCCTTGGCATCCTGCCTGTCGATGCGGATCACGTCGGCACCAAGATCCGACAGCAGCATGCCGCAGAAAGGGCCAGGCCCAAGCCCCGCGAACTCGACAACGCGCACACCCTTGAGGGGACCCTGCATTACGGAAACTCTTCATTTGACCGCGCCAAGTCTCTTTTCATATCAAGTCGCCACAGGGAATCCAGAGGAACATCCAACCCATGAACCAGTTGGTAGAGACCGTCCGCTCCAGCGTGCAGACATGGGAATGTGACCAGATGGGCCACATGAACGTGCAGTTCTATGTCGCGCGCGAGCAGGAAGGGATCTCATCGCTCGCCAGCGCACTCGGCCTTCGCCCGCGCTCCAGAGACGAAGACCGCGCCAATCTGCAACCCCTCGAGCAACATATCCGCTTTCACCGCGAACTGCGCCCGGGCGCCCCCTATGTGATGCAGGGCGGCGTCATCGAGGCCCATCGAGAGGGCCTGGTGCTGTTTCAGGAGATGAAGCACACCATGACCGGCGCCACAGCCGCAACATTCGTTACATCAGCCCAGTGGAGCGACCTTGAATTCAGGACAGGTCTGCAATTGCCATCCATCGCCATCGAACGGGCATCGGCGCTGACACTCCCCCTGCCCGCACACGCAGGTCCGCGCGGCCTCGTCATGGATCCCCCACGCCCGGCACCGACGCTCGAGGAAGCCGAGACGCTGGGCCTGCTCACCACACTGCGGGGTCTGGTAACGGAGGAGCTCTGCGACAGCCATGGCTTCATGAAGACACAGAACTACATGGGACGCCTGAGCGACTCGATCCCGAACCTTCTGGCCCAGACCACGGGACGCTCACGCGATGCCGGCAATGCGGGAGGGGCCGCGCTGGAGTATCGCTTCATCTACCACAAGCCCGCACGCGCCGGTGACCTGCTTGTCGTGCGCAGTGGCATGAAGTCGGTTGGGACCAAGACCTATGTCTGGTGCCACTGGATGTTCGATGCCGAGACGGGCGAATGCTTCGCAACAGCCGAAGCGGTAGCCGTGTCACTTGATCTCGTCGAGCGCAAGGCCATGGAAATCCCCCCTCATATGAGGGCCGTCTTCGAGAGCCTCGTCATCCCCGGCCTCTCCCTCTGACAGCCGCCCCATCAGCCGCAGCTCGGCGCGCACCACATCGGGCTGCTCGAAAGGCAGAAAATGGCTCGTGCCTGGAACGCGCAAGATCCGCGCATCCGGCAAACGCTCGCTCAGGAGCGCTACACTCTCGTCACTGCAAGTCGAGCGGCTTTCGGCCAGCAAGAACGTGACAGGCACCTCCAGCCCACCAAGACGCGGCCACAGGTCCGGCGGCCCCGCCAGATAGTTTGCCTCTTCCCAGCCAGGCGTGCAGGCCAGCCGCACCTGACGGAAGTCGACGTAGTCCAGAGATCCGCCCATCACGTAGTCGCGGACAACCTCCTCCGGCCAGAGCCGGAACGCGCCCTTGGCGCGATAGGCCTCGAACATCGCCTCGCGCGACGGGAAAATGCCACGCTTGCGCCGTGTGAGCCGCGGCGGCTTCTGGAGCCCGAGCAGCCGGCGCAAGGCTTGGCGCCGCAGTTGCGCTGGCGGCAGCAGCACGGGCTCGATCAGCACAAGTCCCGTCACCCATTGCGGCTGGTCCAGCGCCGCCATCAGGCTGGCAGTCGCACCGATGGAATGACCGGCAAGGATCCGGGGCTTGCCGTCGATTTCCTGAATCGTGCGGATGATGTCGTCAGCGTGCACCTGCCACGACCGCAAGCCCTTCGGGTTTGATGCAAGCGTGGTCTGCCCGTGCCCTCGAAGGTCGATCGCATGGACGCGCATGTAGAGCGACAGCTCGTCAAACAGCGTGCGATAGGCAAGGGCATTGAAGCCATTGGCGTGCGAAAAATGAACAGCGGGCGCCTTGGGTCCGGCACAGTCCCATGCAAGCGCCGAGACATCGCCATCCCACATGCGCAGGATGATGCGCTCAGGACCCTCCTCAAGCGCAAAGGCAGCCCTTGCGGTCATCGTCGGCACTCCGGCGGCAGAAGCTCCCGCGCATCCGACGCCCCGTCAAGGGGCCGGATACCTGAGCGGAAGATCTTATCCTGCAAACCAGGCGCGCCCGCAAGCGAGCTTGGCGCCATGTACAGTGTTCATGATTTTGAACACTGTACGAAGACCGGGATGCTCAACGCGTGCTGCGCGATCCCAGCTGCATATCCAGGCGCGCCTGTCGCGCAACCGTGCCGTTGGTAATGCGGGTAAACAAAAGCTTCATCTTGTCACTGCCCGACAGCGTACGCTCATACGTCGTCACATCCCACGAGCCATCGTCACCGACGACGAGCTGGTTGATGGTCAGGCTGTCTCCCGAGAGGCGCGCCCAGGTGCTCTTCTTGCCCTTGAGCGGATCTCCCGACTTCACATCGACATAAAGTCCGGGCTTCTTGGTTGCCTTGAAGGTCAGCGTCGAAGCCTTGACCTTTGCCTTCGAACCATCGTCGAGGTCCGAGGACATCGTGGTCCACGAGATCTTGAAACCGTCGGCCACCCGCTCGACGACGACCTCGCTGTCCCGCGACTGCGTTGCAACCGGATTGACCGCCCCCTCGGTCGCCTGCCCCGTACCGATCCAGCGGCCGACAAAATCATCGACCTTGCGGTCGGCGGCCTGTGCGGCCGACGCGACAAGGATTGCAGCAAATCCGACGGCGATTGAAAGACGCATGAGCGGGTTCCCTGTTGTGTAAAAAGTGGGTGGCGCGCGCAGCGCAACCCTACCGGATCAAAACACGAGTTCGCGGCACGAAACAACGACGGCCTAGTTGACGTCCGCGGGCCCCTTGAGCAGGTGCAACTTTACGGCCCGGACGACCTGGCTGTTCTCGAACCGGGTGAACCGCGCCTCCATGCCCTCCTTCGAGAGGGTCCGGTCGTAATGAGACACGAAATAATTGCCATCAGCCGCGACAGCGACCTTCACGATGCTGAGCGTATCGCCGTTGATGACAGCCCATGACGTATCCTGGACGAGGCCAGGTTCCGGTGGCGTCACATCCTGGAAGACGTTGGACTTTCCGGTGGCGCGGAACGTCTCGACATGGGTCTTCGTATCCGCCTGGCTTGGGATGTCATCATCCTTGAGCTTCAGCGTGGACCACTCGATCGTGAACCCATTGTCGGACGCAGGCTTGATGATGACCTGGCTGAAGCGGGTTTGCCGATGGGTTTCCGATGCGCTGTGATCGCCAACAGGCTCCTCCGATCCATGCCCCAGATAGGCACCGAAGAAGTCCTGAATCTTGCGATCAGCCGCTGCCGCCGGCAAGGCCACGACGCCAGCCAGCACAAACCCAATGAGAGCCCTCATCATGTACATATCCGTCCTTCCTGATGTCCTTCGCAGCTAGCACGACCGCGAGGCCAAGGGAAAGAGGCAACCGCCAGCCAGGCCACGCCACCCCCCGAAAAGAAAAGGGGGCACCCCTCGGCCACACCGAAGAGCGCCCCCAATTACGCCTCTAATGGCCTCAGGCCGCCTTCTTCGCCGGATTGAACCGGCCATAGAAGGTGTCGCCCTTCTCCGCCATGTCACGCAGCAGCTTGCCGGGCAGGAACCGCTTGCCATACTTCTGGGCAAGACGGTCGCATTCCTCGACGAACTTTTTGGTGCCGACCGTGTCGATCAAGGACAGCGGCCCCCCCGTATAGGGAGCAAAGCCCCACCCCAGGATGGCGCCGACATCCGCCTCGCGCGGATCCGTGACCACGTTCTCCTCGAAGCAGCGCGCCGCCTCGATGGCCTGCCGATAGAGGAACCGCTTCTTCAGCTCGTCCACGAGTTCCGGCGTCGACGTCGTGATCTTGAACTTCACGATGTCCTTGAGCCCCGGCCACAGGCGCTTCTTGCCGCCATCCGCCGGATAGTCATAGAAGCCCTTGCCGTTCTTGCGCCCGAAGCGGCCAAGCTTGGCCACCATGTTCTCGATCAGCGTGTCGGCAGGACCCGCCTCGTACTTGTCGCCGAGGTCCTTCTTCGTCTGCTCGCGCACCTTGTAGGCAAGGTCAAGCGCCACGTCATCGGCAAGCTCGAG
>JBEIHO010000104.1:0-9464 GCA_040381215.1 Alphaproteobacteria bacterium | reverse complement strand
GACGCTGGAGAAGCTCGCGGAGCTGGCGGTGGGGTGAGGGGCTGAAGTCCCCCATCCGTCAGCCGCCGCCTGCGGCGACGGCTGCCACCTTCCCCCGCTGGCGCGAGGGAAGGGCAACGCCATGTTGATTGCCCTTCTCCCGCGGCGCGGGAGAAGGTGGATCGCTGCGTCAGCAGCGAGACGGATGAGGGCGATGTCGGGCGCTACTCTGCCGCCTGGCTCTCGTCGACCTGCCAGGCGATGGGGGTGCCGTCGGAGTTGAGGAACTCGGCGCGGGTGGCGTCCTGGGGGGGCTTCTCGCCGGTGCGCTTCGTGAACAGGGTCATGCACTGCTCGAGCAGGTGGCCGAGGTGCCAGAACTCGAGCTGGCCCTTGTCCGAGAAGAAGCCGTTGTGGCGCGATGCAGAGGGTGGATGGATCGAGACCAGCAAGCCGAAGTCGGCGCTGAAGGCGTGGCGGCTGCCGGCGAGGTCGCGGACGTCCTGCACGCCGGGGCCGGTGTCGAGGTGCTTGCACTGGACGATGGCGCTGCCGTCCTTGCCGTTGGCGAACATGTCGACGCCATAATCATCGGCGCGCTGGTTGAGTTTCACGTCCCATCCCCAGGCCGCAAAGAGCTTGGCCACTTCCTGGCTGAAGACGGCCGTGGGCGTGGAGCCCTTGGCCTTGGCGATGCGCGGGATTTCCTCTCGCCAGAAGGCGGTGGTGGTGCGGACCTTCAGGTCGTTGAACCATTCCGTCTTGGCTGCCGCGAAGGCTTCTTTCTGACGTACCACCTTGAGGGCTGCTGCGTGCCGCGTTGTTGCCTTTGCATTCACGAGCGTCTGCACGTGCGCCGCAAGGGCGCCCATGACCAATGACACGGCGAGGTAAGTGACCCAGAACATGGGCGGCAAGGCGTCCGGATTGCCGAATTGTGCCGGGTCGAGGAAGCGGAAATCTCCGACCTGAATGGTATAGAGCGCGCCGGCAGCCACAATCGGGAGCAGGAAAGCGGACGTCAGGCGCCAGGGAAACTCGACCATCTCGCTGCGGGCGGCTTCCTGGTCCTTCTCGACCTTGCCGTCGGCGAAGTCTGCGTCCGTCAGCCCGAAATCGCTTGCGACCGGCTTTTCGCGCGTCCAGGGATTGGGGCCCATGGCATCGGAGCCGGATAGCTTGAGGAGCCCCTCCGGAACCATGGTTTCCACGGGAGAGGGCTTATCCGCCGGAGCTGCGGTTTCGTTGGATTCGGCCGGTTTTTCGATAGTGTCAGACACGCACACGCCCCCCAAAGCGTGCGCGACTATAATCAAAACAACGGACCGTTTTCTAGATAGTCCTGCGCTTGAGGTTGACGGTGCGACCGTCAACCTCTGGGCGCTAATTGTCTTTCTGATTCAATTGGTTACAGGTTTGACACCCGGATTGCGGTTGGCAGACCTGTTGCGGGTTGGTGTCAGGCCTTCCGGAATTGTACCCACGCCAGCAGCAACACGACCACTGTCACGGCTTCGACGGTGATGGGCTGCGTGTATTCGGGGAGGAAACCTGTCTGGCCCGCTGTTGCGAGGCGCGCGGCCAGGGCGATGCCTGCGAGAACAAGCGGTGGCAGGACATATTGACGGTCGTGGCGCCAGGCTGCGAGCAGCATGAACAGTCCCGATAGCGCAAAGAAGCTGCCGATGTCCGCGCGGAACGAGGAAACCCCGAGATTTCCGATCAAGGCGTAGCCGAGTTGCTGCGCCAGTTGTTCTGGCTGCAGGAAGGCCTGGCTTGCGATGAGCAGGGCGCCGGCGCCGAGCAGGGCGAGGAGGATGCGAATGACGGTCTTGAACATGAAGTTTCCCCTTTGGTGACCGCAGTATACCGCAAAGTAGCGCAAAGCGATGACCACGTGGAATTCCCGATTTTGCGACGCGGGTGGTTAATTCGGTTTCCGGGCCAGCGGGCCTGCGTTGACTGATTGACCGCGGGCGCCAGAGCGGGCACACAGCGCGCATCATGGACACAGCTCCTCATCTCTTCAGCCGCGCCAGGCCCGGGCGTCCGGCGCCCTACTTGCCGATGTCTCGCGCAGAGATGGACCGGCTGGGCTGGGACGCGTGCGATATCATTGTCGTCACCGGCGATGCCTACATCGATCACCCGAGCTTCGGGATGGCGATCATAGGGCGCCTGCTTGAGGCGCAAGGGTTTCGGGTCGGCATCATCGCGCAGCCCGACTGGCAAAGTGCCGAGCCTTTCCGGTTGCTTGGCGCGCCGAAGCTGTTTTTCGGCGTGACCGGCGGCAACATGGACAGCATGGTCAACCGCTATACGTCCGACAGGCGGCTTCGACATAACGACAATTACTCGCCCGGTGGCGAGGGCGGAAAGCGGCCTGACCGTTGCAGCATCGTCTATGCGCAGCGTTGCCGCGAGGCCTATCGCGATGTGCCGATCGTGCTGGGCGGGATCGAGGCCTCACTTCGGCGCATTGCCCATTACGATTATTGGTCCGACAAGGTGCGTCGCTCGATCCTGGCTGATGCCAAGGCTGACATCCTGCTCTATGGCAATGCCGAGCGGGCCGTGGTGGAGGTCGCGCATCGGGCAGCGGCTGGCGCCAAGCTGTCGGAAATCGACGACATCCGTGGTGTCGCTATCATGAAGTCGTCAGTGCCGGCGGGCTATCTCGAGCTGCATGCCGACGATGTCGACAGCGCGGACGAGGGTGCACGGCTTGTGAAGGAGCAAGCGGTCGTACGCCTGCCGGCTTGCGAGCTCGTGGTGGAAGACAAGCTTGCCTATGCGCGGGCGTCGCGGGTTCTGCATCGGGAGAGCAATCCCGGCAACGCCCGCGGGCTTGTGCAGAAGCATGGCGACCGCGAGCTCTGGCTGACGCCCCCGCCTATTCCGCTGACGACGCCCGAGATGGACGCGGTCTATGAGCTGCCTTACGCGCGCAACCCGCATCCGTCCTATGGCGATGCGAAGATCCCGGCGTGGGAGATGATCCGCAGCTCGGTCACGATCATGCGTGGCTGCTTCGGGGGGTGTTCATTCTGCTCGATCACGGAGCATGAGGGCCGCATCATCCAAAGCCGATCCGAGGGTTCGGTGTTGCGCGAGATCGAAACGATCCGCGACAAGACCAGGGGCTTTGCGGGTGTCATCTCGGATGTCGGCGGGCCCACGGCCAACATGTACCGGATGGCCTGCAAGGATCCCAAGATCGAGGCCGCGTGTCGCAAACCCTCGTGCGTCTATCCGGGGATCTGCCCGAACCTGAACACGAGCCATGATGCGCTGATCGGGCTTTACCGGAAGGCGCGCGCGTTGCCCGGCATCAAGAAGGTGATGGTGGCGTCGGGCGTGCGTTATGACCTTGCGGTCGAGAGCCCTGAATATGTCGAGGAGCTGGTTACCCATCACGTCGGCGGCTACCTGAAGATCGCGCCGGAGCACACCGAGGAAGGTCCGCTTTCGAAGATGATGAAGCTCGGGATCGGTACCTATGACCGGTTCAAGGAGATGTTCGACGCAGCGGCGAAGAAGGCGGGCAAGAAATATTTCCTGATCCCCTATTTCATTGCGGCGCATCCGGGCACCACTGACCAGGACATGATGCAGCTTGCGCTATGGCTGAAGAAGAACGGCTTCAAGGCGGATCAGGTGCAGACATTCCTGGCCTCGCCGATGGCAAGCGCGACGGCGATGTACCATACGGGCATCAATCCGCTGCGCGGGGTGTCGCGGGCATCGGCAGAGCCTGTGTCGAGCCCGACAGGGCTCAGGCAGCGCCGCCTGCACAAGGCGTTCCTGCGCTGGCACGATCCGGAGAACTGGCCTGTATTGCGCGAGGCCCTGAAGGCCATGGGGCGATCAGACCTGATCGGTCCGGGCAAGCATCAACTGGTTCCGGCGCACCAGCCGCCGGGGACGGGCGTCAAGAAATCCGGCCCCTCGCAGCGCTTCATGACCAAGGGCGTCTTTGGTCCCAAGCCGCGCCGCAAGCCGTAAAAAAAGGGGCGCCGCGAGGGCGCCCCTTCCAGATGTGGACCGATTACAGGCCCGTCTTGATCGAGACCGAGTTGCCGATGGCGGCGCCCGTCACCGCAACGTCACCCGAAACCCTGGTGATCGTGGCGTTGAGGTGGGCCTGGTTCGGACCCTGGTTGCGCTGCGTCGTCCCGATGCGGATGAGCGCGGCGTCGGTCTCGACGGCCAGCGAGTTCGAGATCCCGGCTGCCGTCAGGGTGGCGTCGCCGTCGATGTTCGAGACGTTGGCCACGAGCGAAGCCGAGGGATCCCAAGCCTGCGTCTGCAGGTTGTCGACCACGAGCGAGTCAGCGCCCATGACCTTGATGCTGGCCGTGTTGGCAATCGCCGCCGACGTGAGCGTCACGTCCTTGGTGCCGGTGACCGTCGCGTTCAGCGTGGAGCCGACATAGCCGAGGTTCTGCTGCGTGTTGCCGACATACGCGTCGCCGACGACGTCAACCGAAAGCGAGTTGCCGATGGCGGCGGACGTCACGGCGACTTCGCCCGTGATGTGGCTGATGTGCGTCTGGACGTTCGACACGGTCGTGCCGACATTCAGCTGGCCGTTCAGGATCCTGTTGTCCGGGCACGGGTTCGGGCCGGGGCAGGTGGACGCGGAAGCGGCGGAAGTGAGCGCAATGAAAGCGGCGCCGGCGATGAGTGTCTTCTTCATGGTCAGTTCCTTTCTAGGTCAGTCAATGGAGGAGCGCAGGGCCAAGGCCGGACCTGCTTTCACTGATTTCCGCACGGGCGCGGGCTTGCTCGGCTTTGAGGCTTGCGTGGCATGCTGGTGCGCGTTGTCGGGCACCGGCTGCTGGACAAACCTGCGGGCAGGCTGCTGCACGGGCAGAAGCATTGGCGAAGAAACCGCTTCGCCACGGTCAGCCAGCGGATCGCTGGCGGATTCAAGCTGGATCCCGCACTGCGCGCTGGCGCGCGGGTCCATGTCCTTCATGATGTCGAGGATTGCACGCTCGGTGACGGCGCGGATGGCGAGCTGGATGGGTTCCAGCGCGCGCTCTCCGGCGCCGATGTCGAGAATGGTGCTGCCGAGGAAGTCGAAGACGCCCAGGCTGATTTCGCGCCCGAGGATCTGCTTCTGGTAGGAGATCACCTTCACGACCTCGAGGGTCTGCGTGTTGATGAGCCGCAGGTCCATGGCCACGTTCATCACGAACAGCTTGGCCCCCGCCGTGCCGCGCAATGCCGAGATGTCCTTGGCGCCTGCGAAGGCGTCAGCTGCCACGGAGCGGATGTTGAAGTTCAGCTCGGTGATGCCGCCGATCAGGTAGAAGTCCGAGCCCTGGATCGAACCTGCAAGGATCTTGCGCACGTCGGCGTTGAAGCCGGGCTTTGCGCTGTCGGTCACAAGGTTGTTGTTTGCATATTTCAGCTCGAGGTCGGCGACGAACGTGTCGAAGCGCTCGACGAGACGGACGCCGGCCTTCGAAAGGGCCGACATTGCCATCAGGTTTGCGCCTTGCGTGACCTTGCGGCCAGAGCCATCGGCTTCGTACTTGCCTGTGTAGTCAGCGATGTTCCCGACGGCGATGCGCGGCGGTGCCGACGGACGCGCGCGCAGCAGGCCGCCGATGCAGCGCAGCTGGTTGCTGTACTGGGTCTCGTTGTTGATCACAGGCGCGCCACCAATGGGGGCCGTATAGGTCCCGTCCGCGCGCGGCGTCGGGCTGACGCACGCGGTCAGGCTTGTGGCTGCAAGCAGAAGGGCTGCCATGCGCGTGTTCCAGCGCGTGGTGGCCTTCATGGACTTAGTTGTCGCTGAGCTTGCCATTGAGGATGACTTCCTGGTTGCCATTGTTGGTCTGGTTGGTGTTGACGATGACGGTGTTGCGCGAACCCTGCGTCAGCACCGTGATGTTGTTGCCGATGGCCATTGCCTCGGTGCGGTCGCCGAATGCCTGGTCCTTGCAGGGATCGCTCGGGAAGCCAGAGGCTTCGGCGACGCCCGATCGGGAGCCGACGCCCGGGGTGATGCCGTCCTTGTTGTAGTGGCAGGCGCCAACGAAGCGGCCGTCGACGATCGTGCGATTGCCGTCAGGTCCACGGCCGTAGCCGGATGCCGGCGCGTTGAAGTCTGAACTGCCGGTGCCTTTCGGCGTGTTGAAATCCGATCCGTTTGACCACCCGGATGCGGTGGCAGCCATGGGCATGGCGAGAACCCCACTCGCCAGCAGCAGCTGCATTGTCCTGGTACGAAGGCACTTCATGGTGCATTTCCGCCTTGTGCTATTCGTGGCGCTCCAGCCCCCTGCTGGTCACGATTGACAGGACGGGTTGCAACGCGCGTGCCGCAACGGCATCGGCAGGTTCGGGCGGATTTCCGCGAAGAGTGGATCAGGGTTTATGCGCGCTTTACCGCTTTGGCACGTAGCGGTGCGGGACGCGCGGGCGCGAGACGTTTCAATTCGGGAAAATTGTGTCGGGCTTTAGATTACGCGCCCGGCCAAAGGCCCGCGTGGGGATCAGCCCGCTGCGGCGGCGCCCTCGGAGTCGGATGAAAGGACGCGGTCGATCATGTCGGCCAGCGTCTGCGGGTCTTCGGCGCCCATGATGAGCGAGCGACCGCCGATCAGGAAGCTGGGTACGCCCTGGACGCCGAACTTGCGCGCCATGCTGTCCTGCTGCGTGACGGATTCAATGTCGGCATCGGAATTAAGCAGTTCTTCCACCAATTCGCCGTCCATGCCGATGGCATCGCCAATGCGCGCGAGGACGGCCGTGTTGCCGATGTCCTGGCCTTCGACGAAATAGGCGCGGAACAGGCCTTCCACCATCTCGTCCTGAAGGCCGAGAGAGTGTGACCAGCGAATGAGGCGGTGCGAATTGAGCGTGTTGGGCGTGTGGGTGATGCGGTCGAAGGCAAAGGGAATGCCCAGGTCGCGGCCCAGTTGCTCGAGTGTCTCCTGGACGGGTTTCAGCTTGTCGAGCGAGCCAAACTTGCGGGTGAGGTGCTCCAGCCGATCGACGCCTTCCGGCGGCGTTGACGGATCGAGCTGGAACGGACGCCAGCGGACCTCGAATGTCATCTGCGGTCGCAGGCTCAACGCCTGTTCGAGGCGGCGCTTGCCGATGTAGCACCACGGGCAGATTGTGTCGGAGATCACGTCGATTTGCATGCGCGGAAGATACGCATGGATCGCTGCAACAGGAAAGATTTTTTCTCGCGTGCGATATTCATGCCGCCGTGTTTAAGGATAATTCTCCGCAACCTTTTCTGAGTAATCCAAATGGCCAGCAACATCACGTTCGACCTCAACGGTCATGTAGCGTTCGTCACAGGTGCGACGAGCGGTTTTGGTGTACGCTTCGCTCAGATCCTGAGCGCTGCGGGTGCGAAAGTTGTCATCACGGGTCGACGCACGGCGCGATTAATCACGCTTCAGGAGACCATCGAGAAGGCTGGCGGCATCGCCATTCCCCTGACGCTCGACGTGACGCAGCCCGCGCAGGTGCGCGCATGCGTTGCTGAAGCCGAGAGGCTTGCCGGGCCGGTTTCGATCCTTGTTAACAACGCGGGCGTCAACATCCAGTCGAGCGCTACCGATCTGTCCGAGGCCGACTACGACACGATCATGAATACCAATGTGAAAGGCATGTTCTTCGTGGCGCAGGCTGTAGGTGCGCGCATGCTGCACCACAAGATCAAGGGGCGCGTTGTTAACATTGCCTCGATTGGCGCGATGAAGGCCCTGCCGGGGCTCGTCGCCTATTCGATGTCGAAAGCGGCTGTCGGCATGATGACCAAGGGGCTCGCCCGGGAATGGGCGCGCCATCACATCGCCGTGAACGCCTTATGTCCGGGCTTCATCCGCACGGAGCTGAACAGTGACTGGTTCGATTCCGAAGGCGGTCAGAAGCAGGTCCAGGGTTTTCCGCGCCGTCGGCTTGGACAGGAAAGCGACCTCGATGCGCTGCTGCTGCTGCTTTGTTCGCAGCATGCTTCGTTCGTGACCGGGTCGCTGTTTACCGTCGATGATGGGCAGTTGCTTGCCTGAGCGGTACGAGGGCCGGTTCTTGCTGCAGCGCAGCGCCGGCCCCCGCGTGATCAACGAAAGGTCTGGGCGATCTCGTTGGTTTCGCTCAGCACGCGAATGGTCTTCACGTCTGCGGGGAGCGGGTCGATCGTGATCTTGGCCGTGACCGGCGTCAGGACTTGCGTCGCAAAGCCGCTTGGCGGGATGCCAACAAGGGTGAAGCTGCGCATGCCGACTTCGGGAGCGAAGGTCTGGAGCGGGCGCAACTCGATCTTGGTCCAGCCGCCGGTGCGGGCGGTGCCCTTGACCGTCACGACCGCGGCGGGCGGGTTCTTTTCCTGGATTGCGACATCGATGGTCAGGATCTCGTAGATCGTCCGTTGTCCGCTTGTGGCGGCGGGCGCAGGCTTGGGCGCTGTCGGAGCCACTGCTGGTGCCGGTGTGGGTGCCGGTGCCGGTGTGGGTGTCGGTGCCGGCGTCGTGATGGGCGCCGGCTGAACGGTGACGGGCGAGGGTGTTGTCAGGGGAGCCGGTGCCGGCGCCACGACCGGCGCGGGCTCGGGGGCGGCAGCAGGAGCGGGTGGAACAGGGTTCTGCGGCTGCACGACCGGAGCGACCGGCGCGGCGGGGGCGACCGGCGTTGCGGGCGGCTTTGGATTTGCGCGCACGGGTGCGGGCTTGGTCATGCCCGGTGCCGGAACCGCGGGCACCGATGGCACGGGGTTGAAATTCTCATCCTCATCGTCGGGCATTCCGTCCGCGAGGGACGGAGAAAACTGCGCGAGCACAAGCGCGCATACGCATGCAGCCGTCGCTGCCAAGGATCGTAAGGTCATGCCACCACTCCAGTCTCTTCTATCGTTTGCAGGGCCGTTCGCGATGAACTAAACCCCTTTTATTGTCTTATTTCCTATTCAAATCCGGAGGCTTTGTCATGGGTCCACTGCACGGCGTGAAGGTGATTGAGTTCGCGGGGATCGGTCCCGGCCCGTTCTGCGCGATGTTGCTCAGCGACATGGGCGCAGAAGTTGTAAGGATCGACCGCAAGGGCGGCCGCGGTGCCAACAAATTCGACATCACCAGCCGTGGGCGTCGCTCTCTTGCACTGGATCTGAAAAATCCGCAGGCCGTGCAGACGGCCCTGAAACTGATCGCCCAGGCGGACGCCCTCCTCGAGGGGTTTCGACCAGGGGTTATGGAAAAGCTGGGCCTGGGGCCGGATGCGGCCCTCAAGGCGAACCCGAGGCTGGTCTATGGTCGCATGACGGGGTGGGGCCAGACCGGGCCGCTGTCGCAGGCGGCGGGTCATGACATCAACTACATCGCGCTGACAGGTGCGCTGCACGCCATCGGTCGCCAGGGGGCGACGCCGGTGCCGCCGCTGAACCTGGTGGGTGATTTTGGTGGTGGCGCGCTCTATCTCGCCTTCGGCATGGCATGCGCCCTGTTCGAGGCGCGCGGTTC
>JBEIHO010000103.1:0-9507 GCA_040381215.1 Alphaproteobacteria bacterium | reverse complement strand
GCCGACAAGCCGCTGTCGATCACCATCGAGCACGGCAAGAACGGCTCCGGCCGCATCGCGCTGTTCGAGCGTTCCGCTCTCCCCGAAACGCCGGAAACCCGGGCGCTTCTTGCACAAAGGCCTGCAAACGCCAGCCCCGTGCATGCCGGCGACGGCGCTTTCGTCTTCCAGGCGCTGGACCTGAAGACCCTTACGCCGGCGGTTCCTCAGCCTTGACCTCGTAGCGCATGAACAGCGGGACCTGCGCCATGAAGAACAGCAGGTTGAGAGGGATGAAGCCCCAGACCTTGAACCAGAGCCACGTCTCGAAGGCGTAGCTCTGCGCCACATAGACGTTGAGCCACGCCAGCGCAGCGAAGAACAGGACAAGCCGCACCGTGAACAACTCCCATCCGCGGTCGGTCAGTTGCACCGCGAGGTCCATGATGTCCCGGATGATGAGCCTTCCCGTCGCAAGGCCACCCGCCAGGATGAACGCGACGGCGAAATAATAGATCGTGGGCTTCATCTTGATGAACAGGTCATCATTGAGCCAGATCGTGAGCCCGCCAAAGATCAGCACGACGACGGCGCTGAAGACAATCAGCGGTGACACCTTGCGTGTGAGTACATAGGTGACGATGCCGGCGATCACGGTCGCGCCCATGAAGACCGCCGTCGCGGCAGTGATGCCGAAGGCGTAATAGCACCCGAAAAAGATGACGAGGGGGCCAAGGTCAAGCAGGAACTTGAGCAGGGAATTCATGGGGCAGGGATCCGCGCGGCTAGGGTCTGTCTGGTTCAGGTCTGGCTCTGGCTCGCGCTGACGCCAACCAGCGCGCGCGAGAACTGTTCGGCATCGAAGGACTGCAGGTCGTCCGCCGTCTCGCCGACCCCGATATAGTGGATAGGCAGGTCGAACTTCTCGGCAATGGACACAAGGATCCCGCCGCGCGCCGTGCCGTCCAGCTTCGTCATGATGACACCGCTGATCTTCGCGGATTCGCGGAACACCTCCGCCTGCGCCACTGCATTCTGTCCGGTTGTGGCGTCAAGTACCAGGATCGCGTTGTGCGGCGCGGCCGGATCGATCTTCTTGATGACGCGGACCATCTTTTCCAGCTCCGCCATCAGGCCCGCCTTGTTTTGCAGGCGTCCGGCTGTATCGATCAGCAGGACGTCAAAGCCCTCCTCGCGTGCCCGCTCATAGGCCTCATAGGCAAGGCCAGCCGCGTCCGCACCGGTATCCTTCGCCACCACCGGGCAGCCCGTCCGCTCGCCCCAGACCTTGAGTTGCTCCACCGCGGCGGCGCGGAACGTGTCGCCCGCCGCCAGCATGACTTTAAGCCCTTCGCCTTTGTACTTCTGCGCCAGCTTTCCGATCGTGGTCGTCTTGCCCGAGCCATTGACCCCCGCCATCAGCACCACGTGCGGCTTGAGTTCGGGACGGATCACGAGCGGCTTTGAAACGCGTCGCAGGATCTTGGCGATCTCATCGGCCAGGACGCCGCGGATCTCGTCCTCGCCCACATCGGAATTGAAGCGCGTGCGCTTGATCTCGGCCACGACGTCGGCCGCCACCTTGGCGCCCATGTCGGCCCCGATCAGAAGCTCTTCCAGTTCGTCAAGCGCCGCCTGGTCCAGCCGCTTGCGCGTGAAGACACGGGTGATGCCCTGCGTGAAGGCTTGTGTGCTTCGTGTCAGTCCTGCCTTGAGGCGCGCGAAGAACCCGGGTTTCTTTCCTTCTGAATCCGACATCAGGCAGCCTCTGCATAGGCAAAGTGGCGATCAAAGCCAGTGACGCGCGCCCTCACGATCGAGCCCGTGCGCTGCACCGAAGACAATTTCACGGGCGCATAGGTAGGGCTGCGTGCGATGAGGTCCTGTTCGACCAGCACATCGATCTCCTGGCCGGCAAGCGCGGCGAGATGGTTCGACAGCATCTCCCCGCCAAGTGTCCGAAGCGCGCCGGCTCTCGCCTTGATGACAGGCCCTGCAACGGGTGGCATGCGCGCGGCCGGTGTCCGGTCCCGTGCCGAGAAGGGGAAGACATGCAGATAGGTCAATCCGCAATCGCGCACATGCTGCAGCGTCGCCTCGAACATTGCGTCCGTTTCCGTCGGGAAGCCTGCAATCAGGTCGGCCCCGAAGACCATGTCCGGACGGCGCGCCCTCATGGCCTCGCAGAACGCAACCGCTTGCGCCGTCGAGTGTCGGCGCTTCATGCGCTTGAGGATCATGTCATGCCCTGCCTGCAGTGACAGGTGTAGGTGCGGCATGAACCGCGCCTCGCCACAGGCAATATCCACCAGCTGCGCGTCGCACTCCGCGACATCAAGCGACGAAAGCCGAAGCCGCGCCAGATCAGGCACGAAGCGCAGGATCTGTTCGACCAGCCGGCCAAGCTTCGGCGCCCCCGGCAGGTCGGCGCCATAGGATGTCATGTCCACGCCGGTCAGCACGACTTCCTGCACGCCCTGCTGCACGAGGCCCTTGATGTTGTCGACCACCGCACCCGCTGGCACGCTGCGCGAGGGCCCCCGGCCGAATGGAATGATGCAGAACGTGCACCGGTGGTCGCAGCCATTCTGCACCTGCACGAACGCACGCGCACGACCGTCAAACCCGGCGACGAGGTGCGACGCGGTCTCTTTCACCGACATGATGTCGTTCACCAGCACCCGCTCGCCGGGAAGGTCGAGCCGGTAGGACTGCGCCTCGAGCTTGTCGGCATTGCCGAGCACCCGATCGACTTCCGGCATGTCGGCAAAGGCCTCCGGATCGGTCTGCACCGCACAGCCCGTGACCAGGATGCGCGCATCCGGGTTCTCGCGCCGCGCCCGCCGGATCGATTGGCGTGCCTGCCGCACGGCCTCGGCCGTGACCGCACAGGTATTCACGATGATGGCGTTCTCCAGGCCGGCCTCACCGGCCTTCTGGCGCATCACCTCGGATTCATAGCTGTTCAGCCGGCAGCCCAGCGTGATGATCTCGACGCTCACGGTGTCCCCCGTGGCAAGTAGCGCTCGTCGAGCACGCCGGTGAAATTGAGCTCTGTCGCCCCTGTCATCAGCACGTGATTGTCCTCGCGCCAGCTGATGTCGAGCGGTCCGCCATCAAGCTCGACACGCACCGTGCGGTCCGTCAGCCGCCTGCGGGCCGCCGCCACCACGCTCGCGCAGGCAGCCGAGCCGCAGGCCTGCGTGAGACCCGCGCCGCGTTCCCAAACGCGAAGCCGGATCTCGCCCTTCGAGCGCACCTGTGCGACGCTGATATTGGCTCTGTCGGGAAACAGCGGGTGATGCTCGATCATCGGCCCGAATTTGCGCAAGTCATGCGCCTCTGCATTCTCGACGAAGAAAACGCAGTGCGGATTGCCCATGTTGACGGCCGAAGGCCCATGCAGCACCGGCGCGTCGATCGGGCCCACCTTGATGTCGAGGGTCCGCGTGTCCATGCGCTCGGCCAGCGGAATGTCCTGCCAGTCGAATTTCGGCTCACCCATGTCGACCGTGACGCGCCCGTCGGCTTCGCGCCGGCAGCTGATCAATCGCCCCGGCGCCCCAATCGTGACCGAAGACTGCCCGCCCTCGGCAAGCAGCAGGTCCCCCACGCAGCGCGCACCGTTGCCGCAGGCACCCGCCGGGCTTCCGTCCGGGTTCCAGATCCGCATGCGCACGGCACCGTCCGCGCCGTCCGGCTCGATCGAGATCAGCTGGTCGAACCCCACGCCTCGGTGCCGGTCGCCGATGCGCCGCGCCGCCTCGGCGCTGAACGCGACATCCTGCGACCGCGCGTCGATGATGACGAAGTCGTTGCCAAGCCCATTCATCTTGTAGAAGGCGATACCCATGGCGCGTTTATATAGGGGCGCCCCCAAGCCCTCGCTAGTCAAAACCACGGCCGGGGGACCGCTGGCCGAAGAGGCGGCCATCGCAGCGCCCCGCGGCGAAATGTGCCGGTTAACCCATCGCCTGCGGGCCGGCAGGGCAGGTGATTCGCCTTGACAGCACGCCCCCCCGATCCCTAGGGTCCGCCCCGAATTTCCCGGATCGCCCGATGCCGATCCGCCCCGGAGACCAGGGCTCTGGGGTCAACGTCCGTCAGCGCGTTGCGCCCGCGGGCGCGATAGGTGTTGGGCAAACGCGGGCAAGATCGCGGATGTGGACGTGAATGTTTGAAAACCTGACCAATCGGCTGACATCCGTCTTTGACGGTTTGACGGGCCGTGGTGCGATCACCGAGGCCGATGTCGACGCCGCGCTCCGCGAAGTGCGCCTGGCGCTGATCGAGGCCGACGTATCGCTGCCGGTCATCAAGGACTTTCTCGCCAAGGTGCGCTCGCGAGCGATTGGCGCCGATGTCCTGCGTTCGGTCACGCCCGGCCAGCAGATCGTCAAGATCGTCCACGACGAACTCGTCGAAACGCTCGGCACGGAAAGCGCCGGCCTCAGCCTGGACATCACCCCGCCCGCCGTCATCATGATGGTTGGCCTGCAGGGGTCGGGCAAGACGACCTCGACCGCCAAGATCGCTCTGCGCCTGACCGGCCGTGACCGCAAGAAGGTCATGATGGCCTCGCTCGACACCCGCCGCCCCGCCGCGCAGGAGCAGTTGAAGATCCTGGGCGAGCAGATTGGCGTGGCCACCCTGCCGATCGTCGCGGGCCAGGCGCCTGCCGACATCACCCGCCGCGCCCTGCAGGCAGCCAAGCTCTCGGGCTATGACGTCCTCATGCTCGACACCGCAGGCCGCCTGCACGTCGACGAGGCGCTCATGGCCGAGATCGCCGAAATCCGCAACATCGCGGCGCCCATCGAGACCCTGCTCGTCGCCGACAGCCTTGCCGGCCAGGATTCGATCAACGTCGCCAAGCAGTTCAACGAGCGTATTGGCCTGTCCGGCATCGTGCTGACGCGCATCGACGGCGATGGCCGTGGCGGCGCAGCGCTTTCGATGCGCGCGATCACCGGCGCGCCGATCAAGCTCCTGGGCACCGGCGAAAAGATTGACGCGCTCGAGGACTTCCATCCCCGCCGCATCGCTGGCCGCATCCTCGGCCAGGGCGACGTCGTCAGCCTGGTCGAGAAGGCCGCCGAGACGATCGACCAGGAAAAGGCCGAAGCGCTCGCGCGCAAGATGCAGAAGGGTCAGTTCGACCTCGACGATCTTGCCGAGCAGCTGCGCCAGATGCGCCGCATGGGCGGCATGCAGGGCATCATGAGCCTGCTTCCCGGCATCGGACGCATGAAGGATCAGCTGGCGACCGCCGGTCTCGATGACCGCGTGCTCAAGCGCCAGGAAGCCATCATCCTGTCGATGACAAAGGAAGAGCGTCGCGATCCCGACGTCCTCAATGGCTCGCGCCGCAAGCGCATCGCCAGGGGATCGGGCGTCGAGGTCTCCGAGGTCAACAAGCTTCTCAAGATGCATCGTCAGATGGCCGATGTGATGAAGAAGATGGGCAAGGGCAAGGGGCTGATGAGCGCGCTGTTCGGCGGCTCGATGCCGCGCATGCCGGGAGCCGCGGGCTTGCCCGGTCTCGGCGGCCAGGCCCTGCCGCCAGGTTTGACACTGCCGCCGGGTTTCCCCGGCAAGAAATAGGTCGCACCGCGAGGTGTGTTTGCGTTTGAACGAATAACGGAAGGAAAGACTGACAGATGCTGAAGATCAGGATGTCCCGGGGCGGCACCAAGAAGCGCCCGTTCTACAAGATCGTTGTTGCCGACGCGCGCTGCCCGCGCGACGGCCGCTTCATCGAGCGCCTGGGCCACTACAACCCGCTTCTGCCCAAGGACAACGCCGAGCGCGTGAAGTTCGACCTCGACCGCATGAAGTACTGGCTGAGCCAGGGCGCGCAGCCCTCCGACCGCATCGAGCGCTTCCTCGCCGACGCGGGCCTCGCCAAGAAGAAGACCGCCTTCAACGACCCGTCGAAGTCCGCGCCACGCAAGAAGGCGCAGGAACGTCTGGCGGCCGAG
Organism: Alphaproteobacteria bacterium; assembly: GCA_040381215.1. Taxonomy (GTDB): domain Bacteria; phylum Pseudomonadota; class Alphaproteobacteria; order Micropepsales; family Micropepsaceae; genus SZUA-430. The sequence goes on along the minus strand of JBEIHO010000103.1, from coordinate 3,547 downwards.
AAGAAGGCTGCCGAGGCTGCGGCCTGAACGGCAGCAACCTGAGCGGCTCATTCGGATTGGAACAGCAGCAATGACAGGCAAGCAGATCCTGCTGGGCAAGATAGTTGCAGCCCACGGATTGAAGGGCGAGGTGAAGATCAAGAGCTTCACCGCGGACCCGCTTGATATCGCAGCCTATGGGATGGTGACGGTGCCGGATGGCCGCCGCTTCCACCTCGAGCGGCCGCGCGTCCAGGGCGACACTGTCATTGCAGGCATTCGCGGCATTTCCGATCGCAATGCGGCCGAAGCCCTGAAGGGCCTGGAGTTGCATGTCGAGCGTGATGACCTGCCGGACGACGAATTCGAAGAGGGCGAATTCTACCAGGCCGATCTCATCGGCTTGCCCGTCTTCGACGGCAATGGCACCCGTCTGGGCGAAGTCGTGGGCTTCCAGGATTTCGGTGCAGGCGACCTGGTCGAAGTCGAGCTGCCCTCGGGCACCGTAGGCCTCGTTCCCTTTGCCGACAGCATGGTGCCGGTCGTCGACATGGAGGAGGGCCTCATTGTCCTCTCCGACACGGGCGTTGCCGTCCTGCATGCCGATGTCGAACTTTCCGAAAAGAAGGTAGGCATCCAATGACCTGGGCCGCGACCGTCCTCACGCTCCAGCCCGACATGTTCCCGGGTCCGCTTGGCATATCGCTGTGCGGCAAGGCGCTGGCGGAAAAGGCCTGGTCGCTCGAGACGCACGACATTCGCCAGCATTCCACCAGCCGCTATGGCTCCGTGGATGACACGCCCTCGGGTGGTGGCCCTGGCATGGTGATGCGCGCAGACATTCTGGCGGCGGCGATCGACGCCGTTGAGCGCAAAGGCCGGCCCCTGATCCTCATGTCGCCGCGCGGCCGCCCCTTCACGCAGGCCCGCGCGCATGACCTCGCGGCAGGGCCCGGCGCGATTTTCGTTTGCGGCCGCTTCGAGGGCATCGACCAGCGCGTCATCGACGGGCGATCTCTCGAAGAGATCTCGATCGGCGACTACATCTTGTCGGGCGGCGAGCTGGCCTCGATGATTGTCATCGATGCCGTCGTTCGTCTTCTGCCGGGCGTTCTGGGCGCCAGCGACTCCCTCAGCGAGGAGAGCTTCGAGCAGGGCCTGCTCGAATACCCTCATTACACGCGGCCGCAGCTCTGGGAGGGCAGGGAAATCCCTGAAATCCTCAACTCTGGCCACCACCGGAAGATCAAGGACTGGCGCCACGCCCAAAGCCTTGAACTCACGAAATCCCGCCGCCCCGATCTGTGGGACGCCTGGCAGCGTCGCCACGGGACGGCACCAACGAAACACTAGGATCTGGAAAGGAACAGAAACATGAATCTCCTGCAGCAGCTCGAAGCCGAACAGGCCATCGAAGCCACCAAGAAGAAGCGCCCCGACTTCGGTCCCGGCGATACGGTGAAGGTCAACGTCAAGGTCGTCGAGGAATCCTACGACGAGAAGTCGAAGCAGACCAAGCGCCGCGAGCGTATCCAGGCCTTCGAAGGCGTGGTGATCGGCCGCCAGGGCCAGGGCGTGAATGAGAACTTCACCGTCCGCAAGATTTCCTACGGCGAAGGCGTGGAACGCGTGTTCCCCGTCTGCAGCCCGCTGGTCGACTCGGTCGAATTGCTCCGCCGTGGCCGCGTGCGCCGCGCGAAGCTCTATTATCTCAAGGGCCGCACCGGCAAGTCCGCGCGCATCGTCGAGCGCGTCGAGCGCCAGGAAAAGGCGAGCAAGGCCTCCGCCGAGTAAGAGGGGCGGGGTCTCTCGACGCCACCTTTCCTTTCTTTTGTGAAGGCTGCAGGGTCAACCTCCCTGCAGCCTGTTCCATGCAGTGCGCGTCAGCCGATACAGGATATGCGGGCGCAATATGTGCCCATGCGGCAGGCGAGGGTGCTCGAAGTCCCCGGCCGCATCACGCGCCATGCCAAGGCGCTCCATGACAGCCCATGACGGCGTGTTGGCAGCCACGGTGAACGACACGATTTGATCAAGGTTCAATTCCTCGAACCCGGTCCGAAGTGCCAGGCCTGCAGCCTCGGTCGCATAACCCCGACCCCATAACGCAGGCGCCAGCCGCCACCCGATCTCGACGGCAGGGGCGAACGGCGCATCGAACGAAACCTTCTGCAGTCCCGTATACCCCGCCAAGGCCGCCACCCCGGGCACCTCGACCGCCCAGATGCCGAACCCATGCGCCGCATGATGCGCCTCGAACCGCGCGATCAAGGCCTCTGACTCCGCCCGCGTCAGGACCCCCGGCATGAACCGCATCGTCAGCGGGTCGGCATTCATCGCGGCAAAGGGCTCAAGGTCCTCCGCCCGCCAGCGGCGCAGGATCAGGCGTGGCGATCGAAGCCGCCCATCCGTTGGTGCACCTGGTTCAACCAATTTCCGCGTTTCCTGAGGTCGATGAAAACGTTATGAAGAATGCGTCATGACCGCAACCACCCTCTACGACAAGATCTGGGACGCTCACCTCGTTCACGCCGAACCCGGTGAGGCCTGCGTCCTCTACATCGACCGCCACCTCGTCCACGAGGTGACAAGCCCGCAGGCCTTCGAAGGCCTGCGCATGGCCGGCCGCAAGGTCCGGCGCCCCGAACTCACCTTGGCTGTCGCCGATCACAACGTTCCCACCACCGACCGGTCGAAAGGCATCGACGATCCGGAATCCGCGCTGCAGGTTGCAACGTTGGAAAACAACGCCCGCGAATTCGCCGTCACCTATTACGCGATGGACGACATCCGCCAGGGCATCGTGCACATCGTGGGTCCCGAGCAGGGCCTGACCTTGCCCGGCCAGACCATCGTCTGCGGCGACAGCCACACGGCAACCCACGGCGCCTTCGGTGCGCTCGCGTTTGGCATCGGCACCAGCGAGGTCGAGCACGTGCTCGCAACCCAGACGCTGCTGACCAGGCCGTCGAAGAACATGCGCGTGACCGTCAACGGCCGCACCGCGCCCGGCGTGACCGCCAAGGACATCATCCTCGCCATCATCGGCCGCATCGGCACCGCAGGCGGCACGGGCTACGTCATCGAATATGCCGGCGATGCCATCCGCAATCTGTCGATGGAAGGCCGCATGACGGTCTGCAACATGTCGATCGAGGCCGGCGCACGGGCAGGGCTCATTGCGCCCGACGAAACCACCTTCGCCTATCTCAAGGGCCGCCCGCACGCCCCCAAGGGTGCAGCCTGGGAAGCGGCCGTGAATTACTGGAAGACGCTGAAGTCGGACGAGGGCGCGAAATTCGACGCCGAGATCACGCTCGACGCCGCCGACATCCCGCCGCTTGTCACCTGGGGCACCTCGCCCGAGAACGTCATCCCCGTGACGGGCAGGGTGCCGGACCCCGCAGCCGAGCCCGACGCCCAGCGCCGCGCCGCCCTGGAGCGCATGCTTGACTACATGGGCCTGAAGCCCGGCATCGCGATGAATGACGTGCGCATCGACCGTGTCTTCATTGGCTCCTGCCCAACGGCCGCATCGAGGACTTCCGCGAAGTGGCTAAGATCGTTC
>JBEIHO010000102.1:0-9599 GCA_040381215.1 Alphaproteobacteria bacterium | reverse complement strand
GGGTGGCCGGTTCGCGCTGCCGCGCGACACGGCCATGACGGAGAGTTTTTATTGATGGGGCGATCGCGGCAACCACGCTTTGCATTCCGGCGTCACGCTCACCGCGCGACGCGGCCATGACGGGTGTGGGGGAGAGCACTGTCACCGTAATCGGCGCTGGCGATGGCTCTGAGGCCGAAGATGCGGTACGCTACCCACAGGGACAACACCGGGACAGACGATGGCTTTGCACAAGAAGCGCCGGAAGCGACAGCTCAACGGCACCGCCCGCGTGGAGGACATCGCGCTGGTTTGGGAGCTGATCAGTGAGCCGCACAAGCACCCGGACTATGGCTATATCGGCGCCCGCATTTCGGTGAACGTCGCCGAGGCTGCCCGGCGGGAGCTGATCATCGAGTTCCCCTTCCCGACCGACAAGGACGGCGATTATCTGCCCGTGACGCCGAGGCAGACCTTTACCCAGGGCGAGATCGACAATGCCGTCCGGCTGGCGGCTGACGCGGGTTGGGATCCGGGCTCGCGCGGGAAGGCCTATCAATTCAAGGTGCCATAGGCTTGCGTCAGTCTGGCGCTTGCGAGACTGGGTGAGTTCCTTTATTGTTCCTATTCGTCGCGGCCCTGCGCCTTGCCATTGAAGGCAATTCACGGCGAAACCTTCGACGAAAGTGTCTCTCGTGTCACAAGCGCGCTCGCGGGAGGCGGAAAGGGCGGGATATGCCCTTCTTCCAGGGAGCTGGCGGGAAAAAGCCATTTTCATGGTTAATTTTTCCTTCGCCTGAGCGCTCGCCTGGCCTTTTGCCCGTCGGTGGCAAGGGTTGTTCACCTTTGGTTGACATTCTGACCCCGCGCATTATGGTGCGCCGCAAGCTGATCGCGCTTCTGGCGCGGAGCTTTCATGGCTGGCCCAGGTTGGTGCCGGCCGAACCCGCAAGTGGTTGGTCTGTCCTGCGAGAGAGGGCGTTCTGGCCTTCATATACCGACGCGCTCTCGCTGGAGTCTTTTGACGTTGTCTTTTGAAACCCTCGGCCTCAATGCCGAATTGCTCCGTGCCATCACGGAATCCGGTTACACAACCCCTACCCCCATCCAGGAGCAAGCCATCCCTGTCGTCCTCGGCGGCAAGGATGTCATGGGCATCGCCCAGACCGGCACTGGCAAGACGGCAGGGTTCACCCTGCCGATGATCCAGCGCCTGTCGACGGGACGCGCCAAGGCGCGCATGCCGCGCTCGCTGATCCTCGAGCCCACGCGCGAGCTGGCGGCGCAGGTCGCCGAGAGCTTCGAGAAGTACGGCAAGTACCACAAGCTGAACATGGCGCTGCTGATCGGCGGCGTGTCTTATGAAGACCAGGACGCGAAGATCACGCGCGGCGTCGACGTTCTGATCGCGACACCCGGGCGCCTGCTTGACCATTTCGAACGCGGCAAGCTGTTGCTCAACGGCGTGCAGATCCTGGTCGTCGACGAAGCCGACCGCATGCTCGACATGGGCTTCATCCCGGACATCGAGAAGATCTGCAAGCTGCTGCCATTCACGCGCCAGACCCTGTTCTTCTCGGCGACGATGCCGCCGGAGATCACGCGGCTTGCCGACCAGTTCCTGAGCGCGTCCGTGCGCATCGAGGTTGCCCGGCCGGCATCGACGGCCTCGACCATCGAGCAGAAGATCGTCACGCTGTCGTCGACTGATCCGAAGCTCAAGCGCGAGGCCCTGCGCCGCGTCATCCGCAGCCAGACCGTCTCGAACGGCATCATCTTCTGCAACCGCAAGGTCGATGTGGACATCGTCTGGAAGTCGCTGACAAAGCACGGCTTCTCGGTGGCGGCGCTGCATGGCGACCTGCCGCAGAACGTGCGCACGGCGACGCTGGACAAGTTCCGCGCCGGCGAGGTTCAACTGCTCGTCGCCAGCGACGTGGCGGCGCGCGGCCTCGACATTCCGGCGGTCAGCCACGTGTTCAATTTCGACGTTCCCATTCATGCGGATGACTATGTCCACCGCATCGGCCGCACTGGCCGCGCGGGGCGGCAGGGCCATGCCTTCATGCTGGCAGGGCCGCGCGATGCGAAGTTCGTTGACGCGATCGAATCCCTGACCAAGAAGACCATCGACCGCGATGACATGACCGACCTGCATGTCGAGCCCGACACGCGTCAGCGCAGCGGGCGTGATCGTGACCGCGACCGCGACCGTCAGCGTGGTGGACGCGACCGTGGACGCGGACGGCACCGTGAAGAGGGGCCGCGGCATGACCGCGTCGCCGCGACGGAACCGTTCGATCCTTCACTGGCCGTGGTCACACCCATGGCGGCACCAGCCCCCGTCGAAGTCGAAGCGGCCGCCGAGCCCGCGCGCGCGGCCCGGCCGCGCAACGAGCGACGCCGTGATCGCGGTGGTGACAGGCCCGAGGGCAGCAAGCCGCCGCGCGAGCGTGAGGGACGTCATGAGCGTGAGGCTCGTCAGGAGCGTCAGGAGCGCCCGGCGCGCCCGGAGCGTGACCGCTCGGGACCGCCCCGCGACAGGCAGGGCCCGCGCGAGCGTGGCGGACGCGAGCATGCTGGTGACGACGGCGCCCCCGCGTCGTTCAATGACAATGTGCCGGCATTCCTCGCCCGCCCTGTGCCGCAGCACTTGCTGCGGCGCAAGAAGGAAAACGAGATCGCCTGAAGGCGGCGCCGGATCAGCGCTTGATTGATCCGGCGAGCTGCTTCTGGATCGCGTCGCCATAGGGCGCGCGCAGGTTCTTCAGTTGCCCCTCGACCAGCTTGGACGTCGGCTGCTGGTAGATCGACTTGCGGTGGGAAAACTGCCGGAAACCCTCGAGACCGTGATAGGAACCCATTCCTGACGGGCCGACGCCGCCGAAGGGAAGCTCTTCCATCGCGATATGCATGATCACGTCGTTGACGGTGACGCCGCCGGACGTCGTGCGCTCGAGGACGCGCTCTTTCTCGCCCGCCTCTTCGCCAAAGTAGTAGAGCCCCAGCGGACGCGCCTTTGCATTCACGTAGCCGATCGCATCGTCCACGGCCTTGTATGTCTTGACCGGGAGAATGGGGCCGAAGATCTCATCCTGCATGACCTTCATGTCGTCGGTCGGGTCGAGGACGAAGGTCGGGGCAATCTTGTGATAAGGCTGCTGGCGGAGGTCTTCCTTGGCCGGGTTCACTTCAATGACCGTGGCGCCCTTGGCGCGGGCGTCGGCGAGATAGCCCTGCAGCCTGTCGTAGTGGCGCTGGTTGATCACCGAGGTGTAGTCCGGATTGTCCTTCAGCGTCGGGAACATGCCGGTGACCGCCTGGGTTGCCTTGGCCACGAACTCATCGCGGCGGTTCTCGGGCACGAAGACATAGTCAGGCGCGAGACAGATCTGCCCGGCGTTGAGCGTCTTGCCATTCATGATGCGCGCGGCGGCCACTTCCATGTTGGCGCTCTGGCCAACGATGACCGGCGACTTCCCGCCCAATTCGAGCGTCAGCGGCACCAGGTTCTCGGCAGCAGCGCGCATGACGTGGTGGGCAATCGACGTGGCGCCCGTGAAAAGCAGGTGGTCGAACGGCAAGCGGCTGAAAGCCTCGCCGACATCGGAGCCGCCCAGGCATACCGCGATCTCGGCCTCGCTGAAGGCCTTGCGGAACATCTTCGCCATGAGGTCGGAGGTGGCGGGGGTGAATTCAGACGGCTTTATCATGCAGCGGTTGCCCGCGGCCAGGATGCCGGCCAGCGGGGCGAAGGTCAGGTTGACCGGAAAGTTCCAGGGCGCAATGACGCCCACAACACCGAGCGGCTGGTACTGCACTTCGGCCTTGGCGCCGAGCCAGCCGAGGATTGCCGGCGTGGTGCGGCGGCGCTCGGCCTTCATCCACGAGCGCAGGTGGTCGCGGGCATGCTTCAGGGATCCGATCGAGCTTGCCACGTCCGTGAACTTGCTCATCTGCGGCGAGCGGTTGCCGAAATCCTTGTTCAGGGCATCGGCGATTTCATCCTGGTGATCGACCAGCAGCGCGATGCAGCGGTTGAGGCGGTCGATGCGTATCTCGGCCGAGGGCGGGCCATCGGCCAGCAGCGCCGCTCGCTGGCGGTCAAGCGTGGCTTTCATCTCGGCCGGAATCGGCTTGGACGTCGCGGGTGTTGCGCTCATGGTGGGCTCCTCGTTCTGAAAGATTCCTTGGACCCTGTTATACGGGATTTTCAGGACCTGTCGCAAAGTGCAGGCGCGGGGTGGCGTTAACATTCTCAGACTGCCGTAAGGTCAGGCTGCGCAGGGCCCTGCCCCATTGCCACATGGGCCAAGCTGTGGTGCGCTGGCGCGCAACGGTCACCGACAGTCATCCAGCAATAAAAGGGTTTCGATGAGCTACAGCACCATCCTGCTCGAGACGAAAGACGGGGTTGCGACACTGACCCTCAACCGTCCGGCGATGCTGAACAGCCTGAACAAGGACATCATGGACGACATCCGTGCGGCCTTGCGGGTGCTCGCGCGGGACGAGACGACGAAAGTCCTGGTGGTGACGGGAGCCGGACGCGGCTTCTGCGCGGGCGCGGATCTGACCATGACCGGCGGCAATGACGGCAGCGATCGCTCGGTCGGCGAAGGCGTCGCGCACGCGATGGAGATTGGCTACAACCCGCTCGTTCGCGACCTCGCGGGCTTCCCAAAGCCTGTCGTCGTGGCCGTCAACGGCGTTGCAGCCGGCGGCGGCGTGGGACTGGCGCTTTGCGGGGACATCGTCCTTGCGGCGCGGTCGGCCTATTTCGTGCAGGTCTTCGTGCCGCGCCTCGGGCTTGTGCCCGATATGGGCTGCACCTGGTTCTTCCCGCAGCTTCTGGGTCGGGCACGGGCGCGGGCCCTGGCGTTGCTCGGCGACCGCCTGCCGGCCGAAAAGGCTGCGGAATGGGGACTGATCTGGCAGTGCGTCGATGACGACAAGCTTGCGGCTGAAGCTCAGGCGCTGGCACAGAGGCTGGCGAAGGGGCCGCAGCTGGCTTACCGTGAACTGAAGCGCGTGCTTGACGAGGCGCCTCTCCGCACGCTGGACGAGCAACTGGAGAATGAGCGCCGAACACAGCGGCTGCTTGGCGATACCGAGGATTTCAAGGAAGGCGTTGTTGCGTTCCTGACCAAGCGTGATCCACAATTCAAAGGCAAATGACAGGAAAGACCATGCAATTCCAACGCGCGAAACTTGAGATCAACGGCCATGTCGGCACGCTGTACATGGACCACCCGGACGTGCTGAATGCCGTCAGCCCCGAGATGCTGTCGGGGCTGCAGGCGGCGATGAACCACGTCGAGGATCCGAAGAACGGCCTCAGGGCTCTGGTCTTCACGGGATCCGGACGCGGCTTCTGTGCGGGGGCCAATCTCGGCGGCGGGCCGTCCAGCCTCTCCGGCGGCGAGGCACCGCAGGCGCGTGACGCCGGTGCGGCACTCGAGACGATGTACCATCCCTTCCTGCGACGGCTGCGGAACCTCAACATGCCGATCGTGACCGCCGTGAACGGTGCCGCGGCCGGTGTCGGCATGAGCTTCGCGCTGATGGGAGACATGGTGCTGGCCGCGCGCAGCGCCTATTTCCTGCAGGCGTTCAGGCGCATCGGCCTGGTGCCGGATGGCGGCTCGACCTGGCTGCTGCCGCGGCTCGTCGGCCTGGCGCGTGCGAAGGAGCTGTCGCTGATGGGCGAGAAGCTTCCCGCCGAGAAGGCGCTGGAGTGGGGCCTGATCAACCGCGTTCATGACGACGCGAAGCTGATGGAGGAAGCCCACGCGCTGGCGCAGGAGCTTGCAAGCGGGCCCACGGTGGCGCTGGGTGCGATCAGGAATCTCTACTGGCAGTCGCCCGACAACACCTACGAGGAGCAGCTCGATGCCGAGCGCTGGGCCCAGCGCGCGGCCGGTCGCGCCGAGGACTTCGCCGAGGGCGTGACGGCCTTCCTGACCAAGCGGAAGGCCGACTTCAAGGGCCGCTAGCGGCAGGCTCAGTTGTCGCCGTTACCGACGATCTCGGGAAAGCGGACGATGATGCGGGCTTGCCCCTTGGCGGGTGCCACGAAGTTCGCTCCCTTCGCCAGGTTCCGGAACGTGCCCTGCACCCGGTACCTGGCAGGCGGCAGCTTGGCGAGGATCCAGGGGCTGTCACAGCGCACGCGGAACAGTTCCTTGCCGGCTGCATCGAAGACGGTGGCTTCGACATCGGCCAGGTACTGAGCGTTGCCGCCCGCGAATTCGAGGCGTACCGGGAATGCCTTCCAGCGCGGGTCCGACTGGGCTTCGTCGCCGATGCCCGTGCAGGCGAGCTCATACCCGTTGACGTCCACGGGTGTGTCGGATGGCATGAAGGTGGCGCTATCGGCGGCGGCGCGCTCCACGAGGCTGAGCGCCGCCACCACGCCGGCGATTGCGAGGGCAGTCCTGATCATTGGCAGCTCCTGTTGACTGTTGAATCGGCCCCCGCCATCGGGATCAGTAATTCACCCGCGATGTCATTGCACCATCGACGATGAGATTTGCCCCGGTCGTGAAGGACGAGACCGGGCTTGCAAGAAACACGGCCGCGTTTGCAATTTCCTGTGGCGTGCCCATGCGACCCATCGGGTTTCGTTTCAACGTTGCCTCGTACATCTGGGGAGCCATCTGCTCCACGTTGTGCCATACGCCACCCTTGAAGTAGATCGTCCCGGGCGACACAACGTTCACGCGCACCTTGGACCTTGCGCACTCCTTGGCGAGGCCCTTGGCATAATGGATCATCGCGGCCTTGATGGCGCCGTAGGCTTGCGCGTTCTGGGTTTCGGCGGCCGAGATCGATGAGATCATGACGAAGGCGGCGTCACCGCTGTTGCTGGCTGCCTTCTCGAGGTGGGGCCTTGCGGCATCAAAGGCCGCGGAGGCGCCGAGGATGTCGACGTGAAGCATGCTTTCCCATGCTTCCTGCGCGGCCCCCATGACCAGCGCGCTGGCATTCGACACCAGGATGTCGATCCCGCCGAGGGTCGATGCAACCGTATCGATCCACGCCTTGAGATCGGCGGGCTTGGCCATGTCCACGGCAGCACCCGTGGCGCGGACGCCCTTGGCTGAAAGTGCGGCGACCGCCGGGTCGACCTGCTCGATGTTGCGGGCGCAGATCGCAACGTTTGCGCCTTCGTCGGCCAGCGTGTCGGCAATGGCTCGGCCGATGCCGCGCGTCCCACCGAGCACGATGGCGCGCTTTCCCTTCAGTTTCAGGTCCATGATCTTGTCTCCGGTTTCGAGCGGACCTTATCGCGTGTCCGCGCCGGAGCGAAGCCCGAAGAGGCGGAGGCCTCCTGGCCTCAACGGTTGCGCGCCACGTTGCGGCGCCCAGCCTCGTCCCTTTTCAAGGGGAAGGTGGAGGCCGGCGACAAGCGCGCCGGCCTCTCAATCTGCTTAGTGATGGTGGCGTCCGATGTACCACTTCAGCGCGGCAACGATCTCGGGGATGTTGTGCGCGTGCTCGACCTTTTTGTGCAGTTCGGCGAGGTCGGGCGTGGAGCCATAATCGTGGATGATGCGATCAAGCTCGTGGAGGACGTGCGCCTTGGCGTGGTTGAAGTCCTTCTCGTGATGTTCGACGTGGTCGAGGAGATGCTCGATCTCGTCTTCGATCTTGTCTTCCTTGCTGTCGTTCGCGGGCTGGCGCGCGTCCATGCGCGGCGCCAGGCGCGCGGATGCGAGCGCGTGGATCACTTCGACTGGAACCTTCACGTCGCGGCTGCGCGTCGCGCGGCCGAGCAGAAAGCCGCCGGAGAAGACGATCATGACGAGGATCGTCGCGACGGCAAAGAATTCGAGCTGTGCCGTTGTCAGCTCGTTGATAGCGTTAAGAACTTCCATGAATGCCCCCAAGAAGAAAACCGAGAGGTATCTAGCAGAGAGCTTCGTTCGAATCAGTTGGCGAGATCGTCATCGCGAGTCATTTGGTGCGCGTTGTGATTTGCACGCGACAGTGCTGCGGATGTTTTTCGCGTGACACAAGAAGCGACGCGATCATGTTCGTTGTGCAGGTGTCGAGGCGCCGATGACCACCCCGCGGATGCTATGTGCAGCGCCTTCAGTTCGCCTGCCGGGCGAGTTTAAAACGGGCCTATTCCACAGCCTTCTTCAGGGCAACGGACTCGCCGCAACCGCAGGCGCTTGTCTGGTTGGGATTGTTGAAGACGAACCGCGACTGCATGCGATCCTTGACGAAATCCATCTCGGTTCCAATCAGGAACAGGATCGCCTTCGGGTCGATCAGGATGCGCACGCCCTGGTCCTCGACAACCTCGTCGAGCGGGTTCTGCTGCTCGGCGTAGTCCATCGTGTATGACATGCCGGCGCAGCCTGCGTTCTTCAGGCCAATGCGGATGCCGACGACGGGCTTTTCCGATTTTTCCATGGCCGATCGGATCTGTTCAGCAGCCGCCGTCGTCAGGCGCAGCGCCTTAGGTCGCTCGCGACGCGGAGGCCTGGTGTCGGCAGTTGCGGTCATGATCTTATCCTGTCCCCGTCAAAACATGTTCAGTTCGAGGCGCGCGGCCTCGGACATGCGCGCCGGCGTCCATGGCGGATCGAACACCATGCTCACGGTCACCTCGCCCACGCCGGGCAGGCGCGCGACGGCTTCCTTCACCCAGCCCGGCATTTCTCCTGCCACGGGACAGGCCGGCGCCGTCAGCGTCATGTCGATCGCAACGTCCCGGCTGTCGGACACGTCGATCTTGTAGATTAGGCCCAGCTCATAGATGTCGACCGGGATTTCCGGATCGAAGACAGTCTTGAGCTGCGCGATGATGTCCAGCGTGAAGGGATCGACGTCTCCTTCCGCCTGCCCCGGCTGGTCGAGGTTCATTTCCAGCTGTCGTGACGCGTTCTCGCTCATGCGAAAATGCCCCTGATCCTGACGAGTGCCGCGATGAAGCGGTCCACTTCTTCATGTGTGTTGTAGAATGCAAATGATGCCCGCGCCGTCGCTGGAACGTTGAGCCGTTCCATCAGCGGCTGCGCGCAATGATGGCCGGCGCGCACGGCGATGCCCTGCTGGTCGAGCAGTGTGGCCACGTCGTGCGCGTGCGCGCCCTCCATGGTGAAGGAGATGATGGCCCCCTTCCCCGGCGCGGCTCCCTGGACGCGAACCCAATCAAGGTCGGCAAGACGGTTCATCGCGTGGTCCAGCAGGGCGTGCTCGTGCCTCCAGAGTTCGGCTCGATCAAAGCCGTTGAGGTACTCGATGGCCGCTCCCAGGCCGACAGCCTGCATGATCGGCGGCGTGCCCGCCTCGAAGCGCTGAGGGGCCTTGCCATAGGTGACACGGTCCTTGTGGACCTCGTCGATCATCTCGCCGCCGCCCCGGAAAGGCGGAAGCGTGTCGGCCCAGCGCGGCGCCATGTAGAGAACGCCAATGCCGGTCGGGCCGTAAAGCTTGTGACCCGTGGCCACATAGAAGTCGCAACCGAGGGCCTGGACGTCCACGGGCGTGTGAACACTGGCCTGGCAGCCGTCGAGCAGAACGGGGATGCCTTTGGCATGTGCGAGCCGCACGATGTCCTGCGCCGGCGTGAGAGTGCCCAGCACATTCGACATGTGGGTCATGGT
>JBEIHO010000101.1:0-9860 GCA_040381215.1 Alphaproteobacteria bacterium | reverse complement strand
TGGGCGATCGTGATCGGTATCTGGAGGTCGGCATGACGGACTATCTCGCAAAGCCGATCGACGTCGCCGCGTTGTTTCAGGTTCTGGGCCGTATTGTTCCAAGTGCCTGACGCCCCTCTGTGTTTGACAACAGCTCATACCGAGGCGGAAAAGCCCGAATTGGGTGAGCGATCTCAGCCTGCTTTGGCCCGAACCCCAGTCAGCACGAGTTAAGCATAAGTCTGTCTTGTTGCGGCTTGCAGTCTTGTCTGCAGGCGGGCCCCATTTCGTATTTTTCAGCTCTCGCAGCAGGGGTATCGACCCGACCAGGTCCTGCGCGCAAAGATGGAAATCACACGGGGTTTTGTCCCGGGCGCGACATAAACAAGACAATTCTCGGCTGATTTACGAGATTGCGATGTGTGTATGGCAAGAAGACGAATGAGAAATTCCATCTTTTACTGTCAGTCCGCGAATAAGTGCGCAGTGTAGACCGTTGTGTGGTGAAGGCTAAGACTTGGTGCGCGCTGCCTGGCGTAAGCCGGCCCGGGCCAGGTGATGTGTTAAGCGTGGGAGTTCATTCATGTCGTCAGCGGTGGGGCTTTCGTCCCAGATCGACAGCGCGCACCGTTCGTTCGCAACGCGCATTGCAGATCTCGGTGTGGCCGCCAGCCTCGACAGTAATGCCAGGCCCTCGCCGGGAGACCTCTGCCTTGCCCGTGTGACCAGGCTCGGCCAGCATCGCCATATCGAGCTTGTGACCGGCCGCCGCGCCCAACTGAATGTCGACGATACCGTCATCCTTGCCTTCGGAAACCGGTATGCGACCGACCAATACGAGGCGCTTGTTCCACCCACACTCGATTCCTGCCACCTCGTGGCGGCTGGCGGCATCGCTTCCATGGCGGTCACACGTCATGTGGACATGAAGCCGCCCACAGTCATCCAGCCGCTCGGAATCCTCCGCGATGCGAACGGCGCCGTGCTGAACCTGTCACGGTGGGGCTGGCCGGGCGTGGGCGCGCCAATGAGCGCGAGCAGCCCGCCGCATATGGTTGTCGTCGCGGGGGCCAGCATGAATGCAGGCAAGACCACGCTCTGCGCAAATGTCATCCGTACCCTGCGCAAATGCGGATTGAACGTCGCCGCACTGAAGCTCACCGGAACTGGATCCGGTGGCGATCTGTGGAAGTACCTGGATGCAGGCGCCATCGAGGCGATGGACTTCGGCAATGTCGGGCTCGCGTCAACAGCGGGCATGGAAGTTCCTGCGCTCGACGCCGCAATCGGACGCCTGTGTGCTGCTGTCTCGCCGCGCGCTGACATCATCGTGGCCGAGCTGGCAGACGGAATTCTTCAGCGCGAGACGTCGCAGCTGCTGCAGTCATCCAACCTGCGCGCGCGCATCGGATCCCTCCTGTTCGCCGGTTCGGATCCGCTTGGAACCATTGCGGGCGTGGAGCTGCTCGGCAGGTGGGGACTTGACGTGTCGGCCGTATCGGGAATGCTCGTAACCTCGCCGCTCGCGGTGCGCGAGTTTTCTTCCCACTGCAACACGCCGGTGATTTTCGACGACGACGCTGACCCGCAGGCAATTGCCGCCCACCTGTTCGCCCCGGCGATCGCACAGCCGGTGAAGAAGCATGCTGCGCAGCGCTGAGAAGCTGGCCTTGCGTGGATCGGGGTCACTCCAGTGCGCCTCAGGACTCGCAGCCCATCGCGCCGGCGCAGGCGAACTCGACTACTTCGCCTACGTACCGCGCAATGCATCGTCGACATCGCCGCTGATGGTCACGGTGCACGGGATCGAGCGCCTCGCTTTGCAGCATGCTGTGCGCTTCTCTGCGCTGGCTGAAACCGCAGGCTTTGTTGTGCTTGCGCCGCTCTTCAGCAAGTCTCGTATGCCGCGATATCAACGCGCAGAGCGCGGGCCGAACGGCGATAGTCCGATCAAGGCCTTCGAACTGACGGTCGAACATTTCTGTCAGACCAGCGGCCTGCAGACGGGGCCCATTCGTTTGTTTGGCTATTCCGGCGGTGCACAGTTTGCCATGCGGCAGGTTCTGCTCGGTTCGCTGCCGGTCGCCCGTCTCGCGCTTGCTGCGCCGGGCTGGTATTCAATGCCGGACGAAGCGCTCGAGTTTCCTTACGGCGTCGCCGCGAGCAACGCGAGTGAAGGCCGCCAGCCCGAGCTTGCCCGGCTTCTGGCGACGCCGACAATGGTGCTGGTTGGCGGCGGCGACACACGGCGGGACAGCTCGCTCAATCGCCAGAGGATCGTCGAAGAGACGCAGGGCCGCACGCGCCTTGAACGTGCGCAGCGCTGGCACGCGGCGATGGGTGCGGCGGCCGACATCCGTGGCATGCAACGCAGGATCGAACTGCAGGTGCTGCCCGGGGCGCAACATGACTTCAACGAAAACATGCAATCTTTTGGACTTGGCGACTTCGTCGCCAAATGGCTTATCACGTAGGTGGAGAGTACAATGACGGGCACGTGGGCAAAGGCGCTGGTCGCCAGCGTTGGTTTCGCGATCGGCGCAGCCGGCATGGCGCATGCACAAGACAATGAAGTCGATACCGATTTCGACTCCGATGGTTTCTCCCTTGAGTCGGGAGACCTAGAGCTGAATCTCGGTGGCAGGCTCCACGTCGATACCGTCTCAATCGAAAGCGATCTCATCCAGTTCCAGGATGACACCGATATTCGTCGCCTGCGTCTGGACGCTACGCTCGACCTCGGGAAGGACTGGCGCATCAAGCTCGATGGCGATGTTGGCGGCCTCAGCCCAGGCATCTACAATGCCTGGATTGCCTATGACGGCATCAAGGACTGGGAGTTCAAGTTCGGCAACTTCATCGCGCCGTTCAACGGCGAGAACATGATGAGCTCGAACAATATGAAGTTCATCGAGCGCGGACTGCCATCAGAACTTTCTCCCAACTTCCTGCTTGGCGCGACAGCTGCCTATGAGGGCAAGAACTGGTCGGTCACCGGTGGCTACTTCACCAACCCGATCGAGGACGAGCAGCTGACCAATCGTGACGACGGCAACAGCGTCGTAGTCCGCGGCGTCTTCGCCCCGATCGAGAAGCGCCGCGAAGTTCTGCATTTTGCGGTCGCAGTTGAGCGTCGCGAACTTGACACCGGGGCGGCGTCACGTGTGCGCGCCGTCCCCGAATTCGCCCTGACCCGTCAGGCATTGCTCGACACGGCCACGCTTGCCGGGGTCGATGCCTACACAAACCTGAACATCGAAGCCGCCTACATGAACGGGCCCTTCCTCGTTCAGGCCCAGCAGGTCATGCGCTCGAACGACGCGCCGCTCCTTGGTGATCCGGAGTTCAAGGGCATGTCGGTCCAGGCTGCCTGGGTCCTGACCGGCGAGCGGCAGCGCTACAGCGTCGGTGGCGGAACGTTCGGCGAAATCCGTCCTGACAGGGACAATGCGTTTGGCGCCTGGGAAATTGCAGCCCGCTACAGCACGCTGGATCTTGAGGATGGCGGCGTGCTCGGCGGCGAACAGAAGAACTGGACTGTTGGCGTCAACTGGTACGTCAATCGGAACGTGCGGCTGTCCGCCAATTATGTCGACGCCAAGGCTGAACCAAACCGTCTCGGCTTCGCAGACAATCCGTCGGCCGTCATGGGGCGTTTGCAGGTTGCCTTCTAGCAAGATCCTGGTCGAAAAGAAGTTGCGCGGCCGCAGGTTCGCCTGTCGGCCGTGCGTACTTTCCGGGGGCGCGTGATGGCCGCCAACGATCAGGCAAAACCAAAGGCGCCGCTGTTCCTCAGCCCGCGTGGCGAGGCGGCCAAGACCTGGCGTCTCCCAATCCTGCTGCGAGGCCGGCGCAAGCTGAGGCTTTGGCTGCTGTTTGTCATCGGCCTGGTACAGTCGCTGCTCGCTGTTGTTGTCGCACTAAGCGTCAAGCACGCCTTCGACCAGTTGATGGGGCAGGGGCAAAACGCTTCCGAGGGAGCAATAACTGCATCCGTCGCGCTTGGCGCCCTTGCCGTGGGAGCGATATTGCGCTGGCGTGAGTTTCTCGTCGCCGAGAGGCTGGCGCAGAGCTACGTTCATGCGGTCCGCGTCGTCGTCTTCCGCCATGCAATACGTCTGGGCGAAGCTGGCCTTGCACAGACATCGCGAAGCGCCGTCCTGCTTCGCTTCACCGGCGACCTCAGCGCCTTGCGGCTCTGGATAAGCCGAGGCCTCGCGCGCGGCCTTGTCGCCATGGCAAGCATTGCCATCACGCTGACGGCTCTTCTGGTGGTCGACCCCTTCATCGGTCTTGCAGTTGCAGCGTCCGTTGCGCTCACGGGGCTCTCGGCGCTCGCGCTTGGTCCTTCGCTCGACAGGGCGACACGCCGCGTCCGGGCTCGACGCACGCACATGCTCAAGCATGCCCAGGAAAGGCTCAGCCGCATCAATGTCGTCGATACGCTTGGCGATGCCGGGCGCGAAAGGCGCCTGCTCGCGAAGAAGAGCAACGCTCTCGCTGCCGCGTCCATCGACCGTGCAAGCGTGATCGGCATCCTGCGGTCCGTTGGTGAAGCAGGCGCGGCCGTTTCAAGCCTTGGCGCCTTCCTTGTCGGAGCGGTGCTTGCCGGTTTCTCGCTCGTGACCCCCGGCGCCGTTGTCGCCGCTATGCTGCTCGCGGGCTTGCTGGGCCCGCGTCTGCACGACGCCACGCGAGCCTTCGAATACTGGACAGGCGCAAAGGTATCGATCGAGAAGCAGCAGAAATTCCTGGCGCTTCGCCCGATTGGCCGTCGCCGCGGGTCATCGGGAAGTTCCAAGCGCCTCCCCCAGGCCGATGGCCGTCTGCATTTGCGCAAGGTCAGCTATCGGGACCTGATCAAGGGCGTCAATCTGGCCATTGGGCCCGGTGATCGTCACTGGTTGCCGAGTGGATCAAACGGCGAAGCGATCACGCTCCTGCAACTTGCGGCGGGTGTTCTTCAGCCGACCGAGGGCAGGGTGACGCTGGACGAGGTCAATCTGCGTGACCTTCACAGGCGTGATACCCGCCGGCATGTCGCGCTTGTCTCGGGCGACTTCCCGCTGTTCGAAGGTCCGCTGCGGGATGCCCTGACTTACGGAATTGAAGCAACGCGGGCCGCGAGCCTGGAGACATTTGTCGACGGTAACGCCGTCGAGGGCCTGTTCGCAGATCTACCGAACGGTCTCGACCATGTCGTGCTCGATGGAGATCGTCGCATCACCGTTGCGCGCTGTCTTGTCTTCGGGCTCCTTCGTGCCCGGCTGGCAGGCGCACGCGTCATCCTGATTGATCAGGCTGACACCGCGCTCGGCGATGTCGAGATGGCTGCCATCGAACGACTCCTGCGTGGCTTTGACGGCGCTGTTCTGTGGTGCTCGCAAGGCAAGACAGCGCCCTCGGGATTCGATCGGGTAGAAATGGGACAACACCCATCTTCAGCCCGCGGGGGAGTGCTTACGTCTCTCCTGAATCGCCGAAAGCAAAGCGGAGTTGCCTGATTGAGATACTTCCGTCTGATCGAGTCCTGTGTGCCCACACAGCCCTTCCTGTCGGAAATTGCATCCGCGCGCGAGGCTTGGTCCTCTGCCACGGGCCGTCAGGAAAAAATCGCCGTCCAGCGCGAGGCCATGGCGATTCCTTTGCGCGGCGTGCAAAAATCGGCCATCGGTGAACTAAAGCGCCGCGACGTCCACAAATCCCGGTGGACGTACACGTCGGAACCCTACGTGCACGCCCGCCGTTTTCTGAAGGCGCTCGCCGCTCGGCAGGGTGCTGAGCTTGGCCGCGCCAAGCTGGTGATGCTGCCCGCAGGGCGCCGCGTTTACCCTCACATTGATCGTGGCGAATACTACCGGGTCCGAGACCGCTACCACCTCGTGATCAGGTCGACGGCCGGTTCATGGCTCCGTGCGGGTGACGAGGAGGTCACGATGCAGGAAGGCGAACTCTGGTGGTTCGACAACAAGGCGATGCATGAGGCCTGGAACCATGGCGACCAGGACCGGCTTCACCTGATCTTCGACATGTTGAGCGCCACGGGTGCTCCGATGGTGGCGCGCCGTGAAGACATGCAGCCGGCTTGACCTGCTGGAGGTGAGTTCCAAGGTGAGCCGTGTTCTGACTTTGGCGCTCGCGCTGTTGCGTCAGCGCAGGTTTCTTCGCGCAATCTCGGAACCGAGCGCGTCGCCCGACTGCCACGCAAGTTCGATGCGGGGACCCAGGCGCCAGTCGCCACATACGCCAATTCCCAAATCCTCGTTCCAGCCAAACGGCGTCCCGGCAGAAACCTGCACCTGCGCATAGCGCCAGCGATGGGCAGACGCGTGAACTGGCTGCACATCGATGTGGGTGATACTCGCAAATGCACGCGCTAGCCTGTCTGCGACCCACTCGGCAGATTGCTCGATGTTTTCCTCCGACCAGTCCGGCTTTGCATGAAGAACCCAACAGGAGTACGCGCCGCTATTGCCCTTCATTGCAGCCACCCACGCAAGCGGAGACGAGTCGCTTACGCGGGCTGCTTCGAAGTCAACCCGGATCGGGGATGAGAACGCAAGCATGGTCGCCCAGCAAGGTGATGTGCGTGCAGCTTGCGCCTCCCGCGCCAATGCTGGTGCGATCGGCAAAAGCAGGTCTGCTGCCTGTTCGGCTGGCGCCGCAATCACGATGTAGTCGAAAGGTCCGGTCGTTGCGCCTGTTGAAAGAGAAAGCGCCCATCCCCCTGCATCCCGCGTGCATGCTCTGACCTGGCAAGAGGTCTCGACGTCGAGCCCATCCGCCAGTGCTTTCGCCATCGCGTTCATTCCTGGCGCGCCGACAAATCGCGGCTCGTCGGGAAGATGCGAGCGCGCAGTATCGGAGATGCCAGTAACGGTATTCGGATATCGCGCGACGGCCCCGGCTGCGACAAGGCGATCCACCTCGATGCGAAAGGCTGGATCCCGGGCCGTGAAGTACTGGGCGCCATGATCGAACCTCAGATCTGATTCACCGACCTGTATGCGTCGCGTGGCCGCTCTGCCGCCAACACCCCGACCCTTGTCGTAGATTTTTGCTTGATGCCCGGACGCGACGAGCCGTCTTGCACAGGCAAGGCCGGCAATGCCTGCACCAACAACCGCGACATGTCTGATGACCATGATGGTGACCCGGGAATACGAAACAGATTGCGTTGGCGGTTCGTGCGCACCATCTAGAGCCCATGACAAGGCCCCGGCTTACAGTGTGGTTCGACGGAGGATGTCCCCTCTGTCGGCGTGAGATTTCATTGATCAGGCGTCTCGATTCGCGCGGCGCGATTCAGTTCGTGGATGTGGCCCGCGAGCTGGGCGATTGCCCTATTGATCGCGCTGAACTCCTCGCCAGGTTTCATGCCAGGGAAGAGGGCGGTCCGCTGCTTTCGGGTGCGGCGGCGTTCGCTGCAATGTGGAGAAGCGTCCCTCTGCTTCGCCCGTTTGGACGACTCGCGAGGGGCGGCCCGGCGCTATGGGTTCTCGAACGGCTCTACGTCCTGTTCCTGCGTGTTCGTCCCACCTTGCAGAAGCTTGCACGCTGAGTGAGGCCTGTCGCTCGGCTACTGGATCGGCCGCGCGGCAAGGTCTCCCGCTTCAATCGCCGCCACACACGCGATGATGTCATCCCAGGCTGCGAGCGCCTCCGTATCGCCAACTGCCGCAAATTCAGCGGCGCGCATGACGGCAATCACCTCAGCGTCGATTCCATACTGGCCGATCAGCGCGAGCGCCGTGGACGTGGTCTGATCATCAAAGGTCTGCGCCATTTGTTCCGATCCCGTCCAGGACAATAACCAGGAGTAGGCTGCTCGGAAAGCAGACGGATCAATACCACCAATCGATTTCTGAACTCTCATAGGAAGAATTTGTCTTGCCCCTCATCCCCCCTCGAATGAGGGGGTAACCCCCAACCACAATTCCGGCTTACTCTGACAATCACCCTCGCTCGCTGCTTAGGGTCGTCCAGCGATACGATTCCGCGTTGGCATTTGGCAGGGACGGCGAGGTGGCGTGGGAGCCATGTCTCCAGGTTGGGCTGTCGGACATACGGTAACCCGTCTCTGGCAAAGCTTGCGCTGCTCTCTGCAGGCGCCCTCTGACTGCCAAGAGGCGCAAGCTCAGGCCGTCAGTGCACGGTTTGGCCCTCGCCAATTCCATTCTCGCATTTTCTTGAGGCGCTCTGTTTCAGTCTGCGCCGAGTTTCAGCAGAGGCGTTCTTGCGGCACGAAGGGCAGGGAATATCCCGCCCAGAAGGCCGAGCAGCAGAGCGAGCTGGACGCCTGCGAGGACCTGCTGTGGCCCAATGTTGAAGTCAAAGACAACTTGAGTGAAGCCGCCGCCGAGGGTGGAGGCGGTCAGCCCGTTGAAAAGCAGGTATGCCGCGCCCGCACCAACAAGGCCGCCAGCCAATGCCAGGACCACGGACTCGGTTATGGCTCCAGCGAAAGCTGGAAGGCCGCCAAAGCCAATGGCGCGCAAGGTTGCGAGTTCCTTGCTGCGCGCTTCGACTGCCGCGTACATGGTGTTCAACGCACCGGCCAGGGCGCCGAAGCCCAGCGTTATCGACAGCGCCCAGCCGAAGAAGACGAGATACTGCAGAGACTGTGCTTCGCCAGCGAAGTGTTCCTTCTCTGTCTTGACGTCGACCTGAAGACGCGGCTCGCTCTCAACAAAAGACTTGATCTCGGCAAGCGCCGCAGGGGACTCAAGACGGGCGCGCAGCGCCTGAACCGTCGGCCCGCGGTTGAACAGGCTCTGCACGACGGGCAGGTCAGCCCACAGTTCGCTGTCAAAAACTGTGCCGGGAACCTCGAAGACACCGACAACCTTCCATGTGCTTCCGGCAAGTTGCAGCTCGGTGTTGAGGTCAAACCCGCCGAACTCGCGAACAACACCGGCGCCAACGATCATCTCGTTGGTGCCAGCCTCGAACATTCTCCCGGAGCTTATGCGGAAACCAGGCCGAAGTTCCTGAGCCCGCGATGTAACGCCGCGCAGGGAGACGTTCGCCTCCCCACCACCCGCCCGACGAGTTGCGCCAACAACGACATAGAGCTCTGGTGACGTAATTGGACGGTCGGCAGCATCACGTGCAATGCCAGGCGACTCTTCCAGAAGGCGCACGGCCTCAGACGACATGGCCGAGTTCAGCTCTGCCTCCGATCCGGTGCCAAGGATCATCGCAATGTCGTCAGAGCCGGTGCCAGCGACTGTCTTCGCAAAGCCGTTCGACATTGCGAGGAATGCAAGAAGGGTTGCGACAACGAGGGCGATGGAGAGGATGGTCGTAAGCGAGCCCCAGAGGCGGCTCGGTAGCCCACCGATCGTCATGCTGACGACAGCAGATATCTGACGCAGGAGCGATGTCATGCGCTAGATCCTCCTGAAGGCGGTTATCACATTGATGCGCATGGCGTTGAAGGCTGGCACGGCTCCCGTGATGAAGCCGAGCGCCGCCATGAATGCCACCGCAGAAACGGCTATTTCAGGCGTCATCCGCATGCCGCCGAAGAACTGGTTCAGCGCGGGAATGCTGCCTAGCGTGTTTGTCAGAACCGTTGCCAGAGCAAGGCCAAGCAGCCCGCCCATCAATGCCAGTAGAAGGGTCTCGCCAACCACAATCCTTGCGATGCGGCCGGACGTGAAGCCCAGTGTTTTCATGACCGCGATTTCGCCAGTACGCTCCCGGATGGCGCCGGCCATTGCGTTGCCGACAATAAGCAGGATCGTCGCAAAGGCTGCGCCAGTGACGCCAAGAATGATGAGGCCGATATTGCCCTGCTGATCAATGAATGCCGCGTTGAACGCTGCTTCGGAAAGCGTCTCCGTTTCCGCGCGCGAGTTTGCAAACAGGGCATCCAC
>JBEIHO010000100.1:0-10107 GCA_040381215.1 Alphaproteobacteria bacterium | reverse complement strand
CCCACCGGCGGCGATGACATTCTGCGCCGCATTTCTGCCGCGCAAATCGAAGGCGCCGTGATTGGCCAGGTGCGCGCCCTATTGCGCCAACCGGAAATCGTGGCGGGCGGCTGGCTGGCGGCGCGGCAGGAGGCACCGGACCTTTCCGAAGAAGATGCGCGCGATGCCCTGGCGCGGCTCGACCCGCTTTGGGAGGAGCTTTTCCCAGCCGAGCAGCAGCGCATCATCCACGCCCTGGTGGACCGAGTGGTGGTTGGGCCAACTGGCGCCGACATCCGGCTGCGGGTGGAAGGGCTGGGCAGCCTAGCGCGCGACCTGGGGCGGGGGAGGGCGGCAGCATGACCATGCCGGTATCGCACGTCACTGTCAGGGTGCCGCTGACCATCCGCCGACGCCCTGGGCGCAAGACCATGGTATCCTTAGGGTTTGGTGCCGACGGCGGGCGCATTTCGACCAAGGCCGATCCGGCGCTGCTGAAGGCGCTGGCACGGGCGTTCCGCTATCAGAAGCTGCTCGACGAGGGCCGATATGCCAGCATCAGCGAAATGGCGACGGCGGAGAAGATCGAGCGGGGGTATCTCGGCACCCTACTGCGGTTGACGCTGCTGGCGCCGGAAATGGTCGAGGCGATCCTGAACGGGCGGCAGCCGGAGGGGGTGACGCTGCTCCGGCTGCTGGAGGGGGTGCCGGTGGGGTGGGGGGAGCAATGACTAAAGGGCATTGCAAAACTAGCGAGATCGAGCCCGGCCGTGGGGGCGGGGGCGCTGGCTTGCGCGGGCTGAACAAGCTGCTCTGCCGTTCCGCCGAGCGCCCGATGAGGGTGATTTGCCAAGCTAATCTGCAATCTCCTCTCCCATTCCCCGGCATTCTCATTTACGTTTCCTCAACAGTCGTGGGGCGGGATTCGCGTAATGGACGTATTTGAATTTCGGGACCAACTCATCGGCGAGTATGAGCGATTCACGCGGTCCTTCGTCAAAATCAAGGCTGAAGACATTAAATGCCATGTGGACGCTGAATACGCCGCGGGTCGTTACTGGCCGCAGCCCATGGTTGGGCTTAATCCTGCCTTCGTTCCGGGCGGCGATATAGGAAAATTCGTCGCCGAAGGACTGCTGCACCCCGAATGTGAGCGCATTTTCCGCTTTGGAAAATCAGAGCATGGCGACGTTGGCACCGCGCTCACTTTGCACAAGCACCAGGAACAAGCGATTCGAGTGGCAGCGCGCCGCGAAGCGTATGTCCTGACCACTGGCACTGGCTCTGGCAAATCGCTGGCCTACTTCGTTCCGATCGTTGATGACGTGCTCCGGCGTCGCTCCGCCGGTGGCGCCAAAGGCATTACAGCCATCGTAGTCTATCCGATGAACGCCCTCTGCAACTCCCAGCTCGAGGAGCTGGAGAAGTATCTATCTCTTGGTTACCCGCAGGGCGGCGAGCCCGTTACTTACGCCCGATACACGGGGCAGGAAAATGACGAGGCGCGGCAGAAGCTGGCGGCCAACCCACCTGATATCCTGCTTACCAACTACGTGATGCTTGAATTAATGTTGACTAGGCACTCGGCACCCGATCCGCAGGTGATGGCACACGCTAAAGACTTGCGCTTCCTCGTGCTTGATGAGTTGCACACCTATCGTGGCCGGCAGGGTGCTGATGTTGCGATGTTGGTGCGCCGCGTCAGGGATCGCACAAGTCCGAATCTGCTCTGCGTTGGCACTAGCGCAACCATGGCGACTGAAGGAAGCGCAGAGCATCGACGCAGAGCGGTTTCTCGCGTGGCTTCACGCCTTTTTGGGGCAGAGGTCCGACCTGAAAATGTGATTACCGAGACTCTTCACCGCGTCACGGAAGATGCCGCTTCGACCGATCAGGCAAGCTTAGCAGCGTCGATTAAGGCAGGAGTACCCGAGCTAAGCGACTACATATCGCTGCGTCGTGATCCCGTCGCAGCCTGGGCGGAGACTACTCTAGGGCTTGAACGCGAGGATGGTCGCGGTGACGGCCGTTGGGTTCGTACAACACGCCCAAAGACGCTGGCTGAGGCTGCCGAACTTCTCGCAGCGGCCAGCGGCCAGCCTGCCGCCAAATGCCTCGACCATCTGCGGCGGCTGCTACTGCTGGCCTACCGCACGCACGGCGCGGATGGACGGTCGATATTCGCGTTTCGGCTGCATCAGTTTATCGCTGGCGCGGGGGATGCATTCACAACACTCGAACCTGCTGGCAAGCGCTACATCACCCTTAACGGCCAGCAGTTCAAACCAGGTGAGCGCGACAAACCTCTCTTCAATATTGTCTTCTGTCGATCGTGTGGGCAGGAGTACTACCCAGTATGGGCGACCATATCGAACAAGCGAGTGGTACGGATTGACCCGCGCGAACTAGGCGACCGTTCGAGCGATGACGATGAGGGCGGCGCCATCCACGGATATTTCATGCCAGATCCGGAAGGGGAGTTTAGCGCGGACGATTCCGATCACTATCCCGATGAATGGCTTGAGTCGGCAGCGGACGGCAGCCAGCGTGTCAGACAAAACTTCCGATCGATGCGTCCCGTTCCGTTACGGGTGGCTGCAACCGGTGAGGCAGATGAACGAGGCCTTCCGGGTTGGTTTATTCCGAAGAGCTTCCGCTTCTGCCTGAACCAGCAATGCGACGTCGTATTCGACGGCTCTGTGCGGAGCGAGACCGCAAAACTTGGGTCCCTTTCGGCCGAAGGGCGATCTAGCGCTACCACGGTACTGACCGTCGCAGCCATGCGACATCTTTTGAAGGAAGATTCACTCCCGGCCGCGGCAAAGAAGCTGCTTGGGTTCACCGACAATCGACAGGATGCGTCACTACAGGCGGGCCACCTCAACGACTTCGTGATGATCCTATTGCTGCGCGGAGCGCTGCTTGCTGCTCTGCGCAACCAGGCGGGTGGCTTACTTACCGATGATGTGCTGACTCATCGTGTGTTGGAGTACCTCAGGCTCGTTCCTTCTGATTTTGCGAGTGCACCGGATGCAAAAGGTGCGAAAGCAGAGCAGGCCAGGAAGGCTCTTCGTGATGTTCTTGGTTACCGCCTTTATTTCGATCTGAGGCGGGGCTGGCGCTTCACGCATCCTAACCTCGAGCAGCTTGGCTACCTCTCGATCGGGTACACCTCTCTTACCGACTGTGCAGCCGATCAAGCGGAGTGGACGAAATGCCACCCGCTGCTCGCCGCAGCTTCACCAAGCGTTCGGGAGAAGTTGCTGCGTGACCTTCTTGACCGCATGCGGCGCGGCCTCGCGATTAAAACTATCTACCTAGACGCTGATCATCTGGAGCAGGTGCGCAATCGCTCCTTCTCCGAACTTCGCGAGCCATGGGGTATGGCCGAGGACGAGCGCCCCACCACCGCTGCGGTCATGATTGCCAGGCCACAGCCCGCTACAGGGCGCATTCCTGTTCCTACGATCCATGTGTCCCACCGCTCAACTTTCGGCCGTAAAGTCAAAGCGAAGGGTACCTGGGAGGAGGCCGCTACCGCCTTTCCGCAGAAAATCGAGGAGACGACCTACAACGAGATTATCGACGGGATGCTGGATGTCCTTAGCATCTATGGGCTCGCGGAACCGATCGATGTGGAAGGGGGCTACAAGGGTTTCCGTGTGCCAGCATCTGTCATCGAGTGGCGTATGGGCGATGGATTGGGTGGCGATAGTACCAACCGCTTTTTCCTGGATTTATATCACAATGTTGCGGAGATGCTGCGCGGTGATGATCGTTTCCTCCATACGCTACAGGCACGCGAGCACACCGCGCAGGTAGATGGAGACGAGCGTCAACGCCGCGAAGATAGGTTCCGTAGTGCGCAGCTCCCGGTGATGTTCTGCTCGCCGACGATGGAGCTCGGCGTGGACATCTCCACCCTCAACACCGTGTACATGCGCAACGTGCCACCGACGCCAGCCAATTACGCGCAGCGTAGTGGGCGCGCTGGCCGAAGCGGGCAACCGGCGCTCGTCATTACCTATTGCGCGGCGCGCTCGCCGCACGACCAGTACTTCTTTCGGGACCCTGCGCGGATGGTCGCAGGGGCGGTCAATCCGCCTGCGATTGACCTCGCGAATGAGGACCTGATCCGGTCGCATATCCATGCGGTTTGGTTAGGCGAGACTGGCCAGAAGCTCGGTCCCTCTGTTCAGGACGTCCTGGACAAAGAAAAGGTGCCAGAGCTTCCGCTACTACCCCAAATCGCATTGCAGGTAGATCAGGTTTCGGTGCGACAGAAGGCGGCAGCGCGAGGCATTTCCATTCTTCAGACGTTGCACGGCGAACTGTCGACTGAGAACGCCCCGTGGTACACGCCTGATTGGCTATCCCACGTAATCGGCTCATCACACCTCAACCTTGATAGCGCTTTTGATCGATGGCGGACTCTGTTCAACGCGGCTCAGCGTCAGATGAACCTTGCACACGAGGTCCAGATGAACGCAGCCGCTGATGAAAAGACGCGCCGCGAGGCTAAACAGAGGTATGATGAGGCGCGGGTCCAGCGCGACCTTTTACTCGATAGCCGGACTGGTATGTCCTCGGATTTTTATGCGTACCGCTACCTGGCTTCAGAAGGCTTTCTGCCCGGCTACAACTTTCCGCGCCTGCCATTGCTGGCCTACATACCAGCGCGGCGCGAAAAGGTCGGGCGAGATAGCTTCCTATCCCGACCCCGTTTCTTGGGTCTGTCAGAATTTGGTCCACGGTCAATTATCTATCACGAAGGTTCCACCTACCGAGTTCGTAAGGCGATCCTGACGGTCAGCGACGCGGACAGCGTCTCAACTTCGTCCAGGCTGACCGTGCGCCGCGCGCGCCTCTGCCCGGCATGCGGCTATGGCCATTTCGACGCCGAGGCCGATCACGAGAAATGCGTAAACTGCGGCACAAGACTGGATGGAGGAATTCCTGCACTCCTCGACCTCTATCGGATTGATCAGGTCAGCACACGGCGCGCAGACAGGATCACTTCGGACGAAGAAGAAAGGCAGAGACAGGGCTACCAGGTAATCACCACACTGCGCTTCGCTGAGCAGAATGGGCATCGTAGATTTACGCCCGTTTCTTTCAGTGATGCTGGCGTCAAACTACTCTCAGCATCCTATGGTCCGGCCGCTACAGTTTGGCGAATCAACCTTGGGTGGAGGCGCCGCAAGAATAAGTCGATCTTCGGTTTCAACATTGACGTTGCATCAGGAGACTGGTCGCGCGATGAGCAGGCGCCTGACGATTCGATGGACGACGCGCCAACAGCCAAGACAGTGCAGCGGATTATTCCCTTCGTCGAAGATCGGCGGAACGCGCTGGTGATCCGCCCTGCTGTTAAGCTTGATGCGAACGAGATCACGACCCTGACCTACGCCATCAAACGCGGCATTGAGGGGGTTTTCCAACTGGAGGAGAGCGAACTCGCAGCTGAACCACTCCCGGATCAGGAAAACCGTAATGCCATACTGCTTTACGAGGCGGCAGAGGGTGGCGCTGGGGTGCTAAGCCGGATTGTGTCTGACTCAGAAGCCATGCGTCGCGTGGCTGTTCGCGCTTTGGAGATTTGCCACTGGCGCTCGAAGTCCGGCGGCTGGACAGGGTTCGACGATCTCGACAACACCGACACGGATTGCGAAGCGGGCTGCTATCGGTGCCTGCTCTCCTACTCCAACCAACCGGATCATGAGCGAATTGACCGGCAAAGCCGTGCAGTTCTGGACCTATTGTGTTGTCTAACCCGCGCTACCGCAGAGTGCGGCAGCGCCGAGGGCGCAGATGCCGGTGACGCCTTTGAGGTTCTGCTTAACCAATGTGGATCGGGGCTAGAGCGGGCTTGGCTAACTTGCCTGCGTGACGGGGGCTACAAGCTTCCGGATAGGGCCCAGCCGTTACTTTCGGAATTCTCTACCCAACCAGATTTCGCCTACGACGATACAAAGGCCCTAGTCTACGTGGATGGGCCCCATCATCAACAAAAGGCCACCAAAGCTATGGACGAGAATCGGCGGCGGGCGCTGCGTGATGCCGGCTACAAGGTCGTGGTCTTCACCGAGGATCAGTCAGGCTGGCCGGCGATCCTTGCGAAGTATCCATTCATCTTCGGGCGGGGGGCAGCATGAGCACCGCCATCGCCAATCCGGCTGAGCAGTTCCGTCCCGGCAGCCTCGTCTCAGCTCGTGGCCGAGAATGGGTCGTGCTGCCTGGTGGAGTAGGCGCTGAGCTTCTCCGCCTCAGGCCCCTCGGCGGCTCAGAGGAAGATTCAACTCTGATCTACCTGCCGCTGGAACCTGTGTCACCGCATGCGGCCACCTTCCCGCCGCCCGATCCGGCCAAAACAGGTGCGCAGGCAGCTGCACTGCTGCTTCGCGATGCGTTGCGACTGAAGCTGCGAGCTGGGGCTGGGCCCTTCCGGTCCTTTGGCAACATTGCTGTCGAGCCGCGCGCATACCAGCTTGTGCCGCTGCTGATGGCTCTGAAGATGGACGCAGTCCGTCTACTAATCGCGGATGACGTAGGTATAGGGAAGACCATCGAGGCCTGCCTCATTGCCCGCGAGCTGCTTGATCGGGGGGAGATCAGCCGTATCGCTGTTCTGTGCCCTCCGCACCTATGCGACCAGTGGCAAGGCGAGCTTGCGTCGAAATTCGGCATTCAGGCGGAGATCGTCAGAACCGGGACCGCGAGCCGGCTTGAACGTGGGCGCCCACAGGGGCAGTCGATCTTCGACGTACATCCCTTCACCGTAGTCTCGCTCGACTACATCAAATCCGACAGCCGTCGGGCGGAGTTCATCAGAGCTTGCCCAGAGTTTGTTATCATCGAGGAAGCGCACGCTTCAGTGGGCACGGGTGCTCAGTCAAAGAACCAACGCCTCTCCGTGCTGCGCGGTCTCTCGGAGCGCCCAGACAGGCACATGGTCTTTCTGACGGCGACACCTCATAGCGGAGACGACACGGCTTTCCATAATTTGCTGTCACTTCTACACCCAGACTTCTGGGCCCTCCAGGGCATGGCCGATGGAGCTGTTCGGCAAAAGCTGCGGGAGCGCTTGGCGCTCCAGCTCGTTCAGCGACGCCGAGCTGACATCGCCGAATGGCGCGATGCCGGCAGTGTCTTCCCAGACCGCCAGACGGCAGAGGCTACCTATGTGCTCTCAGGCGAGTGGGGCCAACTATTCGATGAAGTGCTCGACTACGCCCGCACCATGGTGAAGCGGGCAGAAGGACAGTCGGCACTTCGTCAACGTATGTCATGATGGGCAGCGCTGGCACTGCTCCGATGCGTATCTTCTTCCCCGGCATCCGCGATGATGGCGTTGACCACCCGTCTTCGAGCCGTCGAAGGCGCCAGCGAGGCAGAACAGATCGGTGCCCTCGACGAGCAGGGGGCAGACGCAGTCTTCGATGGCTCCGCAACGGATAGCCTTACAAGCGAGGAGGCGACCCCAGCAGGGCTCACTGACGAAGCCGACGTAACCCCAGAGGATGCCGTTGCACTCCGCAGTCTGTTCGCCCGCGCCGAAACCCTGCGCGGTCCGAAGCGCGACCCGAAGCTCAGGCTACTGATCGCGCGCGTCGAGGCTCTCGTGGCTGAAGGTTTCCGCCCCGTGATCTTCTGCCGCTTCATCCAGACTGCGCATTATGTCGGCGAGCACCTGAAAGCGGCTCTCGATCCAACCAAACAACACGTCGAGGTCATCACCGGACAGCTTCAACCCGAGGACCGCCTCGCCAAGATCGACGAATTGGCGGTCGTTGCCGATGGGAAGGTGCCGGTGCTGGTTGCGACGGACTGCCTCTCCGAAGGCATCAATCTCCAGGCCCTATTTTCTGCGGTCGTGCACTACGACCTGTCGTGGAATCCGACCCGACACGAACAGCGAGAGGGCCGCGTAGATCGCTTCGGGCAACCGGAGAAGAACGTCCGTGCCCTCATCCTGTACGGGGAGAATAACCCGGTCGACGGAGCCGTGCTCAAGGTCATCGTCCGTAAGGCCGAGCGCATCCGCAAGGAGCTGGGTGTCTCAGTCCCTGTACCAGCAGACACAAACAAGGTGACTGAGGCTATTCTGCAAACCGTACTGCTGCAGTCAGGCCGCGTTGCAGAGGGGTTGCGGCAGGCAGCCTTTGATTTCGGTAAGGCGGAGGCAGAACTCGACACGGCGTGGGAGAGCGCCAAGGAGAATGCCCGCCAAACGCGAACCGTCTTCGCGCAGGCGCGCCTCAAGCCAGACGAGGTGCTGCCGGAATGGAATAAGGCGGTCGCTGCGCTTGGAGGAGAGGCGGATGTCAAGCGCTTCGTGCGACAAGCATGTGAGCGCCTTGGTGCGGCCCTGGAGGACCGCAAGGAGGGCCGCTTCCGCCTGCCAGCCGAATACCTCCCAGTGCAGGTGCGGGAGCGCCTCGAGGCCGCGGGTGTCCGCGCCAAGACAATCAGGCTGACCTTCCGTCATCCCGCTCCAGCGGGCTTCGAAGCAGTTCATCGGACCCACCCGCTGGTCGCTGCCCTGGCGGATCACATCGCCGAGCGAGCGCTGGCGGAAGATGTGCCCGACATCGCCGCGCGGTGCGGCGCCATCGTTACGAAGGCGGTGCAACGCCGAACCACTATTCTCCTGCTCCGGCTGCGATCGCAGATCGGCATTGAAGAACGTGACGGGACCCGCTGGCAGCGCGTCAGGACCCTGCTGTCCGAGGAAGCGATCGGCGTTGCCCTAGCCGGGTCAGATCCGCCACGTCTTCTCGAAGACGCTGATGCGCTAAGTTTACTTGCGGCCGAGCCAGTTCGGAACATGGATAAGGCTGAGCAAGAGTTCGAGTTGCGTGAGGCGTTGGAAGATTTGCCTGACGCGATACCCGCCATTGAGGCGATCGCCAACGCCCGAGCCGAGGTCTTGCTTGCCGATCATGTCCGCGTTCGTGACGCCTCGGCCGGTAAGGGCTGGCGTCCCTCCGTCGAAGCGTGTCTCCCTGCGGACATTGTCGGACTCTATATCCTGGTGCCGGCATGATGGACGCCGTTTCGTCTCTGCCTTCGCCAGCGGCTCGGCTTGCCGGTCCTGGCGCCGGAATAGAGACCGCTTTCTCCGCCATCCGCATTGAAGGCGGCCTTTTTCCGGCTGAGTTCCTGCAACGGGTAGCCAAGCAGGACGTACCTGGCCAAACGAATGCAGCCTACGGCGTGCCGCCTGGTCGCACCCTGCGCGATGAGATCGGGCGCTACTGGACTATTGCCGAGGCGCTTTGGGTTGAATATCGGCGCGATCGGCTGCGCGAGGACCTGCCGGCTGTCCGCACCGGTGTGGAGCGTTGGCTGACGAGGCTGCTGCGCGAGGTTCTAGGTTATACTGACTTAGCGATATGCCCTGAGCCGCGAATCAGCGACCGTACCTTCCCGATCCGGCATCTCGCACATGGCGGTGTCGTGCCGGTGCTGTTGACCACGTACTCCCACGCGCTCGATCGCGCCGATCGTGCTTTCGGCGTCGACGGTAGGCGTCGTGCGCCGCATGCTGCGATGCAGGAATACCTAAACGCCGAACCAGCGGCCCTGTGGGGGATAGTTGCCAACGGTAACCATCTTCGTCTCCTACGAGACAATCCTTCGCTTACGCGGCCCGCTTATGTCGAGGTCGATCTCGAGCGCATCTTCGAGGAAGGCCTCTATCCGGACTTCGCGGCCCTCTTTCTCATGGCGCATGCCAGCCGGACCGCGCCTGGCGTCGGCAGTATGTCCGGTTGTTGGCTGGAGCGCTGGCGTCTTGAGGGGGCGAAGATCGGCCAACGTGCGCTCGAGCGTCTGCGCGCCGGAGTAACCACGGCGCTGCGCGAACTCGGCTCGGGCTTCGTTGAGCACCCGCAAAACGATGCCCTTCGTATTGGGCTGCGTGACGGCACGGTCAGTGCCGATGTCCTACATCAGCAACTGTTGCGCTTGGTCTATCGGCTGCTGTGGACTTGTCGCGTATTTATGCCGCTCTGATTGCTCATTTAGGCTGCTCGGCGTTCGAAAGCCAGGGGGCTTTTGCCTCCCAACGCTGAATGCCTGCGGTGCGGGTTATAGAAGCCGTTGATGTATTGAAAGATGCCGGTT
>JBEIHO010000099.1:0-10158 GCA_040381215.1 Alphaproteobacteria bacterium | reverse complement strand
GCCGTTGGCGATGCGCGATTGCAGCCATTTGAAACCACTGTCGTTTCGGCTGGTCCTGCGGCCGCAGACAATGCCCAGGGCCGGGTTTTCGTCCTTCGCCGCCACCTTGTCCCAGACCCTGCGCGAATCAGCGGGGTCGTTCTGCCCATCGCCGTCGAGCAGTTGCACCCAGTCGCCCGAGCAGTGCCGAAGGCCGGTGAACAGGGCGGCGGATTTGCCCCGCCGCCTTGTGTGGGTCAGGATCTTGATGCGGTCCGGGCTGGCAGCCTGCGCGGCGATCAACTCTGCAGCGGTTGCGTCGCCCGAGCAGTCGTTGACGCAGACAATCTCGTAATCCACGCCGTTCAGTGCCGCGTGCACCTCGTCGACCAGAGGCTGGATATTGCCTTCCTCGTTGTAGAACGGGATCAGCACCGACAGGGCGCGGCGCTGTTGTGACGGCTCGATCGATGCCAACTCGGCGGTCCCTGCGAAAGCGCGGCCCCGGCCCTGGAATCCAGCCGGCTTGAAGGTCAGGGACGTCTAGCACATCCACCGCATGCCGGAAGGCGCGGCCATGTTTCCTCATGTCGCGGCCCGATGAGGGCGCTGCCGGGCCCGAAACGCCTGCCGCAAGGACAGGACTGCCCCCGATCGCTCGCTCTGCTAGACTATCTCAGGGCTGAGAGGCAAAATCTTACGCCCAAGGCGAGGATCGACGATGGCAGATACGGCGACGACAGCGACCCCCAGCAAGGCCGGCGCTGAGGCTTTCCGCAAGAATGGCCTTCTGCGGGGCGCCGCGCCCCCCGGGGCATCGGACATCGATCTGGCCGCGTTTGACATCACGGATCCCGAAATCTGGCGTCAGGAAGGATACTGGGACTATTTCGCCCGGATGCGGAAGGAGGCCCCCGTCAACTACACGCCCGACAGCCCGTTCGGTCCCTACTGGAACGTCACCACCTACAAGGACATCATGACCGTGGACACCAGCCACGGCGTGTTCTCCTCGGAGGGCGGCATCACGGTCGTCGACCAGGACGAAGACTTTCAGCTGCCGATGTTCATCGCGATGGACCCGCCCAAGCACGATCTCCAGCGCAAGACGGTGCAGTCAATCGTCGGTCCTGAAAATCTCCGCAGCTTCGAAGCGCTGATCCGCAGCCGCACCAAGAAACTGTTTGACGAGCTTCCCATCGGCGAGCCGTTCGACTGGGTCGACAAGGTCTCGATCGAACTCACAACCATGATGCTCGCGACGCTGTTCGACTTCCCCTTCGAGGACCGCCGCAAGCTGACACGCTGGTCCGACGTGGCCACCGGGCGCAACAACCCGGAGATCGTCACAAGTGAAGAGCAGTGGCGCGGCGAGCTGCTTGAATGCCTCGGCTATTTCACACGGCTGTGGAACGAGCGGGTCAACACCGAACCGAAAGGCGATCTTGTCTCCATGCTCGCGCATGGCGAGCACACGCGGAACATGACCCCGCAGGAATATCTCGGAAACCTGCTGCTGCTGATCGTCGGCGGCAATGATACGACGCGCAACTCGATGACCGGTGGCGTCTATGCCTTCAACAAGTGGCCCGAGCAGTGGGCGAAACTGAAAGCCGATCCGTCGCTGATCCCGTCGGCGGTGTCCGAAATCATCCGCTGGCAGACACCGCTGGCCCACATGCGTCGTACCGCGCTGCAGGACTACGAACTCAACGGCAAGATGATCCGCAAGGGCGAGAAAGTCCTGATGTGGTACGCCTCCGGCAATCGTGACGAGACGCAGTACCACAAGCCCGAGGTGGTCAATATCGAGCGTCCGATGGTGCGCCGGCACCTGTCATTCGGCTTCGGCATCCACCGTTGCGTCGGCAACCGCCTGGCGGAACTGCAGCTGCAGATCCTGTGGGAGGAAATTCTTGCGCGCTTCGACCGTATCGAAGTCCTTGCCGAACCGGAACGCATTCCGAGCGCGTTCGTGAAGGGCTACGCTGCGATGCCTGTGCGGGTGTATCCGAAGGCCTAGCCGTGCAGCTCACCACGTTCCGCTCTTTCCGTCATTTGTCGGGTCGAGCGGGGCCGGGACTGCGCTCTGGCCGAAGGGGTCCGCCCTAGTTCTGCTCGCACGCGCCCGTCGGCTGCGTTACCCGGAAATAGTTGCGGCCGATCCAGGCGTTGTGACCGCTCTCCCATGTCGCCTTGGCGTGATTGTCGCTGAGGCCGGAAGCGGTGGCGGCCCATGTACCGACGTCGATCATGTAGTCCTCGCCCGTGACGTTCACGGGCTTGGTGCGTGTGAAATACTCGATGTGCCGGTAGACCGGGGCGCAGCGATGCAACGCGGCGACCTCCTCCATAGCCTGCGCCGTCGCGCGGTGATCGGGATGGTCGCCAGGGTTCACCGCTTCATCCAGTTCCGCGATATGCAGCGTGAGCCCGGAGCCGGCAACGCGCTCAGATTCGACGATAGCGTTCAGCGTCTCCACCAGATCTGCCCAGCCTTCGTACCGCGCACTCTGCTCCACCGTGCCGGACGTTGCAGCTTCACCCGAGCGCAGCCGCGTCAGTGATTCCGGGTGCGGCGTGTAAACCGATCCATTGACGATGTTCCCATCCGGCAGGCGCAGGAAATACACGACGGCATTCGCATAGGCATAGCGCTGCACGCCGTGCCCGCCGCGCATGACCATTGCGCTGTCCATCTGTACGCCCTTGCCGACCGTCGGGTCGGCGGCGTTCGCCATGAAGCGCACGGCGCGCAGTGCGCCTTCCTCGCGCGCAAGATAATAGGGCACAGGCTCGCCGCCCGCTCCGGCGCCGGCGTCGCCCGCCGTGACGTGGATGAACACCGCCTTCTCCTGCGGCTCGTTCATCGCGTGCCATGCGTCGGGGTTCATGAACAGCTGCCAGTCGTCCTGATGTGCGACCGCAAAAACGCTGACCATTGGCGGCGAGGGCGGCCTCGGTCCTGACGGGATCGACGTGCAGGCCGACGCCAGCGCGATGAGTGCAAGGGTTGCCAGGTGCTTCACATTCTCTCCCTTGCATGTTGGCGACGCGACGGCGCGCCTCACGCATCCTTACTCATTGCGCACGCGACGTACAGCGCAACCGCCCACGCCAGCGTGAATGTCTCTTCGCTTGTCGCGCGCGAGGCCCGATAGTGTCAGCCCGTGACGGAGAGGGGACCAGTTTAAGCTCAAACCTCCTGCCTGCCTACCCGCGGCGCCGCCTCGATCTTGCCGGCGAGCTCCAGCAGCATCTTCTCGGCGCCGTAGGCTGCGCTGAACTGAAATCTGAACGGCCCGGTTTTCCCCGGGCTTCATCTTCATGTCGTTTTCGGTAGGGCGAACTCTGTCCGCATCCGCGAGCTCGCTTGAGCCCATCTGGGCGGGGTGAGTCCCCAGGATCGTGTCATACATCCTGACTGCAACGCACGCCTCGTCCATCGCTTCGGCAAGCGCAAACAAGTCGGGCCAGTTCAGCCCTCGGAGGAAATGCTCGCGCAGCTGGGCGTTGATGCGAGCCAGGAAGAACGAGCACGTCGAGCCGGCGGCCATCGTCAGGGATGATCTGCGATCGTGCGGCGCTGCGCTGCTCGACTTGGCCTTGGAGGCCGGTATCGGCCCGGACGCCTGCTTGACAGCAATCGTGTCGAGAATTCGCGTCTCAGCAGTCGAAGACGCCAGCGAAAGATGCGCGGCTTCAAGAGCCGATCATCAACCCCGTACTTCTTATGAGCCGAAGCCAGGGTCTACAGCACGTTCAGCATCCAGCTGCATCTCACGGGCAGGCCCACGCTCCGGGGCTTCGCGCGAGCGCGCCCTCTATGCATGGGAGGCGTCGACTGTTGCGGGCTGGATCCTCATCTCCGAGGGTTGCCGCGCTGGGTGACTTAGTGTGTCTGTACCACCCTGATCGCACCGGACAGCGCGTCGGCCCAGCTCAACTTTGCACTTTCAGCTCAGGGACCCTCCAGAGATGACAGCCCCCGCTGGAAGGGTTGTTATTCATGATTGTGGTCGGCCAACTCGACACGGCGTCGTAAGCCGGGTTTACTCTTCCTGTTAAGGCGTCCAGTTGAGTCGAGAATCTTCATATGGTCCCCGCATTTGGGCGTGCACCCCCGGGCTCGCGCCGAAGACAGGAGGACGGGTTGCGCACCTCCGTGTTGGTTCGGTTGTTGATTTTGCCGCGGAAATCTGTGTCGAGGCGTAAAGGCGTTCGTGCTCACGATCGCGGCTGCCCCAGCGGCTGGACCGGGCGCACCGGCGCCAGCGCCCCGCTGGGGCGATTGGGCTTTGCAGCGGCCGCGCTCGCGGTGGTATCTGACGTGCCGGCCAGGGCCCAAGTAATGGAAGTTGGACCGTCGGGCGTGGCGGTGATCTCTGGCCCATCCGTGATCACTCTCGAGGGTGTGCAGCCAATCGTTTCCCCCGGCCCGGCGACGAAAAGGCGACCCGCCTCTCTTGCTGCCGAACCGGTTCTGCGCGCGGCCGGCGAGCTGAGCGGACTTTCTCCTCGTCTCCTAGAAGCTGTCGCCTATGTCGAATCCCGGTTTCGCCATGACGCCGTTTCTGCGAAGGGGGCCGTGGGCATGATGCAATTGATGCCAGGGACGGCCAGTGAGCTGGGCGTAGATCCCTCAGACCCAGCCCAGAATGCGCAGGGAGGGGCGACTTATCTGCGCCAGATGCTTGCAATGTTCGACAATGACCTGGAGCTGGCTCTGGCTGCCTACAATGCAGGGCCTTCGGCCGTTACCCGACACAACGGCGTACCACCCTTTGCGGAGACCCGCGCATATGTCGCCGCCGTGATGGAGTATCTTGCCATCACTAGCGTACCGGAGATCAAGTAATGCGGTTTGCTCAAGTTATCGCCTCGTTCCTGATCACCGCTTTCGTGGCGGCTGAGCAGGCATTTGCGCAGGGAGGCAATCCCCCAGGCTCAGGGCCGATCCTGGGTGCGGTCAACTGGGTCCGTGGCACGATGGAGGGCGGAATTGCAACTGCCGTCGCTGTGATTGCGGTAGCCTTTGTCGGGTTCATGATGCTGACAGGGCGCATGAACTGGAAGCATGGGATTACCGTTATCATAGGCTGTTTTATTCTGTTCGGCGCGGCGACCATTGTCGGCGGCATCCAGTCGGCCGCGCAGGCCTCGGCGGGATAGCTGCATGGCAAGTCTTGAACGCGATATCGTCTTCTCTGCCTTGACGCGGCCCCAGATGTTTGCGGGCGTGAGCTATTCGTTCTTCGTCCTTAATCTTGTGATCACGACGGAACTGTTCCTGATCAGCAAGTCGTATTGGGCAATCCTGACCGCCCTGCTGCTGCATGTGTTCGGCTACGTGATGTGCCTGCGTGAGCCCCGCTGGCTTGATCTCTGGATTCAGAAGGTCAGCCGCTGTCCACGCGTCCCAAACTTCTCGCACTGGCGCTGCAACTCATATTCGCCATGACGAAACAGCCGCGTCCAGTATCGGATAGCAGGGCAAAGACGCGTTTCGCACGGCGCGAAAGACGAGCGGGCGACATGCTGCCTTTTGCCCGTCACATAGATGAGACGACAATTGCGACCCGCGATGGCGCACTGATGCAGGTTCTGCATCTTGTCGGGTTCGGCTTCGAGACGGCTGACACGCAGGAGCTCAACTACCGGAAGAACGTACGCGATACCGTATTGCGCGCGATAGCATCGTCCCGCCTGACGATCGGCGCTTATGTGATGAGGCATCTCGTGCGCCCCGGGCTGCACGGCCGTTTCACCAACCCCTTTGCTCGCGACCTTGACGAAAGCTGGCGGGTGCACCTCGCAGGAGGCCGCCTGTTCGTCAACGACCTCTTCCTGACGCTGACGCGCAAACCCGCGATCGGTCGTACAGGTATTGCCGGCATCGGCAAGAACAAGCAGTGGGACGCGGTCAGTCGTCTGCGTGATCGCCGCGAGCTGGAGGCGGCAACGGAGAGTCTTCTTGCTGCCTTGCAGCCTTATGGAGCCCGCCTGCTCAGCGCATACGAGTCCGCCGGCGGTGCTTTTTCGGAGCCGCTGGAGTTTCTCGCTTTCCTGTTTGACGGCGAACTGCGGCCGGCGCCGTTTGAAAAGGGGCGCGCCGAGTTTGTCGACCGCCGCATCAGCTTCGGTCGAGACTCCCTGGAATTCTCCGGCAACGCGCGCAGTCCAGGCATGTTGGGCGCCATGCTCTCCATCAAGGAGTATCCCCCGCATACGTCCAGCGGCCAGCTCGACGGCCTCCTGCGCGTGCCGCATGAGATGGTTATCGCGCAGAGCTTTTCATTCGTGGACCGCCAGCCCGCGCTCAACCGCATGAACCTGGCCCTTCGCCGCATGCGTGCTGCCGATGATGAGGCGCTCTCGCTCCGCCGCGATCTTGTGCAGGCCAAGGACGATGTCGCCGCGGGGCGTGCCGTATTCGGTGAGCATCACCTGACCATCATGGTCCGCGCGCCCGACTTTGAACCTCTGGACAGAGCCATAGCTGACGTGCAGGCGGCCCTTACCGAAACAGGGATCATCGGCGTGCGCGAGGAGGCAGCTCTGGAGCCGTCCTTCTGGGGGCAGTTTCCCGGCAATGGCGCCTACATACCGCGCAAGGCGTTGATCTCTTCGGCAAACTTCGCCGGACTTGCGAGCCTCCACAGCCATCCGGTCGGTCGCGCAAGCGGCAATCATTGGGGCTCAGCGGTAACGCTGCTCGAGACGACCGCGGCCTCACCCTACTATTTCAATTTCCACAGGGGCGACCTCGGGAACTTTCTGGTGATCGGCCCCTCGGGGGCCGGCAAGACGGTCGTTCTCAATTTCCTGATCGCGCAGTGCGAGCGCTTCGAGCCAAAGGTCATCTTCTTCGACAAGGATCGCGGGGCCGAGATATTCCTGCGGGCGATGGGCGGCCGCTATGATGTCATCCGGCCAGGCACGCGAACGGGATTCAATCCGCTCCAGCTCCCCGATACGCCGGGTAACCGCCGCTTCCTGCAGCAATGGGCGGCGAAGCTGGTGACGTCGAACGGTGAGGTCCTCTCGGCTGAGGACTCTGCGACGATTTCGGCGGCCATAAACGCGAACTACGACCAGGCGTCGACCTTCCGACGCCTGCGCTATTTCCGCGAACTCTTTCTTGGCGGGCGCAGGCCGACACCTGGTGATCTCGCCTCGCGTCTCAATCCGTGGACCGGCGAGGGCGATCGCGCCTGGTTGTTCGATAACGAGAGCGATCATCTCGATCTGGACACGCGCATCGCTGGATTCGACATGACGCACTTGCTGGACGACCCCGTCCTGCGAACGCCCACGATGATGTACCTTTTTCACCGCGTCGAAGAGCGCCTGAACGGCCAGCCCTCGATCATCGTGATCGATGAGGGATGGAAGGCCCTTGACGATGAAGTATTCGTAGGGCGCATCCGTGACTGGGAAAAAACCATCCGGAAACGCAACGGGATCGTTGGATTCGTGACCCAGTCGACGGGGGATGCGCTTGAGTCCCGGATCGCCAATGCTGTCATCGAGCAGTCTGCCACGCAGGTTTTTCTGCCAAACCCGAAAGCGCAGGAGGCCGATTACTGCGAGGGTTTCGGGTTGTCCCGGCATGAGTTCGATCTGATCCGTACTCTGCCCGATACCTCGCGCTGCTTCCTCGTAAAGCACGGCGCCGAGAGCGTGATTGCCCGACTGAACCTGAACGGGCAGAAAGACCTGCTGACGGTCCTCTCAGGTCGCGAACGGACGGTGCGTATGCTCGACGATATCCGGGCGGAGGTCGGCGACGACCCGCAGGCATGGATGCCGCAGCTGGTGGCGAAGGGGGCATGATGGCTCTTTGTCCCACGCCCCCGGAAGAGGGTATGGTCGGCGCCGTCCTCGAGACAGTCGATTGCCATATCCGCCTCCTGGTTCATGACACCTATCGCGAACTTGTGGGGCCGAACACCTTGTTTGCGACGGCGTTCACGGGCTTGCTTACCATCTACATTGCTCTGCTCGGCTATCAGCTTCTGTTTGGGCGCGGCGGCCTTCGCGTGACGGACTTGCCGATTGTCGCTCTGAAGCTGGGTCTGATCCTGGCTTTTCTGACGTCATGGGCGGCCTACCAGACGCTGATCTTCAACCTCCTGTTCGACGGACCGGCCGAGATCATGAAGGTTCTGGTCGGCCCGCTGTCTGCGCGCGGCGCAGGCTTCGATGGCGACGTCATGGGCGGGGTGCAACGCGCTTTTGAGGATCTGAGCGGGGCTGCAGGCATTTATGGCGGTATGGCGAGCCCGACGGCGAACCTCCTTCAGGGCGGGCCCATGCTTGGTTCGGGACTGTTGTGGCTGACCGCGATAACACTGCTCCTGCTGACGCTGGGCCTCGTCATCGCCGCCAAGATCGTGCTCGCATTTCTGCTGGCAATCGGTCCAGTCTTCATCGGCATGCTGCTGTTCGACCAGACGCGGGGTCTGTTCGAAGGCTGGATGCGTGCCGCCTTCTCTGCGGCAATGGCGCCGCTGGCCGTGCACGTGTTCGGCGCCGTGATGCTGATGATCCTGCAGCCGTTCCTGGAAATACTGGTCGGCAATGCCGCCAGCGGGACCTTTGATATGGGGCCTGTGATCACCATCACGATCGTCGTGATCGTGTTCCTGATGGTGATGATACTCGGGCTGGGCGCGGTTGGCGCCATCGGGCGCGGTTTTGCTTTCTCGAAAGGGAGCGATCATCAACCTTCGCTGCGGCGGTTGACGGCACCTGAGCGTCCTGCCTGGGAGGGTCCGGGAGAGCGAGCCGAACAGATTGTCGCGCGCATCGCGCGAACCGACCGGCATCATGCCGCCGCAGGCGACGGGTTCCACGCGAGCCGCGAGGGGTCAGGCCGCCGTACTGGCGAAATCGCGGACGCTGTGGCCTCTGCGCCTCAGCTCGCTGGCGAGAGGCTCGGCCAGACGTATAACCGCGCCCCGCGGATAGCTGACCGAAGGGGAGATGGCTGATATGGTCGGGAGGGGGTTCGACGACCAGAGCTCTGTTGGCGCGTGTTGCGCCGGCCACGGGCCTGGCCTGGAAAAGGATACCATGGGGACGCGCGGTCGGATCATCTTGACCTCATCGTTGCGCGCGACCGCACTTGGGTTGTTCGCGCTGGCGTTCAGCCATGCCGCCTCCGCGCAGATCGCGTCTGTTCCCGGTCCCGGTCCCGGCGATCCCCGCATCAAGGAGTTCCTGTACGACCCTGACGCAATTGTCGCGATACGCGGTCAGCTCGGCTATGAACTGATGATTGAGTTTGGCCGGGACGAACGGATCGAGAATGTCTCCATCGGTGACTCGCTTTCCTGGCAGGTGACACCCAACCGCAAGGCCACGCTTCTGTTCCTTAAGCCAATGTCCGGGGGGCAATCCGACCAGCATGACGGTGGTGACGAGTGAGCGCATCTATTCGTTCATGCTCGAGATCTTCGAGGGCGCCGGGCCTGCCGATCCGGAATCGATGCGTCGCCTGCGTTTCCTCTATCCTGAACCGCCGGCCCCTGTTGTGGCGGCGCCAGCCCCGCCGCCGCCGCCACCACCTCCCCCACGTCCGGAGGACTTCAACTTCGACTACGCGCTTTCGGGCACGAAGGCGCTCTATCCGGTGCGCGTTTTCGATGACGGTGTGGTCACCTACTTTCAGTTCGACACCAGGAGTCCCGCGCCCGCCATTTTCGTGATCGGTGTCGATGGCAAGGAAGAAATGCCAAACACGCGTATTGACGGTGACTACACAGTTGCCGACTTGATCGCCGAGCGGTTTGTGCTGCGCTATGGCAACGCTCAGGCGGAGCTCAGGAACAGGGCCTGGAGCAACCGCCCCAAGCCCCGGCCCGCGCCGCTTCCGCAACCCAGTCAAGGCGGCTGACATGATCGATCCGTCGCCTCCGCCCCGGACCGGCCTTGACCGGACCTTCGACATGGACGCGCCGCCCCGTGTGGCCGGCAGCAATTCACTCTGGCCGGTCGCGTTTGGCATTGTGGGTGCCCTTGGGCTTGGCGCAGTCGTCTTCCTGCAGCTGGAAGCCGGTCGAACGGCCATCGAGAACGCTGAACTGGCGAGCAGGCAAGCTGGCGCAGATGCGGCCGCACAACGGCTTGCTGCAGCGACGACAGAGCCATCGGCGATACCGCCCCCCGGTCGCG
>JBEIHO010000098.1:0-10218 GCA_040381215.1 Alphaproteobacteria bacterium | reverse complement strand
TGCTGGTCAGGAACTCCACCCAACGGTCGAAATAGACGGACCACTTCTGGTCTGCCCGCAGCGCATTGGCTGGATAAAGCCGCACGATGCGCGAGAGTGACAGCGTCTTGGTGCGTCCGTCGATGGCCTCAAGCGATATCGTGAAGCGTTCGTCTGCCGACCTGAGGTCCGACACTTTTTTCTCGAGCACGGCATATTGTGATCGAAGGATATCACTCTGCTTCTGCACCCGCCCGCGCTCGGCGATCGCCTCTGGACTATTCGTTCCATAGTCGATCTCGGCACGCCTGGCCTCAAGGCGCAGCTCGTCAAGCGCATGATTGACGTCGTTGATATCGCCCTTTTCGATGACCTCTACCGCTCGCCGTCTTTTGGCACCGGCGCGGATCGCTGCATTGAGCGTGTCCAGCGCAGGCCGCTCTATGACCTTGCCGGCCAGGTCGATGCTCTTGACCTTGCCGATGAACGCTCCCCACTCGAGGCGTTCGACAAAGAACATGGCCCGGTCGAACGTGACCGACTTCTTCTCGAAGTCGGCGACCCACACGAAATCCTCGCCGAACAGGTCATAGTTTCCGACGCGATACAACGTGCGGTTCGCCACCCCGAGATTGGCGGCGATTTTCTCGCGAGCTTCGGCAGGCAAGCTCTCCAGCACACCGCTGGGGACCTTGTAGTTTTCGCTGCGGAACACCTCGCCGGCGACCATGCGTCCATCAAGCGTCGTGACAGTGGCCACGCGCTGCGGCCAGAAGGTCGTCGTGCCAACATAAAAGACATAGGCCAGCAGACTCATGATCATGCCAAGGCCGATCACCAAGGCCGCTCCCATCATCCAGACATAGGGTTCGCCACGCGCCGACAGGTCGCTTCCGGCGCGGCGTCGCACGGTCGGAAGCGTGGTGGGTGCAGCGGATGTTGTCGTGTCGCTCATGTTGCCCCCCAGACCTCTAGAGCTGCGCCGCGCGCTTGCGATAGCGCTGCCTGACGACTTCGGCGATGGTATTGATCACGAAGGTGACCGCGAACAGCACCAGTGCGCACAGGAAAAGTGTCCTGTAGAGCGTGGAGTCGCGCACGGCTTCGGGCAATTCGACATTGATGTTTGCCGACAATGTTCGCAGGCCATTGAAGATGTTTATGTCCATGACCGGCGTGTTGCCCGTGGCCATCACGACGATCATGGTCTCGCCGACCGCGCGTCCCAGCGCGATCATGATGGCCGAAAAGATGCCCGAGGCCGCCGTCGGCATCACGATCCACGCGGTCGTCTGCCACTTCGAGGCGCCGCACGCCAGCGATCCCGATCGCAGGTAGCGCGGCACCGCATTCAGCGCGTCTTCCGAGATCGTGTAGATGATCGGGATCTCGGCAAACGCGATCGCAAAAGCCACAACCAGGGCATTGCGCTGCACATAGTCGTCGACGATGCCGCCACGCGCGTCATAGCCGATGTCGTTAAGCAGCACCGACAGCCCATAGGCAATCGCAAGCGCAAGGACCAGCAGCAGGAGCCATCCTGCAAGCTCGCGCAGCGCAGCGGCAAGGCGCGGCAGGTCCCGCAGCCGCTCGCGGTAGGCCACATTGAAGAGGGGGCG
The DNA here is from genome assembly GCA_040381215.1 of Alphaproteobacteria bacterium. Taxonomy (GTDB): domain Bacteria; phylum Pseudomonadota; class Alphaproteobacteria; order Micropepsales; family Micropepsaceae; genus SZUA-430. Next base: position 8,620 of record JBEIHO010000098.1, on the reverse strand, counting down.
GGTCACAAGGATGGACATCACGAACGAGGCTGGCAGCAGCAGGACAAACAGGAACGGTTGCCCCGAGCCTTCGCCCGTGGTCCATTTCTTGAAGTCACCACCGAAGAACGTGGCTTCGATGAGCGGCCCCGTGAGGATCGCAAGCCAGACGGCACCCGCAATCGAAAGCAGGTAGGCCAGCAGCTTGGGCACGCCATCAAGCAGGTTCGACACGCTGTCCGGCATCAACAGCCAGAGATACGAGACCGTGATCACCGTCAGCGGCACGACGGCGAACGCAATGACAATGGCCGCGATCCAGTTCTCCACGATCGGCGACAGCACAAGGGCGGCAACGAAGCCGACCACCACAGAGGGGAGCGTCGCCATGAGTTCCATCACGGGCTTGACCACGGCGCGCGTGCGCGGGTTGACAAACTCCGAGGTATAGGCCGCCGCAAAAAGGGCAATGGGAATGGCAAGCATCAGCGAGTAGATCGCGGCCTTGAACGTGCCGAAGATCAGCGGGACAAGCGAGATCTTGGGCTCGGCTGCATCGGTTCCCGACGTCGACTGCCACACGAACTGCGGCTCGGAATAGCCTTCGTACCAGACCTTGCCGAACAGTGACTGCAGCGTGGTTTCCGGATGCGGGATGCTGATGTCCCAGAGCGCCACCTTCAGGTTGCTGCCGATCCCCAGGATGCCGTCATCCTTGGCCGCAAAAACGGTCGCCACCAGCCCTGTCGGGTCCGGTGTTCCCTGCAGCTGCAGGAGCGTGCGCTCTGTAGTCCCGTGGCGGATCCAGACATTACCTTTGGCATCGGTTGTCGAAAACAGGCGCGTGCGCTGGCTGACGCGGATATCCGTGATCGCCGCAGGCTGGGCTTTGAAGTCCGCGTGTACCTTGGTCAGGACGATCCCGTCGGTGGTGTCCTTCGACTTGCGGTCGACGCCAAACCAGATCGCAATCGAGCCATCCGCTCCGCCGACCACAAGCGAGTTCTCGGCATTCAGGTAGGCGATCGCCGACAGTGCCTTGCCCGGCGGTGTCACGCGGACTGTCTCGGCGAGGACAGGATTGCCGAAGTTGCGCGTGTTGAAACGGTAGAGCGTGCCGTCCTTCATGGCCACGATCACGCGGTCACCCGGCGTGTTCATGAGGATCGACAGTACGTCCTCCACCTTCGCGGCCAGCGGGATTTCGGCGTTGCTGAGTTGGGTCGACAGCTCGCCAGTCATCATGTTGAGTTCGCTGTACGCCTGTGACAGGCGGATCTTTCCTGCCGCGTCCAGCGTCACGAAGGTTCGCAACGGTCGCTCTGCTGTCCCACCGACCCGGAAGTCAGCCTTCACGATCGCCGTGCCCGCGGGTGCGACCTGCACCGGCGCATCTAGCACAAGCGATGGGTCGATCTTGCGGAACTGTCCTGGGATCCGGGTGAAGACAAGCCTCCCATCCGTAAAGTCGCGCGCGTCGATTGACTGCAGGTCATTGGGCGCATTCTCTTCAGAGACGACCTTGGGATGGATGTCTATACGCGCGGTCCTGACGGACCCGTCAGGGAAGCCAAATAGCATGTCGTCGCCGAGCAGCGTCCGTGCGAAGCCGGATGCCACGAGGCCACCGAAATCGAGCTGCGGCACGGCGATGGGTTTGCCGGTGGCCGCATGAAAGCCGTCGACCACACCGGTATCCGAGATCCGGACGACCAGCGTCTGGTGCTCGTCCATGTGCGTGTTGAGAACGTTACCGACCACGGGGCGGGTCCCGAAGGTGCGGGATCCCTCGACCCGGCCTTCATCCAAAAGCGGAGAGGCCACGTAGAGCAGGAACAGCATGATCGTGAAAACGGCGAAAATGACGAGCGTGCCTCCTATCCGGATGCTCCAACCCGCCGCTGCATCCGTGAACAGAACGGACGACTTTGTCTTCTTGGGTCGCTGGTACAGGACGGACGCAGGCCGGGCCCCCGAAGCCTTGCTGTCGGAATTGCTGCTCACCGCACGTGTCTCCCCCAAAACAGTCGCCTGTTTACGACGCCCCCAGAGTTTTCGCAAAGACCCTCCCCAGGATCCTTGCAAACGAGGCCTGGCCGCAGATTCTACGGTCAGGCCTCAGGCTGTGGGTATTCGAATGCCTTACTTCAGGCCAAGGCGACCAAGGTCTTCCTGGGCGAACACGTACGGCATCGGAAAGTAGCCATCCTTGACTGTGGCCAGCTGGCCCTGCTTGGCATACATGAAGCGGATGAATTCGGCGCGCAGCGGCTCGAGCTGCGTCGACGGGTTCTTGTTCATGTAGATATAGAGGAAGCGCGCGATCGGGTACTTGCCGGCATACGCGTTCTGCTTGGTGGGCTCGAAGCAGGTGCCGTCACGGCCCGAAATGGCGAGCGGGCGCACGTCTGCCGTGCGGTAGCCGATGCCTGAGTAGCCCATCGCGAACTTGTCAGCAGCAACACCCTGGACAACGGTCGAGGAGCCTGGCTGCTCCTTCACGGTGGACTTATAGTCGCCGTTCAGCAGCCCAACTTCCTTGAAGTAGCTATAGGTGCCCGAAGCCGAGTTGCGGCCGAAGAGCGAGATCGACTTGCCGGCATATTCGCCGGTAAGACCGACCTGGTCCCACTTCGTGATGTCCGGCGAACCCGAGTTGCGCGTCACCGAGAAGATGCCGTCAACCTGTCCAAGCGCCAGGCACTTCAGCGGGTTGTCCTTGTTGACATAGACAGCCAAGGCGTCCACGGCGACGCGAAGCAGCGTCGGCTTGTAGCCGTACTTGGACTCGAACGCGTCCATTTCGGCAGGACGCATCGCACGCGACATCGGTCCGAACTGGGCCGTGCCTGCGATCAGGGCCGGCGGAGCCGTGGACGAACCCTTGCCTTCGATCTCGATCTTCACCGACGGATAGATCTTCTTGAAGTCTTCGGCCCACAGCGTCATGAGGTTGTTGAGCGTGTCCGAGCCAATCGACTTGAGCGTGCCCGAGACGCCTGACGTCTGCTGGTAGTCCTTGTAGCGCGGATCGAAATCGTCCGCGGCAAACGCAGCCGAGGTGGCGACCGACATCGCCAGCGCAGCAGCAAAACCCAATTTCATCTTCATGCAAGACCCCATTGTCTGGTTGGATCGCGTGTATGGATCCGGGCGCAGGCTGCCTTCGCAAACCCCGCCTCGGCGAGGTTCGTAGACCACGTTTCGGTGAACCTTTTGTGATGTGGAACATCGCCGGCAGAGCGCCTAAAGCCATTGAAAAGCGACCGTTTCCGGAGGGGGCGTTCAGCGTTAACACAGACGTCTGCGCCGCGAGCAGCTGGCCAGGTGGGCTGTCCTGTCGCAGCCCCTCGGGGAATTCATCCACAGGACGGGCCTGAAAGCCACGCCTCGCGAGCCAACCCGTTCCCGCCTCAGGCGAAACCTGCCGCAACGGCGCAACAAATGCACTGTGGAAACGCAAGTGCGGGGGCGCTAGCCTGTCAATCCCCACTCCCCAATTGCCGCTGGCCGCATGCACCCCTTTCGCCGCGTTCTCCTGGCCCTTCTGCTCGGGCTCCTGGCCTTCGATGCTTCTGCCCAGCAGGAGGATGGCTTTGGCGCGCCCGCCCTCGAGGCACCGCCCCCCGAAGAATCGGGTCCGTTGGAAAAGAAGCGCGTGACCTTCGGGACCGATCCCGACCCTTCATCCTCTCCGACGTCCGAAGATGCACCGGGACCGCAAGCTTCCGGCACGCCAGCGCCGCCGGACATCAGGAGCTATGTGGATGGGATCTTCCGCGCGCTTGTCGCGGGAGGGCAGGTTCCCGGAGCCGCCATCGTCGTCATCCAGAATGGCGAGATCACGCACAAGGCCGGCTATGGCTACGCCGACCTGCGCACGCGGACGCCCGTCGATCCCGACATCACCCGCTTCCGCGTCGCCTCGGTCTCGAAGCTTGTGACGGCAACCGCTGTCATGCAGCTCGTCGAGCAGGGCGCGCTCGACCTCAACGCCGACGTCAACACCTACCTGACCGCCTTCCGCATCGGTGGCGACTTCCCCGAGCCGGTCACGCTCGCGAACCTTCTGACCCACACGGCAGGCTTCGATGACCGCTACCTCGGCATGGCTGCCCCGATGGGCGCGCCACCCGAAACGCTGACCCGGCACCTCGAGCACGCCATGCCGCCGCGCGTGATGCCGCCAAACCGCGTGATTTCCTATTCGAACTATGGCATCGCGCTGGCCGGGCAGATCATCGAAACCGTGAGCGGCCAGGAGTTCAATGCCTACGTCAAGGCGAAGATCCTTGATCCGCTCGGGATGAACGCCTCGAGCTTCGGGATCCCCTATCCGCTGCCGCCCACCTTGGCGACGCCCCATTTCAGGGCCGCAGGCGGTGCCGGGTTCCGCCCCGGCGAATATGATGTCTCGCGCATCGCGCCGGCAGGCGATCTCGTCACGACGGCAGGCGACATGGCGAAGTTCATGCGCGCCCATCTCGACGAAGGCGCCAGCGGTGAGGAGCCGACGCTGCTGGGCCAACCCACCTTCCAGCAGATGCATGCGCGCCACTTCGCGAATGCAGACGGGCTCGATGGCTGGGCCTATGGCTTTGCCACCGGCACGCGCAACGGCATCACGTGGATCGGCCACGACGGCTCATGGAACGGCTTCTGCGCGCAGCTTGTACTGCATCCCCAAACCCGCAGCGGCTATTTCGCCGTCTACAATACCGAGTGCAGCTTCGCCGCCAGCCAGGCCATCCGGGCTGGCCTCTTCGATGCCCTGTGGCCTTCATCCGCCGCAGCCGCGGCTTCGCCCACGCCGGATGCCGACGCCCGCGCCCGCGCACTCGAGGGTACCTATATCCACGTGCGCCGCGCACGCGCCGATTTCACGGTCATGGGCGCAGCCGCCTCGCAGGTGCAGGTCAAGGCGCTTCCCGGCGGATCGCTTGGCGTGAAGGTGCCATCGGTCGGCCGCGAGCTGACTTTCCTGCCGCAGGCCGATGGAACCTGGCTGAACCCCGATCTTCAGTGGAAGGCCGGCGCCCGCGCCGCAACCGCGGACGCACCCCAGCGTTTCTTCATCGACAGTTCTGCCTATGAGCGCGTCACCGGACTGTCCGCATGGGCGGCCTGGACCGTGGCGCTCTCGATGGTCATCGCCATCTGCATCATGACGCTGTGGGGCTGGGCCAACGGCTTCCTCAGCCGCCACCTCTTCGGCGAGCCGCAGGCCGTCATCACCTTCGGTCCCCGCATCACGGGCTTCATGGCCGCAGGCCTCGTGCTCGCCACGCTCATCTCGATGCTGGCGCTGCTGTCGGATGGGGCGCCCTTCGCCATCCTGCACGGGCCATCGCCGATGCTGATGGTCCTGCTGACGGTCCCCGTCATCGTGGGCGCGCTCGCCATTCCCATGATCGTCTGGAGCGTCACAGGCTTTGGCGCCGGCCCGCGCGCGCGCCTTGCCCAGTCCGGCTATATCGTGTTGACGCTGGCCGTCCTGACCTTCCTTGCCTTCTGCGTGCAATGGGGCTTCCACATCTTCGCGGTCCTCGCGAACTGAGGCAGCCTCAGGCCGGAATGCGGACGGGCACCTCGGTAAAGCCGTGCACGAAGTTCGACTTCACGCGCACCGGCTCGCCGACAAGCTCGATGCGCGGGAAGCGCTTCATGATCTCTTCCCAGATGATCCGCAGTTGCATCTCGGCGACCCTGTTGCCCATGCAGCGGTGAATGCCGAAGCCGAATGACAGGTGATGGCGCGGATTGGCGCGATCGATCAGGAACTCGTCCGCCCGCTCGATCTCGGTCTCGTCCCGGTTGCCCGAGATGTACCACATGACGACCTTGTCGCCCTTGCGGATCGTCTTGCCACCAATGACCCCGTCGGCGATGGCCGTGCGGCGCATATGGGCAAGCGGCGTCTGGTAGCGGATGATCTCGGACACCATCGAGGGGATAAGTCCCGGGTTGGCCCTCAGCTTGTCATATTCGCGGGGGTTACGGTTCAGGTGCACGATCCCGCCCGAGATCGAGTTGCGCGTCGTGTCGTTCCCGCCCACGATCAGCAGCATGAGCGTGCCGAGGAATGTCAACGGATCCTTGTACATGTCTTTCGTCGAGGGCCCGCGCGCCAGCAGCGAGATGAAGTCGAACCCTGGCTTGTCGGTATTCACGCGCTCGTTCCAGAGCTTGGTGAAATAGGCGAGGCACTCCATGAGGATGTTCTGGCGCTGCTCGAAAGTCATGGCCGTGCTGCCCACCGTGTCGGCCGACGTCGCCGCATCCGACCAGTAGGGCAGCAGGCGCCGGTCCTCGAACGGCACATCGAACAGCGTCGCCAGCATCTGCGAGGTCAGCTCGATCGACACATGGTCGACCCAGTTGAACGTCTCGTTGCGCGGCAGGCTGTCAAGGATGCGTCCCGCGCGCTCGCGGATGAGAGGCTCAAGCTCGGCAATGCGCGCCGGTGAAACGGCTGGCGTGACGGTCTTGCGATGCTCGTCGTGGACCGGCGGATCCATCGCGATGAACATCGGCGGCCGGAAGTCTGCCGGCGCATCGCCGATCACGATCTCGGGGAACGACGAGAAGATGTTGTGACTGGTCTCGACCTGAACGATGTCCTTGAACTTCGTGATCGACCAGAAGGGCCCGAAGTCGCTTGCGGGCGTGAAGTGGACGGGGTCGTCGCGCCGCAGCCTCGCGAAATAGTCCCAGTGTTCGCCGCGCTCGAACAGGTCGGCGCGGCTCGGGTCGATCTGCGACAGGGGCAGTGTCCAGGGGGCAGTGCGACCCCGCGGGTCATGGGCGAGCGACATGTTTCCTCCAGTTCATAGGCCTTTTGATTTGCCGTTACGGCAACAATAGGCTGAACAGGAAGAGACCTCAACTCCGTCGGGGACAATAGGCGTCCGTTTCAGCGGGCCGGCGGGCGTTTGGCAAGCGCCAGGCCAAGCATCAGCGCAATAAGAGGCAAGGCCAGAAGGGTCACATAGGCCTCGGGCGGTTGATGACCCGTCCCTGTCGATTTCAGGATCCACTGGTTCGCAGCGATCATCGACCGCTCGACCAGGATCAGGAACAGGAACAGCGGCACAAGGCTGCGATAGGCCAGCGACACCGCCAGCATCGAAAGGCCCCAGACCATCTGCGTCGCCCCGGCCCAGGCAAAGACCGCGATGATGGTCTTGCCACCCTGCGTCAGGTCGATCCCCGCGATCACGCCCGCCCCGCCGTCCGGCAGGAACACGTGGATGCCGCCCGGAACGATCGTGGCCAGCGACACCAGTGTCAGGAACCACGCCGCTAGCGGCCGTCCGTGATAGTCGGCATTTGTGCTCGGAGGAAAGAAGCGGCTCATGCGAAACTCCCTGCGGCCCGTCAGCCGGGCCAGTAGATGTACGCGTCGTCTTTCGTCGCGGGCTCTTCCAGCGTCTTGTCGATCGTCACCGGCATCTCGCCGGCGGCCGGGAACAGCGGCTCACGCTGTGTCTTGTTGTGCGCGTCGATCAGCGCCCTGAGTTCCTCGACCTTTTGCGGCATCGCGCTGGCCAGGTTCTTCTGTTCCGTCGGATCCTCGGCCAGGTTGAACAGCCAGGCCTTCTTCGGTCGCTCCGAGATCTGCAGCTTGTACCCGCCCGTCTGCACGGCCTGGTAATGCCCGTCGCGCCAGAAGATCGTTCGGTCCGGTTGAGCCGCGCCCTTCTCGAGCAGGGGAAGCAGGTTCATGCCATCGATGATCCTGTCATCGGGCAGGGGCACACCGGCGGCCGCCGCCACGGTGGGCATGAGGTCCATGTGCGAGGCAATGGTGCTGTTGGTCGTGCCGGGCGCGATCTTCGCAGGCCAGCGCACGAACATGGGCACGCGGATGCCACCTTCGAAGAAGGTCAGCTTCCAGCCGCGATAGGGCTTGTTGATGTCCTTTAGCCCGATATAGCCAGCCCCGCCATTGTCGCTGGAGAAGATGACGATCGTGTTGTCGGCTATACCGTTCGCCTCGAGCGCCTCCATCACCCGCCCCACGCTGCGATCAAGCGAGCGCACCATCGCCGCATAGACGCGAAGCCTGTGGTCCTTGATGTCCGACAGCGCATCATAATCCGCCTTCGATGCCTGCAGCGGCGTATGAACGCCCCAGTGCGCGAGGTAGAGGAAGAAAGGCCTGTTGCGGTTCGCCTCGATCGCCTTCACGGCTTCATCCGTGTAGAAGTCGGTCAGGTACCCCTTGGGTTCGAACAGGGCACTGTCATTGTAGGACGTGGCATACTGCATGCGCGCCCACAGGAACTGGTCGATCGGATCGAACGGCAGCTTCGCATTGACGGCCTGCGGATCATCCTCGGGAAGGAACAACCCGCTTTCCATCATGACGCTCTCATCGAAGCCCTGTGACAGCGGCCGGAATTCCTTCGTGCTGCCCAGGTGCCACTTTCCGATATGCATCGTGTGGTAGCCGGCACCCTTCAGCACCTCGGCGACCGTGATCTCCGAGGCCGGCAGCCCCTGCTGCGCAAAGGGAACCTGTGTCTCCTGTGCCTGCTCGGTCGCGATCAATTCGTGCGGTCGGGTTCCATCATTGTAGAACAGTGGCAGGATACGGGTCATGCCATCGGGCGTGGGCGTGAACTCGAAACCGGTCCGC
>JBEIHO010000097.1:0-10720 GCA_040381215.1 Alphaproteobacteria bacterium | reverse complement strand
CTTGTTGGGATGGGTCACATGGCTCTGTCTGCACGCAAAAGAGCGGCTGTCGAAGTAACGCAGTTCCCTCAGAACCGCGCCAGAACGAAGTCCGTTCCGGTTCCAGTTCCAAATCCCGTCGTGGAAGCGGACGAAGAACGCAAAGACTATTTCATTACCCGCAACGGCGTGACGTTCGCGGGCAGCCACCTTCACATCGACCTTTGGGATGCGCAGGACCTGGACGACGAAGCCAGGATCGAGCAGGCCATGAAGGACAGCGTGACGGCTGCCGGTGCAACGTTGCTGCACATCCACCTGCACAAGTTCTCGCCCAATGGCGGGGTGTCGGGTGTTGCCGTGCTCTCGGAGAGCCACATTTCGGTCCACACGTGGCCGGAAAAGGGCTTTGCCGCGTTCGACGTCTTCATGTGCGGCGCAGCGCAACCCCAGAAGGCCATTGCCGTGCTTGAGGCCGCTTTCAAGCCCAAGCGCGTGGTCGTGGGTGAGTACAAGCGCGGGATCATCTAAGTCCGCGATTCATTACTTGTTAAACAGGCCGTCGGGGGCGACCCGGCGGCCTTTTACTTGCGCCGGTTTGCCTGTGCCGGCCGGGCGGCGTTAATCATCCACGATCTCTTTGCCAATTTGGGTTATTGGGATAGCCGGTGCCGCTTGTGGGAGATTGCTCTTCGAGGCGGAACATTTTCCCCCGAGGTCGAACGCCATGGCAGTTGCAGCCCGCGCGACAGACAAGCTGGACGCCATCTGCATCGGGGCGTCCGTCGAGGGTCTGTTTGCGGCTTGCAGCCTTGCCGCAGCCGGCAAGACCGTCAGGATCCTCGATCCCGATGCGCCTGGCGTGCGGGCAGGCCTTTCGGCGCCATGCCTTGCCGACGTCGAGGCTGTGAACTGGCTGGACCTCGTTTCCCATGGGCTGCGCTATGGCGCGGTCTCGCCGCTTGTGGCGGTCGCGCAGGAACGCCCGTTGGTCATCTGGCCGGAACAGGACGCCACCGTGGCCGGGCTGGCGGGGCTATCGGCGCGCGATGCGGCCGCGTTTCCGGGCTTTGCCAGCGGCATTCTTCGACAGGCGCTGGCGGCAAATCATGGTGGGACGGGCGGATCGGCCAGCCCTCTGGGGCTGGGCGCGCGACGTGATCCGCTGTTGGCGCAGGTGGTGCAGGCGCAGTCGACCTCGCTGTCGCGCCTGCTGGAAGAGGCGTTTGTCCATCCGCTCTTGTGCGGGGCCCTGGCGCAGCATGCATTGGCGGGAACGGCGGTCTCGCCGACGCTGGCGGGGTCGGCACGCCTGCTGGCGCGCCAGTCCATGCTCGCGCTGCTTGGGCATGTTCCCGGCAAGCGTTTTGTCGCTGGAGGGACGGCGGGCCTGTTGGCGGCCCTTGGCGCTGCACTGAAGGCGCGGGGCTCGCTGGAGGTGCAGCATGAGGTTCGTGTGCGCCAGCTCATCCTCGAGCGTGACGCCATTCAGGGCGTTGTGCTGGCCGACGGGACGGCGTTGCGGGCGCCGCAGGTGATCCTCGGGTTGCAGGGAGACGCGGCGCTCGAACTGCTGGAGCCTCTGCCCTTCGAGGTTCCCGCCGCGTTGCGGCCTGTCTTTGCCGGCCGGATCCGCTATACGGCGGCGATGCCGCCTGCCATCCGGGGGCTGGGGGCTGGCACCATGACTTCCGGTGCGACCGTGCTCCTCAATCCATCGCTGGATCGACTGGCGCGCTCGCATGGTGCGCTCATGGCGCGACAGGCGCAGCAGGATTATTGCCTTTCCGTCCGGATCAATCCCATCGGACGGATGGGAAGCGAGAGCGACGGGCGGATGTCCTGGGAGGTGATTACCGATATTCCCAATCTGCCGCGTGAGACCGAGGAGGGCCCGTGGAGCGGTTCTCGTCGTGAGCGGCTGGTCAGTGCCGTGACGCGGAGGATCGACGCCTGGGCTCCGGGCTTTGAGCTCTCGCTCAAGACGGCAGAACTTGTGCTGCCGGCCGAGCCGCGCCCCTTCCTGGAGCGCCAGAAACCCCTGTCGGGTCTTGTCGCCCATCACGGCGAGGTGCCGGTCCTGCCCGATGTCGGCCATGACGGTGTGTGGAAGATCGGTCGCGGGTTGTGGCTTGCCAGTGAGAGCTTCTCGGCCGGGTCAGGCCGCGCGGGCCTTTCCATCGCGCGGGCGCTTGGCGCCGTCACAAGGCCCAAGGGGGCAGTCAATGGCTGACGCCGTTCCTGGACAGGACTATGACGTCATCGTCATTGGTGGTGGCGTCAACGGGCTTGTGTGCGGCGCCCTGCTCGCACAGGCGCGCAAGCGCGTGGTTGTTCTCGAGGCGCAATCCCGGTTGGGAGGCATGTGCCGTACCGATGAGATCTCGCCCGGCTTCCGGCTTTCCACGGTCGCCCATCTCATCGGCCCGCTCGACGCCGAGGTGATGAAAGCGCTGCGGCTTGCCAAGCTGGGCCTGCAGTTCTCTGCCCGTCAGACGGGCGCTGTTGCGCTGTCTCCTGACGGGCGGCACATCGTCCTGGGTGAGGATCTGCGCTACACGGCGCAGTCGCTGGGTGCCTACGATACCGATGATGCGCGTGCGTGGCCGGCATTTGCCACGGGCATGCGCAAGCTTTCGCAGCAGCTTCATGGCTGGACGCAGCTGCCGGCGGTGCCGCCTGCGGGGGGCGAAGCCAGCCGTGTTTCCCTGCTGGGCGGGCGTTCCAAGTCCGCGATCCCCGAGGGGCCCGCTGGCCAGCAGCTCGAGCTTTCAATTGCAGAGTTGCTCGACAGGCACTTCGCGACGCCGCAATTGAAGGGGGCGCTGGCATTCGACGCGATCCTCGGCAATGCGTTGCCACCGTCGGCCGCAGGCACGGCATTGCTTGCGATCCTGCGTCGTGCGCTCGAGCCGCAAAATGCCAACGGAATTGTTCATCCGGTTGGCGGCGCGGGCGCGTTCGCGGCTGCGTTGCAGAAGGCTTGCGAGGCGGCCGGCGTCAGGATCAGGCTTGGGGCGCAGGTCGACCAGTTCCTGTTCGAAGCCGGCAGGGTTGCAGGGGTGCATCTGGCCAATGGCGAGGCGGTCTATGCGCCGCATGTCGTCTCGAGCCTCTCGCCGGTGCAGACCTACCTGCACATGGGGGCCGAGCGTGATTTGCCGCTGGGCTTCAAGAAGCGCCTGCGTGGCTATCGCATGGAAGGCGCGGTCGCGAAGGTCAATCTGGCGCTCAACGGGTTGCCGACGTTCAAGAACCTCGACAAGCGGTTTCTCAAGGATCGCCTGCTGGTCTGCCTGTCGATGGACGAGCTGGCGCGCGCGCATGCAGCCTTTTCACAGGGGCAGATCGCTTCCGATCTGGCCCTGGAAGTGACTTTGCCTTCGGTGCACGATGCAAGCCTCGTGCGTGCCGGGTGCCATGTCATGTCGATCAGCGCGACCTATGTGCCGCCGCAATTCGGGGCGCAGGACGTCGAGCAGGCCAGAACGAGCGTTGTATCGGCTGTCATCAATCGCCTGCGCTCGTTCGCGCCCGACCTTCCGGACCTGGTTGGTGCGGTCGATGTCTATCTGCCGGTGGATCTTGCGCAGATGGGCGGGGGTGCCGGTAGCCATTGGCACGGCGGTGACCTCTCGATGGATCAGATGGGGGCGCTGAGACCTGTCCATTGGGCCGCTGCACCGGCGCCGGTGGTTCCGGGCCTGCACTTGTGCGGCGCCGGCACGCATCCCTGCGGTGGTGTCACGGGAACCAATGGCCGTCTGGCTGCCGAGGCGGTTCTGCGAACGATGCAGGGGGTGTCGTGAGCGAAGTGAACGGCCGTACGATCCTGAGATCGCCGCTCCATTCGAGGACGGCGCCGCTGTGTGTCAGTGACCGTTGGGCGCGCCCCTGCCACGTCGCGGTGCCCGAAATCTACACAAGCGAGAGCGAGGAGTGCGAAGCGCTCGCGTGCCGCGCGGCGATTGCCGATCTGTCGGCATGCCATGGCTGGCGCTTCGAGGGGGAAGAGGCGGCGGCGTTTCTCGGCTTCGCGACCACGCATGATGTTTCCTCAATTGGCCTCGGCCAGACGGCGCGCGTGCTGTGGTGCGATGACGATGGGTTTGCGAGGGGAGAAGGGCTTGTGGCCCGGCTTGAGACTGGCTGTTTCGAGTTGACGAGCCTGGTTTCGGACTATGCGTGGTTTGCCGATGGGGCTGCCGGGTTTGCGGTCGAGGTCACGGACAGGACGGGTTTGCGCGGTGGCGTTGCCCTCAGGGGGCCTTACGCCGGGGCGATCCTTGAACTGGCTGGTTTTCTCGGTGTGCCTGAGCGCGCGACAAGCGATGGTGTCGCGGGGCCGCGAGCGACAGGCTGGCGGCAGAACCAGGTCCTGCTGCAGCGGGCAGGTGACGGTTTCGATTTATGGACAGACGCGGCGGGTATCGGTGCCGTGTGGGATCGGCTGATGCGCGTGGGCGCGGGCTTCGGCCTTCTGCCGGTGGGTACCCTGGCGCTGGAGCATGCACGCATCGAGGCGGCGACGGCTAAGGTCGGTGTCGATTGGGTGCCGGCGCAACACGCCTTGCGCGCTCACGACCTGCGCGTGCCGCTGGATCTGGGCGTCGAACCCGATGGTCTGCGTCGCTTCAATGGCTCGGAGGCCCTGGCCCAGCGGCCACGCGCCGGGGGCAGTCGCCTTGTCCAATTGTCGAGCCCGCGCCGGCTTCAACCCGGTGAGTTGATCGCCAAGGGCGGTAGCGCTGGCTTCATCACGTCGGTCTCGTCGTCACCTGCAACCGGGAAGCATCTGGGGCTGGCGTGGATCCGAGAGGATCTTGCAAAGCCAGGAACCGCACTTGGCTTGCCGGGGACGTCTGGCGTACTGGACATCCTGGTCGTGCGCCTGTGTCATGCTTGGACCATGCCCTGACCGCTGAAATCGTCGATGGATGTGAAGGCCTGACGCTCTTCCCGCGATGGCATGCCTGGCGTGCGACAGACAAGCGTGGCGGACATGCCGGCTTTCAATGCTGCCGCAATTTCAGCCGTCGCATCCGAGAAGAAGATCAACGCCGAGGGCGGCAGTCCTGCCTTGGTTGCAATGGCGGCGTAAGAGGCGGGATCGGCCTTGGGGCCCGTTGTCGTGTCGAAGTAGCCGCTGATGAGTTCCTGCAGGTCGCCCGCCACGGAATGGGCCATGTACAGTTTCTGCGCTTCGATCGACCCAGACGAATAGATGAAAAGGCGCAGGCCCTGGGCGTGATAGCGCTTGATGGCTGCAATGGCATCTTCATAGAGGTGAGCCTTCAGCTCGCCTGTTTCATAGCCGCCGCGCCAGATCATGCCCTGGAGGGTTTTCAACGGCGTGATCTTGCGGTCCTGGTCAATCCATTCCGCAAACTGTGCCACGGCATCGGCTCGTGATGCCAGCGCGCGTCCCGCGGCTGCGGTTGCCTCTGCCACGATGGCCCTGACCCTATCCTCGTCCCAATGGGCGGCGAGGAAGCTGTCCAGCCTCTCACGGGCGAAGGGGAACAGGACCGAACGCACGAAGGCGATGTCGCCGATCGTGCCTTCGATATCGAAAACGACCGCGCGGATCACGTGGCGTATTTCGGAATGTTGTCGGCGATGCGGTCGCCCGTGAAGTCTGCAACCCAGCCTTCGGGTGTCGTGAACAGGCGGATCGCCGCAAACAGGGGCTTTGGTCCCATGTCGAACCAGTGCCGGGTCTGCTTGGGTACCGACAGGAGGTCGCCGGCGGTGCAGACAATTTGCAGGACCTGTTCCTTGTTGCGCAGGTAGAAGGCGCCGGCGCCCTCGACGAAGAACCGGACCTCGTCATCGGCGTGGGTGTGTTCGGACAGGAATTTCTGGCGCATGGCTTCCCGGTCGGGATGGTCGGGCCGCATGCGCACCACGTCGGCCGACTGATAGCCCCCGATCTTCTTGAGGCGTTCGACGTCGGCGGCGTAGGCCTCGAGGACTTCGTCCTGGCCTGCGCCCGGCGGCAATTCACGGGTGGCCTGCCAGCGCTCGAAGCGCACGTCGAAGGGCACCAGCGCCTTGATGATGTCGCGGGTGTCGGTCGTCTGCGATACGGGCGCAAATCCCCTGGAGAGGTCAAACACCGTGAGGGTCGTCATGCCGGTATTCCTTTCAGTTTCAGGCTAAGGGTGAAAAGGTAATCGAAAGCGTCGAGATGGCGAAGCGTCTCCTGCGTGGTGCGACCCCAGGCGTAGAGGCCGTGCCCCGCCAGCAGAAAGCCCCAGCAGGGCTTTTTCACCGCCAGGTCACGCTCTATTCGTGCCGCGAGGCCGTCCATGTCCTGGTCGTTGTCATAGACCGGAACGTCAAGGTGGCTTTCGTGCGTCGTAAAGCCGTGGAAGGCCTTGAGCATCTCGAGCCCCTCGAGGCGGACCTGGTCGTCCTGACGCAGGGCCATGGAGGCGAGCACGGCGGGCAGGGCGTGGACATGGGATACGGCCCCGACCTCGGGCAGCGCTCGGTAGACCATGTAGTGCAGCGGTGCCTCGGCTGATTCGCGCGGGTGACGTTCGCCCCTGATCGCCGCCGCGATGATTCCTTCCGGGCCCAGGCGGGTCTTGTCGCTGCCAGACGCCGTCACGGCGCAGGTGCCGGCATCGATGCGAACGGAAAAATTGCCACTGGTCGAGGGGATCCAGTTCTTTGCCCCTGCGTGGTGTGCAAGGCGCATGACCTGTCCTGCAGCGTCATCGGTCAGTCGGCTGTCGTTGGGCATGAGCTCGACCCTTCTCCTCAAGGCGCTTTCATATGGGTATTGCCGGGCCGATGTCATCCCCTGGCCAGCTCCTTATCGAGGTGCCAAAGAAAAAGGGCCCCCGGGGTGATTGCCCCGGGAGCCCCTTGGACACTTGTCGGAACCAACTAGCCGCCGCCGCGGATTTCGGTCCAGAACTTGACGATCTCTTCCTTGTTCTTCAGGCGAACCTGGAAGGTGCCAGCGTTGAGGAAGCCCTCCACGTCACGCGAGAAGTTGATCTCCTTCAGCTGCTCGTCCGTGTAGTCGGCGAAGATCGTGCTGTTGGCCGGGCCATTGTTCAGCTGGTCAAGCTGGTACTTCATCGCCTGCGGAGAGATGCCGCTGTCGATGATGGCGTAGGCCTTTTCCAGGTTCTTGGCTTCGGCGTGGACGACCATGCCGCAGACATAGGTGAACATGCCGCCGGGCGGGTTCATGAAGGCGACGGGCTTGCCTTCGCGCTTCAGCGCCGCATGCGTCTGGTTCCAGGTGATGGCTGCCACGACTTCGCCGGACGCCAGGCCCTGCGAAAGCGAGGTTTCATCCGACGAGATGAAGCGGGCATTGGCGACGAATTCGCGCAGCTTGCCCTGCACGAGTTCCCAATCCTTGTCGCTCATGTTGTAGGGGTCGACGCCCCACGTCTTGGCGATCAGGGTTACCGTGTCATCCACGCCATCGAGGCCGGCGATCTTGCCCTTGTATTTGGGGTCGAACAGGATCTTCCAGCTTTCCTTGCCGACATATTCGGGGGCGAGGTCCGTGCGATACGTGATCGACGTGTTGGCCCAATATTGCGGAATGAACCAGGCCTCGGTTTCGGACTTCATCATGCCGGGCACCTTCTTCAGCGCGTCCGGAATGTCCTTCCAGTACTTCAGCTTGGTCACGTCGATCGGCTGGATGAGGCCGGCTTCCTGCCAGCGGCCGAACTCGTAGGAGCAGGGCGCCATCACGTCGGGCTTGTAGCCCGTGCGCATCTTGGCGAACGCCTCGTCTTCATCGGCCCAGATGGCCGTGCGGGGTTCTACGCCATATTTTTCCTTGTATTCCGCCAGGAACGGCGGGTCCGCCCAGTTTTCCCAGGTGAACAGCAAGGGCTCATTGTCGCTCGAGGCGGCTGGCGCTGCTGCGGTTTCGGTGGCAGGCGCCTCGGGCTTGCGCATCTGCGTGTAGTAGTAGAGGCCGCCGCCAACAATTACGATTGCGAGCAGGGCGAGAATTGAACGGTTCATGCGGGCTCTCCTTGCAGTCCGGGACTTGAGGTTAGCACAAAAAAACATGCGGCCCGCCAGGGGCGGACCGCATGCACAGACACTTAAAGTGACTGTTCAACCCAGATTACTGGGCCGGCGGAGCAGCCGGAGCTTCAGCCGGAGCGGCTTCAGCCGGAGCGGCTTCAGCCGGAGCGGCTTCAGCCGGAGCGGCTTCAGCCGGAGCGCCATCCGCCGGAGCGGCTTCAGCCGGAGCGGCTTCGCCTTCGGCCGGAACGGCTTCAGCCGGAGCGGCTTCAGCCGGAGCTTCCGTCGCCGTGGCGTCGGTGGCTTCGCCTTCCGTCTTCGGCTTGTTCAGGTAGAAGTAGGCAGCGACCGCCAGGATGACGACCGCGATAAAGAGAAACAAACCAGTCCTATTCATACTTCTCTCCATATATGGCCGTCATGGTGGCCATCTGTCCCCTCGTCGCGCGCCGGTCAACGTGCATTTCCTGACCGTCGAAAAAGCAGCTCTCGCTACCAGACAGTCAGGATCGTTGCGCACGTCCTAGCGCGACTTGCGAGCGACTTTAGACAGTTCCAAAAACGTCAACAAGCGTAGTGAAGGTCGCACTTGCGGGCTTTCTGCCGCACCCCTCGATGCTTGCGAGGCGGGGAATCTCGTCCCGCTGTTTTGCACTGCAACAGAGGCGCCCCCGAGGGTGCAAGCTACCCGCATCCAATTGAGAATGCTGCATTATCTGCGTGGGCGTCAGGGGTAACCGCGGGCGCGCGCCAGCAAGTGGCCTGGCTTGCGGCCGCGCTTGGATGGTTGTGTGCGGTTGGCCCGGTTCGCCCGGGCCGGGAATCGGGGCCTCAGGCCGCGAGGGGCAAGGTGAAGAAGACGCTGGTGCCGATTCCCGTTTCGCTCTCGATGCTCAAGCGGCCGTCATGGCGCGCGATGATTCCGTTCGAGGCTGCAAGCCCCAGCCCTGTTCCGCCCTTCTTGCTTGCCTTGACGGCCTTTTCAATGCGCTCGAAGGGCTTGAGCACGCGGGTCAGGTTCTCGGGTGCGATTCCCACGCCCGTGTCGTGGATCCAGACCGAGGCCTGGTCACCGAGCATGCGGGTCTCGATGGTGATGTAGCCGCTGGTCGCGTTGAACTTCAGAGCATTCGACAGGAGGTTCGACATGACCTCGCGAATGGCCTGGCGATCGGCGCGAACGGCCGGCAGGTCGCGAAGCTGCATGCGCAGCGTGATGCCTGCCGCCCGGGCCTTGTCCTCGATCTCGTGGGCGCTGTCGATGACCAATGACTTGAGGTCCGTCGGGGCGAAATTGAGTTCCATCTGGCCTGCCTCGATGCGTGCCATGTTGAGCACTTCATCGATCTGGCGCAGGAGCGATGCCCCGCTGGCGTGGATGTCATTGGCGTAGCCGATATACCGGGGCGGGAGCGGGCCAAGCACCGCGTTTCTCATCGCGTCCGAGAAACCCATGATGGCGTTCAGGGGCGTCCTGAGTTCATGGCTCATGTTTGCCAGGAACTCGGTCTTCGAGCGGCTGCCTTCTTCGGCGCGCTGCTTCTCGCGTTCAAGCTTGATTGCGATTTCGCCGAGCTTGAGGGTCTGTTCCTGCAACTGCTGGTGCGATTGCTGGAGGGCGTCCTCATGCTGCTTGAGGGCGGTGATGTCGGTGGCGACCATGATGCGGGCGTCTTCCGTCGCCTTGCGTTCGCTGACCAGCAGCCAGCGATCATCGACGCGCTGCAGTTCGACAGTGCCGGTCGAGCCGCCGAAGTCGATGAGTTCCAGCGGCGATCCGTCAGCGGCGTGATCCTGCTGGACAACCCGGGACAGCAGGCGCGTGCGGGGATCGCCCAGCTTGGCTTCGCTGAGGCCATAGAAATCGAGGAAGCGACGGTTGCACAGGATGAGGCGGCCTTCCTGGTCCCAGAGCGCAAAGGCTTCGGCGGCATTTTCGAAGGCAGCCTTGAGCACGCGCTCGGTGACGCTGAGCCGGTCGGCAGCGTGTTTCTGGTCGGAGATGTCGAGGGCAATGCCCGACAGGCGGGGATGCTCGGCTCGCAGGGTTCGGTAGGCCTGGCCCTTGGCGCGAATCCAGACGAAGTGGCCGTCTTCGTGGCGGATCCGGAACGAAGCGTCGTAATGTTCGGCACCGCGCAGGATCGTGTTTTCAATGGTTCGCAGGGCGCCGATGTCCTCCGGATGGAGGCGCTTTTCCAGATCGTCAAGCGGGATGATCCTGGGCTGGGGTCCGAGCCCGAGGAGGCCGTTCATGGCACCTGACCAGTACATTTTTCGGTTGGGAACGTCCCAATCCCAGATCCCGCAGCGGGCGCCGCTGACGGCAAGCTCGAAACGCTCTTCCGTGCGACGCAGGGCCGAGCGCGAGCGCTGGGCCTGCTCCATCTGGTTCAGGAGCGCCCACGACAGGGCCGCGCCCAGAAGGGAGGGGCCGATGATCATGATGGACCACAGCGGCAGGTAGTCCGTCCACCCGGCGGCAATCTCGGCCGCGCGCGAGATTGACACGACGCGCAGGTCATAGCCGGGGATCTGCATGGCGGATGCGATGTAGCGCACGCCCTCATGCTCCAAGGGGCGCACGAGGGGGCTGCTCGAGATGCCCGGGGGGAGCGAGCTCAACACTTCCGACAGCAATGCAGACGCTGCTGCCCCGGACTGGGTGGAGGATACCGGGCGGGCGTAGCGGTTGATGATGAAGAGGTGTTCGGGGCGGCGGCCCCGG
>JBEIHO010000096.1:0-11023 GCA_040381215.1 Alphaproteobacteria bacterium | reverse complement strand
CGACGGTGAATGCCGAGCGGTCCATTGGCGCGGCGATGGGCGCGGCGATGGCGACGATCCAGAAGCATGTCCTGGAGCAGGCCGCGAAGAGCCAGAAGCCTGCGGCGGAGTAAAGGCGCCGCAACTCCCTCCCCCACGCGTGCCGCGTGGGTACTCCCTCACTTCGTGAGGGAGAGAGTGCTCCTCCTCACGCAGTGAGGAGGTGGCTGCAGCGGCGTCAGCTGCTGCAGACGGAGGAGTTCGTTGGTCGCAGGTGTCCTTCAGAGAAGAACTCCCTCCCCGTGCGTTCGCGCAGGGTCGGTCGAGATCTCAAACTCGGCTTCCGGCGCGCCGGGTTTACTCAAAGGCGGATCTCGCCCGCAACGATGCGATCGTGCAGCTCCTTGCGGAGCGGGACATACTGGCCGTCGACGGGATCAAGGAAATACAAGGGCTCTTTGATGACTGAAGGATCGAAACCCTCCTTCACCAGCTCGACCTTCCGATGCTTGAACGTACCGGTGACCTCGATCTCCTGCTGCTGGCGCACGAAGATGGGGCGCGCGTAGCCCGGCAGGTTCTTCTCGACGTGGGCCTTGAAGGCCGCGAGGTCGAGATCGCCCTTGGCGACGATTGACACCATGCCTGCGCGACCGTCGGTACCGGGCACCTTCACGCCGAAGACATTGGCCTCCTTCACGCCGGGGAAGACCGAGATCGCCTCGGAGACTTCCGACGTGGCGACGTTTTCGCCCTTCCAGCGGAAGGTGTCGCCGATGCGGTCCACGAAATAGAAATAGCCTTCGGCGTCGCGGCGCAGCAGGTCGCCGGAGCGGAACCAGGCATCGCCCTTCTCGAAGACATCGCGCAGGATCTTCTTTTCGGTGTCTGCGCCCTTCGAGTAACCCTCGAAGCGGCCGCGCACGTCGTCGATCTTGCCGATCGCCTCGCCGACCTCGTCATGCGCGCACTCGGTGCAGAAGCCTTCGGCATTGCGGATGGGCGCCTCGTTCTCGATGTCGAAGCGCACAAGCCGGGTCTTCATCACGTTGCGCATGTAGCCCGGCACGCGCCCGATGGCGCCAACCTTGCCGTCGGTATTGACCAGCGCGACATTTCCCTCTGTCGCACCATAGAACTCGATCACCCACGGAATGGCGAAACGGTTCTGGAACCCAGGCCAGATCTCGGGCCGCAATCCATTTCCCATGACCACGCGCAGATTGTGTTTCTGTTCGAGCGGATGCGGCGGCGAATTCAACAGATAGCGACAGAGCTCGCCGATGTACTGGAACTGCGTGGCCTTGTACTTCACGCAGTCGTCCCAGAACTGGGTCGTCGAGAATTTTCGCTTGAGAATGACCGAGCCGCCCACGGTGAGGGTCGAGCCAATGGCGCAGACGCCGCCTGCCGAGTGGTAGAGCGGCAGCACGACATACATCCTGTCCTTCTCGGTGGACCGCATGGCGACAGCAAAGGAATGCATCATGGTCAGGATGCGCTGGTGGCTCATGTTCGCAGCCTTGGGCAGGCCGGTCGTGCCAGAGGTATAGATGTAGAAGCACTTGTCGCGGGCGGTCATGCCCTTGCGGATGTCGGCGGGCAGCGCCGTCACGGGTTGACGCGCGAGGGCTTCGTCGAGGTCCTTGGCGCCCTCGACCCTGCCGCCGGTGGCCCACAGCGTCGGGCGCCCGGCCATGTCATCCAGCGCTGATGCATAATTGTCCGCCATCTCCACCCCGAGCACGACGTGATCGGCACCGGAGATGGTGATCGAGTGCGCCAGCGATCGCTCGCGCAGGTTCGTGTTGATCAAGGCGACGGTAATGCCGAGCTTTATGAGACCACCCCAGGCGAACAGGTATTCGGGCCTGTTCTCCATCAGCAGCGCAACGACATCGCCACGCTTGAGGCCGAGCGACTGCGCCCAGTGGGCGTAACGTCGCGCATGCTCCTCGAATTCCCGATACGTGTAGCTGCGGTCTTCGAACAGAATGGCCGTATTGTCCGGGCGAGCCTTCGCCCAGTGCTCCAATGTGTCAGCAAGGGTGTGCGGCGCGTCGGGCTTGATCTTGCCGATCAGGCCCAGAAGCCTGACCATGTTCGACACAACCCGCACTTCGCGCGAAATTCTTCCAAGCAATCCTGCCAATGGAACCGTCCTGCCTTATCTGAAGAGTCGTGATGACAAGAGGCGACTTACTGGCAGGCCTGCCGACTGGTCAAGGCGTGTTGGATGGGAGCGCCAATTTGCATGCAGCGCACGTGAAAAGGGCCCGCCAGCGCGATGCGCGCCGCGGGCCCTGATCGTCAGGATCTCCCTGCGTCGTGCAGGGAGAACTTGCCCTCGATGGCTCAGCCGATCGTGAGCATCATGAAGGCGATCACCGATGTCATGGTGAGGGCGGAAAGCTGGATGATGAATGTCAGGGCGGTCATTGCTGTTTTTCTTTCGTTGAGGTCGTGTGAGCGAGTCAGTTCATGGAAACGGCGGGAGCCGCCAGGGTCCACATCACCAGGAGCGTTGCCGCGATGGCGGAAAACTCGATCATGAGGGTCATGGTCTTCATTGGCTGGTCTCCTTCTGTGGCCTCGCCCGAGTGGTCTTGAGGCCCATGTCTTGCTGCTCAGGTGATACATATGTCGTTCACCATCCCGAACTAACAACTGCGCAGGACGCATGCCTGACCTGCGGCGATCGCATGTCACTTTTTTACCGTAAAAAACTCCAGCGTTATCAGTGACTTGTGCCGCGACGTGGAAAGCGGTGCGGCATTTCACAAAGTGTTCATCGCTCACAGACGCGTGAGGTCGCCGGGGTGCTGGGGATGTCCACATTTTTAGGCAAATTGCCCCGCCGGCCTGAACGCCGCGGGAATGGGTTTGTGCCATGGTGTGCGGGCCATGTTCCCGCCTGCCGCGTGAACCACGGGGGATTTCGTTGAAACGCCTTGTCCACCTTGCCTTGGTAGCCCTCGCCCTGACCGGTTGCGCGAGCAACTTCGATGACCCCGGTCCGCGCGCGCAGCGGCCAGGCGGCGTGTTTCCGCAGGTTGTCCAGCCGGACCGGCCCCTCCAATGCGTTGCCTATGTGCGGGCCGAAACGGGTGTTTCGATCTGGGGTGATGCCTGGAACTGGTGGGAGAAGGCTGCGGGACGCTATGGCCGCTCGGACGAGCCGGCCGATGGCGCGGTGCTTGTCATGAAGGGCTATGGCGATAACGGGCGCGGGCATGTCGCCGTCGTGCGCCGGGTGCTGAGCCGCCGGGAAATCGTCGTGGACCATGCCAACTGGCTGAATGGTGGCGAGATCAGCCTGGACAGTCCCGTTCTCGATGTCTCTGCGGATAACGACTGGTCCCGGGTTCGGGTCTGGTACACCCCCGGCAGCCACTACGGCGGGCGTGTGTATGATGTGGAAGGTTTCATCCTCAGCTCCGACTGAGACAGCCCGCTGCTGAACGCGCTCCAGGCTACCGCCCGGTTTGCAGCCGGGATCACGGATTAACAGCCTGCGACAATGGCTGCCTCAAAACAGACCTGCATGCCACTGTCGCAAATTGTTTGAAGGCCCGGGCTCTCACCCTCAATCTATTGTGGGTTAAACCGACCGTTAACCATAAATGTGGTGGTAAAAGTTAACGGTAATATTTCCTTAATTTGACTCCCCGACACTCGGAGGGCACCTAGCGCTCGCTGAATGGCTTTCAAGAGCCAGATCAATCGAGGGATTGAAGTTTTGAGACCTGTCTTTGCAATTCGGTTAGCGGCCCTGTCACTTGTCGGCATAGCAATTGCCGGCTGTGAAACTATGCAGCCGCAATTCTCTGCTTCATTCAATAATCCTGAGTATTCTGGTCAGCAGAACCAAGCTGCATTGACGCTTTCTCTTGAATTGCCTGTCGTCTCGCCTACCCTTTCTGAACCTGCCGACACCAGCCTGCTGCTTCGTCCCAGCAATCCCGAACTTCTCGAGACGCCGTCCGAACCGCGCGCCACCGGCGACGCGCCGCGGTCGGCACCGGGAGATGTGCTGCCGCGCATCGTCAGGCCCGAGAAGCCGTTGCAGTGCGTGCCCTTTGCCCGCGCGCAGTCGGGGATCGAGATCCGTGGCAATGCCAATAACTGGTGGGGCCTGGCCGCCGGCCGCTACAATCGGACCAAGCGCCCCGAAGAGGGTTCCGTATTCGTGATGAAGGGATACCGGTCCGCGCAGCGCGGCCACGTTGCCGTCGTCCGGCGCGTCATCGACGACCGCACCATCATCGTGGACCATGCCAACTGGGGTAACGACGGGCGGATCCACCTGCAAGCCCCCATCCGGGATCTCAGCCCCAAGAATGACTGGAGCGAGGTCCAGGTCTGGTACACCCCCAGCAACCAATGGGGACAACGGGTCTACACGGGCAAGGGCTTCATCCTGCCCACGACCAGCTTTGCCGCCGCCGGCGCCTCGGGCGCCACCGGATCCAATTAGGCTTCCAGCAAGTAACCCTGGTGAAATCCTCTGCGGCGTGACCGGCGCTACTTGACCCGCGGCGCGGGGGTGGGCCACCCTTGGGCCTTGCCTTGTCCGGGCCCGTGCTCGCCATGCCGCGTGCCGCGCCTGCTATCATCAGGAATTTCCATGACAGCTTCCCGTCAAAACTCGCGTCGGCTCCTGCCGGCCGTCTTTCTCGCGCTTGCGCTGAGCGCCTGCGGCAGCTCCTCGACGGCGCCCGCCGTCGATGCCAAGCAATTGCAGGAGCGGCTGGACGCGTTCGTCGCCGTCCTCACGGATCCCGCAGACAACGGCGAGGTCGTTGCGAAGGCGGAGGGCAAGGCCAAGGTCGAGACACAGGGCGACGGTACTGTGACCGGCACACTCCCCCGGCTGACCTTCAGCACCCAGGATGGCGAAACCGCCGTCCTGGACCCTGTCGTGGTTCGTTTCAGCAACGGCGGTGACGGGCTCATCAAGGTCGACGCGAAGCTTCCAGGCTCGCTGTCCATCCGGAACAAGGACGGCAAGGCGCAGGGCGAGGTGCAGATCGGCGGCCAGACCCTGACGGGCGTCTGGTCCGAGAAACTGCAGACCCTGAGTAGCGTCGACATGCGCCTGTCGAACATCGCCACCAAGGCCGATGGAACGGTGACGGCCACCATCGGCCAATTCGCCATCACGGGCGGCATGGAAGCCAAGGGTAGCGGCCTCTATGACGGGCGCTATGAGTTAACCATGACGGGCTTCAATGCGAACTCCCCCAAAGACAAGACCTCGATGAAAATCGGGTCGGTCTCGATTGTCAGCGGCATGCAAGGCGCCAAGATGGAAGAATGGGCCAAGGCTGCCAAGGAAGCCGGTTACACGCTGGCGAACGCCGAACAGCTCAAATCCTGGATGGGCGGCGAAGCGAGCCCCAAGATCATCGCCTTCATGAAGCGCCTGCCCGACTTCATGGGTGACGTGTCCTATACCTACTCGCTCTCCGGCCTGGAGGTTGTCGAGGACGGCAAGCCCATCCTGGGCATCAAGGACTCGTCGATCGGGGTTGGCGCCGGCGCCGACGGCAAGGGGACGACCAAGGTCCGCCTGAACCTGTCCATTGGCGGGATTGCCACGGGTGGCGAAGAGCCCCTCCTGCCGCCCGAAGCCGATATCCAGACGGCTACGGTCGAGATCGATACATCAGGCGTCCCGGGGCGGCAGCTCTGGGATATCTATGTCGACGCCCTTCCCGCCCTGCAGGCGGAGGCCGCCAAGGCCGCCAGTGACACGGCAGCAGGCGCTTCGCCCACAGAAAGTGCCAGCAGCGCGGCCATCGAGCAGGTCAGCAGCGAAATGTCGGCCAAATTCCTGGCTGCCCTCTCGTCGGCCAAGCTCTCGATTGCCATGAACCAGATCAATGTGGTCACGCCGACCGCCAAGATTGCTGGCAAGGGGGCCATGTCGTACCTGCCGGCCCAGAGCCTGTTGCCAGAGGGCAAAGTCTCGTTCCGCTTCACGGGGATCGATGCACTTGCCGCTGCGATGCGGAAGCGTGGCGCCAAGGACGAGACGGCGCAGCAGATCATGGGCTTCACGTCGGCTGTGCGTGCCATGGGGAGACCTGACCCGGCCTCCGCCGCAGGAGATCGGGCCTATATCATCGATCTCGTGCTCGGCAAGGACGGCTCACTTACGGCCAACGGTCAGAAGGTCTTCTAGCCCCGACGCCGATGTCGTGTTTCCGGGGACCCTGCCGTGCCGGCCGGGTCCCCTTTTTCATTGTGGCAGCGCGCTGCGCTCGGCGGTGAGGACGGCATCGATCACGCGCACAATCTCGGAGAGGTCTCTCAGGATCCGCTGAACGCGCGTCTCGTCGATCAGGCTCCGGAACATGGACCCCAACTCGAAACGGTCGCCCCCCTCGATGGCAAGAAGCAACTGGCCGGCATTGAAGGCGCAGCGCAGGTTCTTGCCGCTGAATTGTTGTTCGAGCTCGAGAAGCCGCTCCATGAAGACGGGATGTATCAGGGCGCGAGCCTCGACCTGGTCCGTCCCGTAGACCTCGAACGCCTTTTCCAGCCGGCTTTCGCCAAGACCAACACGCTGCATGGGGCTCGCCCATGACTGGAGGGCGTTGAACATTCCCGCGTCTCGTCGAACGACGGTTGTTCCCAGAAAGGGCTTTGGAAACTCGATGCGGATCAACTGCCCATGAAATACGGTGACCCACCTCGAGCTCTTTCCGGATCTTACCTTCTTGCGCAGATGGCCATCGAAAAACGCGAACGCGCAGCCGTGGTGCGTGCCGGTGAATCGATCCTGGTATGCTGCACGATCCGAGACCGGCAAGAGTGACAACTGCCTGAATGTTTCGATCGATCCAGGCTTGAAGCCATCGAGTTCGTAGGCGCAGCCCATTGCACTGGCGATCTCACCGAGGGCCTGGCGCTTAATGGCATCCGTGACTTTTTCGATCGGGGTGTAGGTCCATGCGCGCCCAAAGACCAGGCCCGCGCCGGCCACCAGGATGGCGTTGTCCAGCCCCCCGGTGAACATGAAGACAGCCGTGGCGATCGCCAGCGTCACCCCGGCGGTCAGTGCCAGCCGCTGCCAGAAAGTCGTGACAGCCGCGATGCGTCCAGCCTCGTGGTGGCGCAAGATGGGCTCAATGCGGTCACGGTAGAGTTGAGGGAATGCCTTGTCAGCAATGGCGACAAGGTCAGCGGAATTTTCCATATTGCATGCCTGCACTGTGGTTTCATGTCCCCGGCCGAGTGCGGGGCGAAAATGCTTGCGACCCTGCCGGAATTCTGCAAGCTGCCGTCAAAGCCATAAATAACAGGTTGAGGAAACAGGATGAGTTCGAACGGTGGCCTCGCGGCGGCGCCCGAGGGAGCGCAGGACTATTCCACCAGCTACAAAATCTACATCCTGCTGCTCTTGCTGGTCGTCTATATAAGCAACTATGCGGACAGGATGATCCTGTCCGTGCTCATGCCCTTCATCAAGGCCGAGTTCCAGGTGTCGGATACGGCGCTTGGCTTCCTGGCGGGGACGGCCTTTGCCGTCTTTTACGCGACACTTGGCGTTCCCATCGCCATCTGGGCTGACCGCGGCAATCGCAAGTCCATCATCGCCGTGTCGGTTGCGATCTGGTCGGTCATGACCGCGGTCTGCGGCATGGCCCAGACTTTCTGGCAATTCGCGTTGGCGCGCGTTGGCGTTGGCGTGGGTGAGGCGGGGGGCAGTCCGCCGTCGCATGCCATCATCTCGGATCTTTTTGGTGCCAAGACGCGCGCAACGGCCCTTGGCATCTTTGCGCTTGGGGTGCCTTTCGGACTGTTCGTCGGCCTCTACGGGGGCGCGCATGTGGCTACCGAGTATGGTTGGCGCATGGCCTTCTTCGTTCTTGGCATTCCAGGCCTGCTGCTGGCGCTGCTCGTCATGTTCACGATCCGCGAACCCCGGCGTGGCGCAAGCGATGGCGTCGCTCATGCCGGCGAGCCGCCCTCGCTGATGACGACCGTGCAGCACATGCTTGGGCAGCGTTCGCTCGTTCATGTCTTCATCGGCGCGACCCTGACCACGCTTGTCGGTTATGCCGGCGTGCAGTGGTGGCCAACCTTCGTGATGCGCTCGCATGGCCTGTCGATGACCGACCTCAGCCTGTTCCTGGCGCTGGTGTTCGGCGTCGCCGGTGGATTGGGCACGTTCCTGGGCGGCTACATCGCCGACCAGTTCTCGAAGCGCGACATGAAGTGGATGCCGCGCATCGTGACCATCGCGACGGTGGTCGGCCTGCCCTTCGGCTTCGCCATTTATCTGACCGACTCCTCGTGGATGGTGTTTGCCCTCATCGGCGTTCCCGCGGCCCTTGGCTCGGTCTATCTGCCACCGACCTATGCCATGACGCAGGGACTGGTCGAGGTTCGCATGCGCACGGTTGCGTCGGCACTGCTGCTTTTCGTGATCAACCTGATCGGCATGGGGCTGGGACCGCTACTTGCCGGCCTGATCAGCGATGCGCTTGCGCCGACCTATGGCAAGGACTCGCTGAAGTACGCCCTGTTGATCCTGACGCTCTTCAACGTCTGGGCGGCGGTGCATTACTGGATTGCCGGTCGGTATTTCGAGGCTGACTTCAAGCGTGTGGCAAAGCCGGCCTGATCAGGTCCAGCCGCCGTCGACGACGAAGCTTTGCGCCGTCACCATGCGGCTGTCGTCGGCGGCCAGCCACATGACCATGCGGGCGATGTCTGGCGGGTAAAGCTTTTCCGGCAGGCACTGGTTGCGCATGATGTCGGCCTCGCCCTCGGGCGTGAGCCAGAGCTTCACCTGGCGTTCGGTCATGATCCAGCCGGGTACGACGGCATTGACGCGGATGAGGTCTGCGCCGAGGTCGCGGGCGAGGCCGCGGGTCAGGCCCTGCACGGCCGACTTCGCCGTCACATAGGCCGGCATGTTGCCCAGCGAAAGCATCCAGCTCACCGAACCCATGTTGATGATCGAGCCCCGCTTGCGGGCGCGCATGGTGGGCGCGACGGCCTGCGCTGCAAAGAACTGGTGGCGCAGGTTGGTTGCCATGCGCTCGTCCCAGTATTCGGGCGTCACGTCGGCGATGGCATGGCGGTCGTCGCGGGCCGCATTGTTGACGAGGGCGAGCGTGGGGCCGTGCTCGCGCTGCAGGCGGGTGATGGCGCCCCTCAGGGCCGCGATGTCACGCAGGTCGCAGGGGATGAAGCTTGCGCCGGTTGCTGCTGCCAGCGCCCTGCCCGCAGCCTCGTCAACGTCGAGGAAACCCACGCGCGCGTCCTGCGCCGCGAAATGCTCCACGATCGATGCGCCGATGCCGGAAGCGCCACCCGTGATGATGACGGCTTCGCCCTTCAGCGAGGGGTAGTTGGCAAATCCCTGCGTTGCGGTTGTCGCAGAAGCTTTACTCATCGGGGTTTTCGTCCTGGGTCGTCTTGCGAATGTGCCACTGTCGTTGATGTTGTGGCGTTTGTCACCTTGGGGACGGTACTGGGTCAGCGCCCCCGTATGACCGTCTCGGGCCTGAGGCCGCCCAGCCAATAGGACAGTTCGGCGGGGTGCTCGATGGGCCAGATGGCAATGTCCGCGCGCTTTCCCGCTTCAAGGGTGCCGCGGTCTGCGTGCAGGCCCAGTGCGCGGGCGGCATTGACAGTAACGCCTTTGAGGACCTCTTCCGGCGTCATGCGAAACAAGGTTGAAGCCATGGCCATGGCGCCCAGCAGGGACACCATCGGGGCCGTTCCCGGGTTGCAGTCCGAGGCAACAGCCAGCGGTACGCCATGCTTGTGGAACAGATCCATGGGCGGCAGCCGCGTCTCGCGCAGGCAGAAGAAGGCGGCGGGCAGCATGACGCCGACAGTCCCTGCCCTTGCCATCGCGATAACGCCCGCCTCGCTTGTGTATTCGAGATGATCTGCCGACAGCGCATTGAAGCGGGCGGCGAGTGCTGCGCCGCCCGTGTCGGAGAGCTGGTCGGCGTGCAGCTTCACCCTCAGGCCTGCCTTGTTGGCCGCAACGAAGAAGGCCTCGGTTTCGGCTGGCGAGAAGGCGATGCCCTCGCAGAAGGCATCGACGGCGCTGGCCAGGTTTTCCTCTGCGACGCGGGCCAGGACGGGCCCTGCCATCTCTGCAATGAAGGCGGCGCGATCAGCACCGGGTGGCAGTGCATGAAGGCCGAGAAAGGTTGGAGCGACCGACACGTTCGCCGCCCTGCCCGCCGCGTGTGCGGTGCGCAGGAGGCGGAGTTCGCTTTCCGCATCGAGGCCATAGCCCGACTTGATCTCGACCGTGGTGACGCCTTCGGCCGCGAGAGTGCTCAGGCGATGCAGGGTTGCCCCCGTCAGTTGGTCCTGCGTCGCTGCGCGCGTGGCACGGACGGTCGACATGATACCGCCACCGGCGCGGGCGATCTCCTCGTAGGTTCGCCCCTGCAGGCGCATCTCGAATTCCGCCGCGCGGTTGCCGGCAAAGACGAGATGGGTGTGGCAGTCGATAAGCCCCGGCGTGATCCAGGCGTTGCGTGCGTCATGAACATCGTGGGCAATTTCCGCGGACCTCCCCGGGAGACTGCTCATCGGTCCGGCATAGGCGATGCGCCCCTCATGGACCGCGAGGGCCGCGGCCTCGATGGCGCCATAGGGGCCTGCGCCCGCCATGGTGGCTAGGCGTGCATTGATCCAGAGTTGGTTCCATTTCATGCGTCCATTCTGCCATGGGAGGCGCGTGGTCGGGAATGCTCTTTCCGGCATGGCGCCAGGCTTCGCGTATGGTGCACGGCGGGTAGGAACTCCCTCCCCCGCGCGTACCGCGCGGGTACTCCCTCACTGCGTGAGGGAGAGAGAGGCTTTCCTCCTCACGCGGTGAGGAGGTGGATGCAGCAGCGTCAGCTGCTGCAGACGGAGGAGTGGGGTTGGGCGTGGATGCCACGCGGAGACGAACTCCCTCCCCCGCGCGTACCGCGCGGGTACTCCCTCACTGCGTGAGGGAGAGAGAGGCTTTCCTCCTCACGCGGTGAGGAGGTGGATGCAGCAGCGTCAGCTGCTG
>JBEIHO010000095.1:0-11049 GCA_040381215.1 Alphaproteobacteria bacterium | reverse complement strand
CACGGGGCTGGCGTTTGCAGGCCTTTGTGCAAGAAGCGCCCGGGTTTCCGGCGTTTCGGGGAGAGCGGAACGCTCGAACAGCGCGATGCGGCCGGAGCCGTTCTTGCCGTGCTCGATGGTGATCGACAGCGGCTTGTCGGCGGTTCCAAAGATGCGCGCCCAGACAGGCTTGTTGACCTGCATGCGCTCGGGTGACACGACGGATTGACCCTCGACGGTCACGGAGGTGACGGCTGAGCCCGCGGGCAGGAGGAGGCCGAACACGAAGCCTTGGCGAACCGACCTGATGCTGCCCGACAAGACGACCGTGTCGGCGCGCTCCTCGCGGCTCACGATGTCGAGGCGCGGCGCTGCGAGCCCTGCGGACGTGGCCTTCTTCGTGAAGGCCTGGACAGGAACCATCCCTGCCAGTTCGACGGTCTCGGCGGATGAACCGAAGCCTGCCTGCTGCATGAATGCGCGATCGACTGGCGTCTCCTGGACCAGCCAGCGCGCGTCGCCTGCGGCTGCATCCTGGTGATAGACAATGTTCAGCGGCCGCGGGTTCTCCGGCGTGAAGCCGGGCATGGTGGACGCGATGGCAGAAGCGGCAATCATCAGCGCCAGGGGGAGTGCAGCCACCGTCGTGCGCAAGGGGGCTGCGATCAGGAAGAGCGGTACCAGCGCCATCGCCAGGGGGAGAAGCGCCAGAAGCTTGAACTGGCTGACCGGAAAGCCCGCCACGGCATCGAGGGCGAGCATGTGACCGCTCCAGAACATGGCAATCCCAATGAAGCCTGCGAAGGATGCCCACCGCATGGCAGACGCGGGCGCGATCAACTGACCGATACCGGCTACGAGGGCAAACAGCACTGCGGGCCAAAGCAAGGCGTAGGCCGCGCCTGGCAACAGGGCGGCGCAGGCGGTGGCGAGAAGAGACAGGAAAAGCCAGTAGACGAGGCTCACGGTTTGGGGATCCGCTCGCGGCTCGAGCAGCCTTGCCGTGACCGTGGCGACGGCAAAGGTCGCTGCGAGCAGCGCCACACGCGCCGGCCACGGTGCCTGGTGATCCAGCACATGAACCTCGGGCCATATCCCGAGCGGGAAAGACAGGATCCAACCGATGCCAAACATGACGAATGGAAGCAGCAACAGAGTGGATGCGGACCAGATCGTGCCGGCCAGCCTCAAGGATGTCCTGCCCGTCATCACGAGGCCCACGAGCATGGCCAGGGATGCGAGTGCCAGCGGCACATTGAGCGCCGCGGGCCAATGCACGAGCCCCCTGCCAAACAGATCGAAGTAGCTTGCGTCTTCCTGCGCGCGCAGGGTTTCCAGATCCCTGCCCTGCAGCGCCCTGACAAGCCCAGTGACCTGCGCGCCATGATGGCGCAGCGTGTTGCGGTCGAGCAGCGCGAGATTGTCCCTGGGCGTGTGGTAGCGCGCTGCGGCGCCGATCATCGCGAAATTGTAGCCGTTCAGGCCTGCGCTCTTGTAGATCGTGAAGTCGGTGTCATTGGGCAGGAGGCGGTAGATCTCATACGCGAGGGAATTGGACACCTGGGAGCCCACGGCCTCGGCGAACAGCTGGATCAGCTGGCTGTTGCCACTGCCTGTCTCGAACATGATGGCGGGGCCTGTGTTGCCGCGCGCCTCGACATTGACGACAATGCCTACCTGCTGCATCAGCGGGTGGTTCCTTGCGAAGGCGACAGCTCCCCTGAGGCCCGTTTCCTCGCCGTCGGTGATCAGGAAGATCACGTCGTTGCGCGTTGGCGGCGCCGACTTCAGCGTGCGCGCAAGTTCCAGCATGACAGCGACGCCAACGCCGTCATCCCCGACCCCGGGGCCTGCCGGAACGCTGTCATAATGTGCGGTGGCCAGGATCGCCCTGCCCTCGCCCGTGCCCTTGAGGACGGCGATGATGTTCTCGACCTGCGTGCAGCCAGCGGCTTTTTCCGGTGGCGCGCACTGGAAGGCCACCTGCAATTCCGGCTCGTAGCCAGCGGCCTTGAACCGAGCGATGATCCTGTCGCGCACAAGGCGGTTTTCTTCGGAGCCCGTCGGATGGGGGACCTGCTCGACCAGCAATTGCTGCAGCGTCGCAAAGGCCTTGCCGGCCGCGAATGAACCGTCGCCGGCTTGCGGCGCGTCGGTCAAGGACTGCCAGGCGAAAAGAAACGCACCGACGACGGCTGTTGCAAAAGCCAGCACGAGGGAACCTGGCAGTCTGTTCATTTCGACTTCTTCCTTGCGGGCTTGGCGGAACGGGGACTTGCGGGGGCCGTGTTGGACTTGCCCTTGAAGGTGCAGAGATCCTCGAGGGGACACTCGGCACATCGTGGTCCCCGGGCGAGGCAGGTGTAGCGGCCGTGCAGGATCAGCCAGTGATGGGCGTGCTGCATGAATTTTTCCGGCACGACCTTGAGCAATTGCTCTTCAATGGCGAGCGGCGTCTTGCCTTTTGCCAATCCCAATCTCTGGGAGACCCGAAAGACATGCGTGTCTACAGCCATGGTGGCTTGGCCAAATGCCATGTTGAGAACGACGTTTGCCGTCTTGCGGCCCACGCCCGGCAGCTTCTCGAGTTCATCGCGGGTTTGAGGAACCTCGCCACCGTGATGGTCGATCAGGTCCTGCGACAGCTTGATGACGTTCTTTGCCTTGGCCCGGAACAGGCCGATGGACTTGATGTGCTGGACGAGGCCCTCCTCTCCCAGATCGAGCATCTGTCGCGGGGTGGTCACGACCTTGAAAAGACCGGCCGTTGCCCGGTTCACGCCCTTGTCGGTCGCCTGGGCAGACAGGACCACGGCGACGAGGAGCGTATAGGGATTGACGTGATCCAGTTCGCCTTTCGGGGACGGATTTGCCCGCGCGAGGCGGGCGAAGATCTGTTCGGCTTTTTCTGTCCGGCGCATTGACCATGTGTGACAAGGGCCGCAACGGCTTTCAAGCCCGTCTGGCGTGACCGGAAAAGCTTTGGTAGGATCGTCGCATGGCTTCGAAGGAACAGCTGCTCATTCTTTGCGCCCGGATTGGCTACAATCCCTGAGGCAAGCGACGCGCTGTCTTCCCCGCATGCAGGACTTGCTGCCTGCTGCCCCTTTCACTCATTTGTTCCAGAGCGACCATCATGTCCAGCACCACCGCGACCCACAACCTGACCAAGCACTGGCAGGATCTCGATGCGAAGCACCACATCCATCCGTTCACGGAGACGCAGGCCCTCAACAAGAAGGGGGTTCGGGTCATCGTCAGGGCTGATGGGGTGTACCTGTGGGACTCGGAGGGAAACCGGCTCATCGACGGGATGTCGGGATTGTGGTGCGTCAATGTCGGCTATGGGCGGACGGAGCTGGCCGATGCTGCTGCGCAGGCGATGAAGCAGCTGCCCTACTACAATGCCTTCTTCCAGACGACGAACCCCTTTGCGACCGAACTTGCGGCGAAGCTGGCCTCGATCCTGCCTGCCGGACTTGACCGCATCGTCTATGCGAACTCGGGGTCGGAAGCGAACGACACTGCGCTGAAGTTCATCCGGTATTACTGGAACCTGCAGGGCAAGAGGGACAAGAAGATCCATATCTCGCGTGAGTATGCGTATCACGGCGTGACCATGGCTGCGGCCTCGCTGTCGGGGCTCACACCCATGCACCCGCAGTTCGACCTGCCCCTGCCCGGTTTCGTGAAGGTCCCGACGGTCTACTGGTACGGGCTCGGTGGGGACCAGGACCCAAATGCCTATGGCCTCTCGGTGGCGCGCAAGCTTGAGGAAAAGATCCTCGAGCTGGGGCCTGACAAGGTGGCGTCATTCTCGGCCGAGCCTATCCATGGCGCTGGCGGGCTCATGTTCCCGCCCGACAGCTATTGGCCCGAGATCCAGCGCATCTGCCGCAAGTATGACGTTCTGCTGCATGTCGACGAGGTGATCACGGGCTTCGGGCGTACCGGGCGATGGTTCGGGTCGCACACCTACGGGATCGATCCGGACATCATGTCGATGGCCAAGGGAATTTCCTCCGGCTACCAGCCGATTTCAGCGGTGGCGCTGGGCAAGCGGATGGGCGATGCCTTTGCTTCGGCCAACGAGGAGCTTGTCCACGGGTTCACGTGGTCCGGTCACCCGGTTGCGTGCGCCGTCTCCCTCAAAAACCTGGAAATCATGGAGCGGGAACGGCTTGTCGAGCGCGTGCATGACGACATCGGCCCCTATTTCCAGAACGCGGTCGCAAGCCTGGCGGATCATCCGCTGGTTGGCGAAGTGCGCGGCAAGGGGCTGCTTGCCGCCATTGAACTGGTCAAGGACAAGCAACGGCGCACGTTCTTCGATCGGGAACTGGAAGTGGGAACCATGTGCAGGAACCACTGTTTTGCGAACGGGCTCGTCATGCGGGCGATCCGCGACACAATGGTCCTGTCGCCGCCCCTGATCCTCACGCGCGAACAGGCGGACGAGATCGTTCGCCTGGCACGCTATTGTTTCGACCTGACCGCGAAACAGCTCGGGCTACCTACGAAATAGGTTGTGCCCGCTCGTGACATCTTCAACACGCATCGAATGAAAAGTGTGGCAGCGAGGATATAGTTATTAAGTTTGTGTAAGAGACCAAAAAAAAGTTGCCCACTGTGACTTTCGCGCATATAGTAACTGCAGATGGTCGTTACGACGTCGGGTGCGCATCGCCCCCCCGCTAGCGGATCCGAGGTTGACCATCTTTAGTGTCAGATAATCCCCTCCTGACACGTGGCGCGTCAAAGCGCGTTTTGGCCCTCGGTTGGACGCACAGCCGGGGGCCTTTCATTTCCGGCGCCTTCACCCCCTCCGCTCAAGCGTCTCGCCCATGAAATCGCTGCTGATCGCCACATGGAACATCAATTCGGTACGGCTTCGGCTGCCACTGATCGAAAAGCTCCTGGCGGCCCATCCCATCGACGTGCTGTGCCTGCAGGAGACCAAGGTGGCCGATGCCGAATTTCCGCGGTCGGACATCAAGCGGCTCGGGTTTTCCCATTGTGCCATCAACGGTCAAAAGGGGTACCACGGGGTCGCGGTGCTGTCCCGGGTGCCGCTGGAAAAGGTCGATGCCCGGGATTTCTGCGCCAAGGGCGATGCGCGACACATTAAGGTCGTGCTGCCCGGCGACATCGAGCTGCACAATTTCTATGTGCCGGCGGGCGGGGATGTTCCTGACCCCAAGGCCAACGAGAAATTCGCGCACAAACTCCAGTTCCTCGATGAGATGGAGGGGCTGTTCTCGAAAATGAAGAGCCGGAAAATTGCGCGCCGCATTGTCGTCGGCGACCTGAATGTGGCGCCCTTCGAGCATGATGTCTGGAGCCACAAGCAGCTGCTGGATGTTGTCAGCCATACGCCCGCTGAAACCGAGCGCATGCTGTCGATCCATGCGTCGCATGACTGGATCGACCTGACGCGCTCCGTCATTCCCATCGACCAGAAGGCCTATAGCTGGTGGAGCTATCGCAACGCTGATTGGGAAAAGTCGGACCGGGGACGCCGGCTTGATCATTTCTGGATCAGCCAGGGGCTGAACGGCGCGGCCAGCGAACATCACATCCTGCGGGAAGCGCGAAGCTGGGAGCGACCCTCGGACCACGTGCCGGTCATGGCGCGCATTGCGCTTTGATCGACAGTTCTTTCGGGCGGCTATTTCCTGACAGGCTTCATGGCTGTTATCGCGATCGTCGATGACGCGGTTGCGATCAGGGCGCCCTGCTCGTCGCGCAATTCGGCCTCGAGAAACGCCACGGAACTGCCGCGCCGTATGGTCCTTGCCTCTGCGACGAGGCGCGCGCCCGGCTTGCCCTGGCGAATGTAGCTCACTTTCATCTCAAGCGTTGGCGTGATCTGCCCCCACTCCACCGAGAGCCCGGCGGCGAGGGAAATTGCATCGTCCATCATGGCGGCCGTCATGCCGCCATGCAGGGCGCCGAACCGGTTGGCGAGGGCATCGGAGACCGTGTAGGCCACGCTGACCCTGCCCTGCCCGGCATCAACGTCGAGCAACTCCTGACCCAGCATGACAGCCGCGGGCGCCGGGCGCTTGAGGATCGCCTGAATGTTTGGCGGGTAGACAGCAGGATTGCTCCGGTCGATCGGCATGTCAGGGGCTCTCCTTCTCGGTGCGGTTGGCGTGGGCTGCCGCAAGCTCGCGGTTTGCATTGCTCAGCCGCAAAGCCAGCTCCCGCATGATCTCGAGGGTCATCTGCGGGAGGTCGCGCAGCAGCTGGAAAAACTGCTCCTTGCCGATACGCAGGGCCTCCACGGGCTCGGTGGCCGTCACGGTTGCCGAGCGGGGCATGTCCCCGAGGAGGGCCATTTCGCCGACGATGTTGTGCTGACCAATCGTGGCAACGACGACGGGGCCCTGGGGCGACTTCAGAGACACGTCCACCCGGCCCGCGAGCAGGAGATAGGCGGAATCTCCACGCTCGCCCTCCCGAAAGAGGATGGCGCCGGACGGGAAGGACAGACGCTCGCTGGTGAATGCGAGCAGCTTCAGCTTGGCCGTGTCGATGCTGGCGAAGAGCGGCACCTTGCGGAGAGAGTCCACTTCGGCGTGAATGCTCATTTGAGGTTGTCCTTTCGGGCCATCAGATCAACCCGGGTCCGGAGGTCATGGTGTCTGCTTTCAGGCGTCCGCCCTCAAACTGCAGGGTTCGGTCAAACCGCTGTGCCCATTCGTCCCGGGTCAGAACCCACAGCGTCGCCTTGGATTTGCGGTGCGCGAGGACGCGATCGATGATGGTGGCCTTCTGCTCGTCATCCAGGTTTGCCAGT
The DNA here is from genome assembly GCA_040381215.1 of Alphaproteobacteria bacterium. Lineage (GTDB taxonomy): Bacteria > Pseudomonadota > Alphaproteobacteria > Micropepsales > Micropepsaceae > SZUA-430. Next base: position 4,268 of record JBEIHO010000095.1, on the reverse strand, counting down.
GCGCCATTTATCACAAGGAACACCGGATCCTTGATCAGTGCGCGCGCGAGCGCCAGCTTCTGTCGTTGCACGGTCGACAGCCGCTTGCCGCCGGAACCACAGTTCAAGCCGAGGCCTGCATCGATGATCAGGTCCCTGACATCAAGCGTGTCCAGCGTTTCACGCACGAGGGCGCGCACCCTGGCGTGCGCCTGTGCTGCGCCATGCGATATGCGCCCCAACAGGATGTTGTCGAGGATCGTGGCTGCGGGGTTGAATGCATCCTCGTGATAGAAGTTGATGCGTCCTTGCAGTTCCCTTGGCAGGGTCTCGGCAAAGGTTCGTCTTGCGGCGAGGAGACGCTCGGTGATCTCGGGCGTGAGGATTCCAAGGCGATGGCGGGCATCAACGTATGACATCGGCAAGGCCGCCAGTGCCGTTCGGTCGGCGTAGGTCTGATTGCCAGCCCGTGCGCGCCTTATCACCTGCTGGAAGTATGGAAGGTCGGCTGAAGGAATGAAGCCATATTCCTCATAGAAGGGGTGATCGGGCGGCAGCGTTGCAAAGATTTCAACCATGGTCTCGGCAATCGACAGCCCCATGTTGACGAGGTGCCTTTCCAGCCCTTCCTCTGCCATGGCACGGCGAAAATGTGGAAGTCGCGGCAAGGCCGACGGCTGCAGATCGGGGTCGAGACTTGTGCCGAAAAGTATGTTTTCTGCGATGGACGCGTTGCGATTGAAGGTCGCCGGATGGAATCGTTCGACGAGGCCTTCGTGGCCCGGTTGCGCAAGGCGTTCGTGAAGGGCGAGCCTTGCCTCGACAATGCGGTTGGCAACGGCGCTTTTGTTTGCCGGGTCAAGTCGTGATTGCAGGCCGAACTGGTAGACGTCGTTCTCGAGGTCGACGAGGTTGAGGACGTCTATGAGGCGCTCCAGGATGCCTGTTGCCTCGGTGCTGCCCAGCGTCGCGTAGTCGGTCCAATCCTGTCGGGCATCGAGTGGCGGGTTGCCGGTTCGCTGCAGTTCACGCAGCAGACGACGGTCACTGGAGGCGCCGGTGGCATCCACGGCCCTCGTTTGTGTCTTCAGCCCGTAGAGGAGGTTGCTTCGAATATCGACGGGAAAGAAGAATGCTTCTGCGCCCGCATAGGCAACATGGCGGCCCGCCTCGACATCGCGCATGCTGGCGAAGTCGATCTCGCCCGCGCGGATGGACCCTTCTCGCAAGGTGAATTGCCTCGAGAAGGCAAGGCCAAAGGCCTCCTTGCCGCCACCGGATGGCCCGCTCACGGCAACAGACTGGTGGGTGGAAAGCTGCACGTCCACGTCGTCCAGCAGGACAAATCCGGCGTCGTCAGCGAGTTTCACATTCTTGAACTCGATGATGGCCGAGGGGGCGACCACGGTTGCGGGCTGGGGGGCGGCCTGCTCCGGCGGTCGCATGCCCTCGGGGTGGAACTGCTCCATGACCTGGTTGTACTTGATCTCGACATCCTGACGTTGCAGGTCCCAGTCGATCAGCTCCTTGATGGGGCCCGGAAGATCCTTGTAGGCGATGATGACGGCGACGAGCTGTCCGACGTCGAGCTGCCCGGTGATCACGAAGTAGCCGCCCGCCGCGTAGAATATGAACGGCGTGAGCTGCGCGATGAAATTGTTCAGTGACTTGACGAAGTACTTGCGCTGATAGAGCTCGAAGCGGATGTCGAAGATGCGACCGAGCCTGGAAATGATCTCGGCGCGCTCCCAGTTTCCTGTGCCCTGGCTGCGGATGTCGGCGGCTCCGTCGACGAGTTCGCCGACCCGGCCTGCAAGTTCGCGCGCCTGGATCTGCCGCAGCTTGCCCAGGCGCAGAATGGGTTTGCGGAGATATGGAATGACAACGGCTTGCACGAGAACGATGGCGCCTGACACAAGACCCAGCCAGAAATTCTGCACCACTATGAAGATCATCGCGGTTGCCGCCTGTCCGGCCAGGAAGACGGGCCACACAATGGCGTCGCCGGTAAAGCCGCCCAGAGGCTCCACCTCGTCCTTGACCATGGAGGCCACCTCGGCCTGCTTGACGCGACGAAGATGTGCGGGCGGGAAGCGCAGGATGCGATCCACCAGTTCGAACCGGAGGCGACGCAGCAGACGCTCGCCGAGACGGCCCTTCATCGTGTTCACGAGGAACTTCACGAATCCGTTCACGCCCACGAGGGCGAGGAACGCGAGGCTGAGGGCAAAAAGATAGGGCAATCTCTCAAGCTGGTAGCCGTCGAAAACATGCCATGTTTCGTCCATTCCCGCTGACAGGAATGACGGCAACTCGAAAGAGAGACGCAGGAATGGCTGCGTTGCGCCCTGCTCCTCGAAGCCACCCCCCTGGATGGGACCATTGATGATCAGCTTGGGGAGCGTCAGTGTCAGGAAATAAAAGGGCTGGGCGAGGATCGCGATCAGAAGGATCGTGATCTGATCGCGCCTCGAGTGCTGCCAAATGTAGCGATAAAGGGACTGGTGAGTGAACATCAGGCTCCGATCAGATCTTTGCCGCGGCGGGGTCCGTCGGGGCGGGGCGCGTCTTGCCGACAAGCCCTTTCGTGAAATAATGATCCGGTTCGGCTCAACACACAATGTCCCGAGAGGTTCATCATTACGTCTTCTGCGGCTCGCGTCCTGATCTACAGCCATGACAGTTTCGGGCTGGGCCACATCCGACGCTGCCGGACCATAGCCCATGCGCTGGCCGAAGCCATCCCCAAGCTGAGAGTGCTTATCGTATCCGGTTCGCCGATCATCGGAAGCTTCGACTTCAAGGCCCGCGTCGACTTCGTTCGGGTACCCGGGATCATCAAGTTGCGCAGCGGTGACTATGTGCCCCTTGGGGATCATGGGCCCATAGAGGCCACGACGGCACTTCGATCGTCCCTCATTCGCGAGACCGCTCAGAGTTTTGCGCCGGACCTGCTGATCGTCGACAAGGAACCCCTGGGATTGCGCGGGGAGCTCGAGGCGACGCTTGGTGACCTGAAGTCTCGGGGGACGCGCCTGGTGCTGGGTCTTCGTGATGTCCTGGACGATGCACGCACGCTGGCTGCCGAGTGGGCTCGCAAGAAGGCGCGCATGGCGGTCGAAACCTTCTACGACGACATCCTCGTCTATGGCCTCAAGGAGATCCATGATCCGCTCGAAGGGCTTGGATTGCCCGACAGCGTCAACGCGCGCGTCCGGTTCACCGGCTATCTCAGGCGCACACGGCCCAGCTCGAACCCCGCGCATCATGTTGCAGATATCGGCGAACGGGTACTTGTCACGGCGGGCGGTGGTGGCGACGGCGAGACGCTCATCAACTGGGTGATCTGCGCCTATGAAGCAGCCTCGCCTGCCCTTCCAAAGGCTTTGATCGTCCCCGGGCCCTTCATGAGTGCTGCTGCCCGTCAGGGATTTGAGGCGCGGATCGCGCGCCTACCGGCGCTGCAGGTCCTCACTTTCGAACCCCGCATGGAACATCTGGTGGCGCAGGCGCGCGCCGTCGTCTGCATGGGCGGCTACAACACGTTCTGCGAAATCCTGTCCTTCGACAAGCGCGCAGTGCTGGTGCCTCGCCGCGTACCACGCTGCGAGCAGACCATACGCGCGCAGGCGGCAGAGAGGCTCGGCCTTGCGCGCTGGGTGCCCGAGCCTGATGCGGGCACCCTTGCGGATATGCGCCCGATCAGCGACGCCATTGCGCAGGTCGAGACGCAGCCTCTCCCGTCCCTGCATGCGCCGACAGGGCTTCTGGATGGGCTGGACAATGTGGTCGCTCATTGTCGCACGATCCTCGGGCTTCCTGTGGTGCGGGCATGATGGCGGGTAGCCCTGCCCTTGCGGTGGTCGTGAAGGGTTATCCGCGGCTGTCGGAGACTTTTGTCGCCCGTGAACTCGAGGCCCTTGAAAGACGAGGCCTTGCCTTCTCACTTCATGCCCTGAGAAAGCCTGCGCGCGATGCGGCCCTGGTAGATTATCGGCTGGCTGCCCGCTGTCATTATTTGCCCGAATACCTGCATGATGAACCCTTGCGGGTCATGCGTGCCTTGCGTGCTGCCATGCATCTTGAAGGGTTCGGCCGTGCGCGGGCTGTGTTCACGTCGGACCTTGCGCAGGACTGGTCACGAGCACGGGTTCGCAGGTTCGGCCAGGCTTGCGTCCTGGCTGCGCAAATGGGACCGGGTGTGCGCCACATCCATTGTCACTTTGCGCATAGCCCGGCCAGTGTCACACGCTATGCCTCGCTCATGCTGGGGATTGGATACAGTATTT
>JBEIHO010000094.1:0-11053 GCA_040381215.1 Alphaproteobacteria bacterium | reverse complement strand
GCCCGCAGCATGGGCACTGATCGTCCGCGGGCTCGACACATCTCGTTGGACGAGCATTGCTGCCCTCGCCGCGGGAACAGGGGCTGGCCTCGCCTTGTGGCTGGGCCCAGTGGGGACGTTGCTGCTCCCGTGAAAATCGCGAGGAGCATGCAAGCGCGCGCAGACACACAACCCTCGCGCGCCAGGAAGAAAACGCCCAGCACCGTAGATGAACGGGATCCCGAGACAGAGAAGCGCGCTGTAGACGAGCATACGAATATCGGGGGGCATCAATCGCCCCTTTTTCATTCCGGTTTGAGCGTTGATACAGAGCAAAAACTGACTTGTAGAGGCGTCGTTCCGACCTCCCATGTCACCATGCCAACTAGTCGTCGAATGCGAGCGGGTCGATTTCGCAAATCTCTTTCCGTGCGTCCGGCTGATAAACCCTCTCTGAGTTTACTTTTCACACACGGCAGAACCTCCCCTTTTGGCAAGAGTGTGATGCACCAGACACTTTGCTTGATGGCTTGCGAGGAAGTGACCCAAGGCGGAATAATGAGAGCAGTCAGGCAACAAGTTTAGAACAACTTCAGCGCCGAGGCGCTCAGCAAGCGCCATCGCCATCTCTGGTGGCGTCCAGTTATCTCTCTCTCCCTGCCAAATGGTGACGGGAACATGGATGAGTGAAAGCGCAGAAGTCCAATCGGCGACATAGTCAATAACCTCGCCAGCGAACCCGCTTTGGTCACGCCCTAACCCCTCACTAAAGCTCGCAGATATCATTTGGCGGAATGCGGGATCCTTGCTCAAAGCCAGGTCTTCGCCAGCTGCATTTGCAAACATCAAATCCATCAGAAAAGTTGGCGTAAAGCGGGCAAGAAGACCCTGCAATTTAGTTGTTAATCGGAAGGCATATGGCTTCGATTGGGCGATCTTGAAAAGTGCCCCGCCTTCCATTCCCCTAAAGAAATTCCCAAGCTGCAAAGGCGCTGCTGGAGAGATGAGGTGAATTGAGGCGATCCTATCTCGCAGTGAGGCTGCAACCGACAATGCAACAGGAACACCCAATGAAAATGCGATAATGACTAAGGAACCTTGGTCGCAGTTGTCCTCTATATCTTGAGACAGATCAGCCAATGTTCTTTTTGAGCTGCGGTTTGGGATGAAGGCATTCAACGCATCTGGCGCGAAAAAATTCCATTCACGGGGACCTCCAGGTTGCCCATGAAAATAAACAATTTTTGGGAGCGGAGTGACGGGTGCCATCTGATGACAGCTATCAGGAGAAACCCAGCACGGCTAGCAGTTTAATGTGAAAGCACATAAGCTTCCTCGATTCATCATTGAGCGCTGTTCTGGCGCAGCCGGCTTCTGACGCATCCGCGCAAGCCGCAAACCTAAGACCCACGAAACCTCGGCCATTGGTTACTCGGACGTCATATCACAGGGATGTAGCTTCTAGGCAATCAAGCCCGAACCGGTTGCAGCTGATAGGCGTGCCGGTTGGCAAAGAGATCATTCACGATGGAGGGCTTCTTCGCGCGGCGCGCCAGCAGCACCTGCGCAGACCCCGTTGGCTGGCGGCGACCTTGTTTCCAATTGGGCAAAGTGCCTTTGCGCACCCCAATACTCTGCACGAACTCGAGCTGGAGCAATCCGGTGCTCGTGCGGAGTGCGGCCACGTTCACGGGCGAGACTTTAACACGAGGCTATCCGCCACCACTATTGGCAGAGCCAACGTTAGTAACGCTGACCGCCGGCATTCCGGAGGAAGCACCCTTTGGTGGAAACCCCGCGGGGCGCTGGCATTGGCCTTTTCGGCGCGCTGGCGGTTTCTCATCAACGTCTTCGATCTGCTGGGGTCTGTCCTCGTTGCGATGGGCATCGCCGAGCGGGGCAATGCCAACTTCGACGAGATGACGGCGTCCCGGGCCCTCGACATGCCCGCGTTGCCGCTGGCTCTCGTCGGCGCGATCGTGCTGCCCGCAGCATGGGCACTGATCGTCCGCGGGCTCGACACATCTCGTTGGACGAGCATTGCTGCCCTCGCCGCGGGAACAGGGGCTGGCCTCGCCTTGTGGCTGGGCCCAGTGGGGACGTTGCTGCTCCCGTGACAATTGCCATGCTCACGCGGCCGCGCGGCCCTTAGCCCATGATGAACGCGTTGAGCTTGTTGCCGTCCGGATCGCGGAAATAAGCCGCGTAGTAGCCGTCGTCGCCGCGAGGGCCGGGTTTGCCCTCATCCGTCCCGCCATGGGCCAGCGCGATCTCGTAGATACGGTCCACCTGCGCCTTGTCCCTGGCTTCGAGCGCCACCATCACGCCATTGCCGACGGTCGCGGCCTTGCCGTCGAAAGGTTTGATGAGGCCGATACCGGCCCCGCCGCCGGGCTTGCCCCAGGCGATGAACCCGTCAGACTCCATCATCCGCCCGACGCCCAGTTCCTTTGCGATGGCGTCATAAAACCGCGCAGCGCGCTGCAGGTCGTTTGTGCCCAGCGTGACATATCCGATCATGAAATTCTCTCTCTGCTAGTCAGGGTTTATGCGCGAACCGCAAGGCGCTTGTGTGGCCACACGCTACAAGCCTGTCGTTCGAATTGCACAAGGTGGAACCATAAGGCGATTTGAAGGGCGGGTCGAACATCCGGCGACAGCAACGCCCGGCACGTCCGGACGGCTCGCGCGGGAAGGCATCGCGGCGGAGGCGCAAGTGCTTGTTGCGGCCGGGCCGGTCGACAGCCCCAACGCGGCGGCGAAGATCGGGTTCAGCCGGTGAGGTTTCACGCCCTCCGCATGACCGTTCTGAGCAAGCCTTGGAGGGATGCTTGAAGGGGAAAAAAGACAACGAATTCAATGGGTTGTGGCGGCAGAGAGGAAGCCGGAAAAGGCGACTATCCATCTGAAAAACAATAATAAGTCTGATTTCAGATTATCGACATGCCCCCAATTGTGCCCCCACTGAACAGGATGAGGCGGCCGGTCCTGTCGCCTTCAAAACGGGGCTAACCCAACCATCGCCTTCTGCGAATTTTTTGCGATGGTTTTGCGACAGGGTCGCCAAGCTGCGCATGTTCGGCCGAGTATGGGATAAATTAACCATACAAGTTGATGAATTTTCGCAGTTTTCCAAGGATCGCTGAAGTCAGGCTGTCCGCGCCCCCTCATTGTTGAGGGTGAGGTCCGAAAGCTACACGCTCCCGCAATACCGAATGTTCGAAACCGCACCGTATTGAATGCGACCTGCCTTTTTTGCCACTGTCGGGTCCAGGGGAAGGACCTGAAGCCTTTAGGGCCTCGGGCACCTGTGGGGAGTTTTCGATGGTATCGCGCGGCCGGGGGGCGGCGTTTGCCAATGCGACAGCGATTTTGGCTGCAGCGGCATTCGTCTGGGCGTTTGGATTTACGGCAGCAGCGGCACCGGTGCCTTCAACGGCTGAACCCGGCCGTTCGACGCAAGACATCCAGCAAGTCCCGCCCAAGGCTCGCGCTTCCGGCGAGCCGGTCATCCCCCTGCGCCCCGGTTCGGTGGCTCCTGGCGAGGCCGAGAAGATCACCTTCGTGCTCCGCGCGATTGAACTGTCCGGTGCCTCGGCCGTCAGCAATGCCGACCTCTCGAAGGAATGGAGTTCGTCCCTCGGCCAGACGATCTCGGTCGCCAAACTCTACGAGATCGTCAACGCCATCTCGGCCCGCTATGCATCGGCCGGCTACGCCTTGTCCTTCGCACTTCTGCCCGAACAGGACATCACCGAAGGCCGTGTGAAGATCGCGGTCGTCGAAGGCTTCGTCGATGAAGTCGTGGTCACCGGAGAAGCCGCTGACACGGGCGCACTCAGCCTGGGCCACCAGGTCTCGGCCCAGATCGCGCGCATCAAGGCCTCACGTCCCCTGAAGACCGCGGACCTCGAGCGCGCCCTGCTGCTGCTGAACGACCTGCCCGGCGTGAAGGCGAGGGCCGTGTTCTCGGCCTCGAAGACTGTCGCGGCCGCCTCCACGCTGACCCTCAGCGTCGAGCAGGACCAATTCCAGGGCAAGGCCGAGATCAACAACCGCATGTCCGAGGACCTCGGCACATGGCGCGCTGGTGGCTCGCTGACGTTCAACGGTCTCCTCACCGGCACGGACGCCCTGACGCTCTCCGCCTACAGCGCCCTCGACGACGAGGGCTTTATCTTTGGCGCCGGCAGCTTCCAGCAGGCGCTGGGCACCGATGGCCTCATGCTGGGCCTGTCGGGCAGCTACTCAATGGACATCCCCCTCGAAGGCCTGCTGAAGGCCGTCGAGTTTGAGGGCGAGAGCGTCTCGGGGCGCATGGACCTCAGCTATCCCCTGATCCGCACCCGCCCTGAGAACCTGACGCTCAATACGAGCTTCTCCTACAGCGACACGAACACCGAGACGCTGGGCACGCCGCTGACCGAAGACAAGGTCCGCACGCTGGAGGCATCGCTCACCTGGGACATCGCCGACAGCTGGGCTGGCATCAACCTGGTACGCGCGACCGTCACACAGGGCCTCGATGTGCTGGAAGCAACTGAGGACACCTCGACCCTCAAGAGCCGGGCCAACGGCTCGGCCGTCTTCACGAATGTCGGTCTTTACGCCTCCCGCCTGCAGCCGCTCTTTGAGCGCGTCTCCCTTTTTGGACAGCTCCAGGCCCAGGCCGCGCTCGCCGATCCGCTCCTCGCCGTCAGCGAGTGCAGCTATGGCGGCCAGTCCTTTGGCCGTGGCTATGACGCGGGCGCCATAAGCGGCGACCACTGCGTCGAGGGTTCGGCCGAACTGCGCATTGACCACGGCTGGGATGGCCTTGGCATCCAGCTCTACGGCTTCGCCGACACCGCCTGGGTCGAGCAGAAGGGCGTCCTTGAGCCGGGCGAGAACCGCGACGATCACGCCTCCAGCGCCGGTGGCGGCGTCAGGCTCTTCGTCAGCGGTGCCTACAACATCGGCGCTGAAGTCGCCGTTCCGCTGCGCGAGCGTTACACGAATGACGGCGATGGCAACGCCCGTGCCTTCTTCTCGGCTGCAGCAAGGTTTTAAGGGATCATGATGATGTTCGCCCAACCCTACCGCACGCTGCGCACGACATCCTTGGCCCTCGCCACGACGCTGGCGGCGCTCCTGTCATCGACGACGGCCCTCTCGAACCCCAATGGCGCCAGCGTCACCCGCGGCACGGCCACGGTCTCGGGCCAGGGCACCTCCAACGTCACGGTCTATCAGGCAACGCCGAAGGCTGTGATCAACTGGGACAGCTTCAACATCGGCGCCGGTGAAAGCACCACTTTCGTCCAGCCCAACGCCTCTTCCGTCACCCTGAACCGCGTGCTGGGAGTCGATCCGACCGAGATCCTGGGACGCCTGACCTCGAACGGCACACTCGTCCTCATCAACCGCAACGGCGTCATGTTCGGCGAGACGGCGCGCGTGGATGTGGGCGGCCTCGTCGCCACCACCCATGACATCACCGACGACGCCTTCATGGCCGGCGGTCCGCTGCGCTTTGACCAGTCGGGCACGCCCGGCGCCAGCATCGTCAACAAGGGCCAGATCAGCGTCCGCAACTACGGCATTGCCGCCTTCGTGGCCCCCCATGTCGCCAATGACGGCGTCATCACCGCAAACTTCGGCAAGATCACGCTGGGTTCCGCCTCTGCCTTCACACTCGACCTTTACGGCGACGAGCTGGTCTCCTTCGCCCTCGGTGACGAGATCAGCCAGACACTCACCGGTCCTGACGGCGCTCCCCTCAAGGCTCTCGTTGAAAACAGCGGCCGGCTCACAGCAAGCGGCGGCACGATCGCACTCACGGCATCCGCTGCACGTGACGTGGTCAACCAGTCCGTCAATGTCTCCGGCATCGTGGAAGCCAATGCGGTCTCCACGCAGGGCGGACGTATCGTCCTGTCCGGCTCAGGTAATGTGACGACTGAGGCAACCGCCAAGATCTCGGCCAACGGCACGACCGGCGGCTCTATCCAAGTTACGGGCCAGGATCTCCACCTTGGCGGGAGCCTGTCAGCGAACGGCTCAGGTGAAGCCACAGCAGCGCCAGCGCGCAACGCAGGGCAGTCCACGCAGATCACCAGACGTCCGTGGGATCTTCAGAACGAAGACACAGGCACGCCCACGGAAACCAACGCCCCCACGGGAAGCGGCAACGGCGGCACCATCTCCCTGCAGAGCGCAGGCCTCAGCAACCTGACGGGTTCGCTTGACGTATCCTCGCAGAACGCAACCGGCGGCAGCGTCGCCATCACCAGCGCGGCGCCGGCCTACCTCGTCGGATCCATCAGGGCCTCGGGCGCCACAGGCGGTACCGTGACGGTCAACGCCACCAATCTGCTGAGCGCAGGCGCCATCGACGTCAGCGGCACCGCGAGCAACGGCGGACGCGCCGTCCTGTCAGCCTCGGGCCGCATCATCGCCACGACAGCGTCACAGATCAACGCGAGCGGCGCTATCAATGGCGGCACCGTATCTCTCACGGGCGCCGCAGGCGTGTTCACGTCCGGTGGCATCAATGCCATCGGCACCGCGGCCAAGGGCGGCATCATCGGCATCACGGGCCGGGACATCGACCTGATCGCCGCAACCGCAGACGCCAGCGGCGCCACCGGCGGCGGCACGATCTCTGTCGGCTATACCGGAAGCCGCATTTCGCCAACGATCCAGGCCGAGACCGTCAACGTGTCGCCGGCAACCCAACTGAAGGCCAACGCCAACGAAGCCGGTAACGGCGGCACGATCGGCATCTGGTCCACGCTGCAGACGGATTTCTACGGCCAGGCCTTCGTCCGTGGTGGTGCCACCTCAGGCAATGGCGGTCTCGTCGAGACGTCCTCCAAGGGACACGTGATCTTCGGCGGCACTGCCGACGGCTCTGCGCCGCATGGTCTCAACGGAACCCTGCTCCTCGATCCGAAGAATATCATCATCGACGACACGACGGGGATATTCCCGCAGTACGAGCTCATTGACCCGAACCCGAATGCGGGGAACCAATTTGGCGGGATCATCACCGAATTGAGCTCCGGCAAGGTGGTTGTGGTGTCTCACCTCGATGATTTCGGGGCAACCGATGCTGGCGCTGTTCATCTGTTTGACAAGGTCACGGGTGCGCTGATCAGCACCCTCACGGGCTCGACCGCGAACGACAATATCGGCAGCTCCACCATCACGGTCCTCAGTAACGGCAACTTCATTGTCCGCAGTGCCGGCTGGGACAACGGCGCGGCCACCAACGCCGGTGCCGCAACCTGGGGCTCGGGCATCAATGGCGTCTCGGGTGTTGTCTCGGCCACCAACAGCCTCGTCGGTACGGCCGCGAACGACAATGTCGGCGCATCCGCCACTGCCCTCAACAACGGCAACTATGTTGTTTTCAATGCTACTTGGGACAATGGATCAGCCACCGACGCCGGCCACGTGACTTGGGGCTCGGGCACCACTGGCGTTTCGGGCGTCGTTTCTGCCACCAATAGTCTCGTAGGCACGACCACCAACGACAATCTTAGCGCCAGCGGCAGCGTGACTTTCCTCAGCAACGGCAACTACCTTGTTCGCAGCTCCACCTGGGACAACGGCTTGTCCGTCGATGCCGGCGCCGTGACCTGGGGCTCAGGTACAAGCGGCGTCTCGGGTGTCATCTCGGCCGCCAACAGTCTCGTGGGCTCGACCACGGGCGACCAAGTCGGCAGCGGCGGCATCACGACCCTCAGCAACGGCAACTTCGTGGTTCTTAGCTCAGTCTGGGACAACGGGGCGTTCACGGATGCAGGTGCCGTGACCTGGGGCTCAGGCACCAGCGGCGTCTCGGGCGTCGTCTCGGCTGCCAACAGCATCGTGGGCACGAACACGAACGACTTTGTCGGCAACAGCGGCATCACAAAGCTAACAAATGGAAATTTTGTTGTCCGCAGCCAACAATGGAACGCTAACAGAGGTGCCGTAACCTGGGGCTCAGGCACCACGGGCATCTCTGGTGTTGTCTCGGTCACCAACAGTCTCGTGGGCTCGACCAGCGGCGACCAGGTTGGCCGTACCGGTGTCACTGCCCTAAGCAACGGCAACTATGTGGTTCGCAGCGCGAACTGGGACAACGGTGCAGCAATAAACGCTGGCGCCGTGACTTGGGGCTCCGGGACAAGCGGCGTCTCAGGCTTGGTATCTGCAGCTAACAGTCTAGTCGGCTCGACCGGGGGCGACTCAGTCGGCAACGATGCACTTACCGTTCTCACCAACGGCAACTACATTGTCCGCAGCAGCGGCTGGGACAACGGCGCTGCAACGAACGCAGGCGCCGTCACATGGGGGTCGGGTACGAGCGGGGTCTCGGGTGCCATCACGGCCGTCAACAGCCTTGTCGGCACCACGAGTTCCGACTCAATTGGCGGCAGCATCACCGAGCTCAGCACTGGCAACTATGTCGTCCGAAGCAACAACTGGAGCGGTAGTAGAGGCGCGGTGACCTGGGGTTCGGGGATAAGCGGCGTCGTCGGCTCCGTCTCGGCCGCCAACAGCCTTGTAGGGTCCACACCCACCGACCAGGTTGGCGTAAACTTGTATCTGCTGAGCAACGGCAATTACGTGGTGGGTAGCATTTTTTGGAACAACGGTGCGGCCGCGAGCGCCGGGGCCGCGACCTGGGGTTCGGGCACCAGTGGAGTCGTGGGAGCTGTTTCGGCCTCTAACAGTCTTGTAGGGTCCACGTCCAACGATTCGATTGGTGGCTCATTTACGGAGCTCACGAATGGCAACTACGTTGTCCGAAGCACCGTCTGGGACAACGGCGCGGCAACGGATGCCGGCGCCGTGACCTGGGGCTCGGGCACAACCGGCGTCTCGGGTGTCGTCTCGGCTGCCAACAGTCTCGTGGGTTCAGCGGCTGACCATCAGGTTGGCTTCGGCGGCATCGCTGCCCTGAGTAACGGCAACTATGTTGTGAGAAGCGACAATTGGGACAACGTAGGGGCCCCGACCGCTGGTGCGGTGACCTGGGGTTCTGGCACGAGCGGTGTCTCAGGCGTCGTGTCGGCGGCGAACAGTCTCGTGGGTACGACGATCGGTGATTCTGTTGGCAGCGGAGGCATCACTGTCCTCAGCAACGGCAACTACGTGGTGCGCAGCAACGACTGGGACAATGGACCCGCCACGAACGCTGGCGCCGTGACTTGGGGCTCGGGCACAACCGGCGTCTCGGGTGTCGTCTCGGTTAGCAATAGCCTCGTGGGCTCGACCGCGAGCGACCAAGTCGGCAGCACCGGCATCACCACTCTCAGCAGCGGCAACTTCGTTGTTCGCAGTAGCTCTTGGGACAATGGACCAACAGTGAACGCCGGCGCCTTGACTTGGGTATCTGGCACAGGCGGGATTTTCGGGATCGTATCAGCTGCCAACAGTATCGTAGGTAACAACAGCAGCGCTGGTCTCAATCAGCTAGCCTCTTCAAGTGCACTCGATTTAATTGTCAATGCGCCAAGCGATGGGTCCGGACGTGTCATCGTCGGCGTGTTGGATCCCAACGCGCTGACCTTCAACCGCGCACAGTCACAGACGATGACGATCCGCACCGACTTCATCACGCGGATGCTGAATGCAGGCACGAACGTCACGCTGCAGGCAAGCAATGACCTGACGTTGAACTCGGCGCTCACCGTAAACAATCCTCTGGGAGATGGTGGCGATCTGGTCCTTCAGGCTGGCCGCAGCCTGTTGCTAAACGCAAACATCTTCACTGACAATGGCGACCTGACCCTGATCGGCAATGACCTTCTGTCGAGCGGTGTTGTCGACGCCTATCGCGATCCTGGTGCAGCACTCATCACGATGGCACCTGGCACCTCGATCAATGCCGGCACCGGAAAAGTCGCGATCGAGATGCGCAATGGCGCAGGCAAGACGAACTCGACCGGTGGCGCGATAACGCTGGCCTCCATCACGGCTTCCAGTATCTCGGCGGTTAACAACTCAACCTCGAACGGCGACATTGTTCTTCAGCCCGGCGCACTCCTGACCGGGACGGGATCTGGCAATGCCGTGATTCTGTCCGCAGGCGACCAGTTCATGAACAACGATGGAACCGCCCCGATCGTAACGCCGAGCGGCCGCTTCCTGGTCTATTCGCAGAACTGGGCCAACGATACGCGCGGCGGCATCGTCGCCAACAACCTCTACAACCGGACCTTTACGGCCAACCCGCCGCCAAGCATCAGCCAGAGCGGCAACCTCTTCATCTACGCGCTGCAACCCATCCTCACGGTCACAGCCAACCCAAACAGCCGCACCTACGGTGCAGCTAACCCGTCCTTCACCGCAACGATAGCCGGCATGGTCAATGGCGATCTCGCGGCCTACGCCTATGGCGGAGCGCCGGGCTTCTCGACCACGACGACGGCCACCAGCAATGTGGGCACTTACACGGGTAACATCCTGCCCAACCTCGGAACGCTGGCGTCTTCTGTGGGCTACGGCTTCTCGTTTGTCGGCGGCAATCTCACAATCAACCCGGCGTCGCTGACCATCACGGCCAGCAACGCCACGAAGACCTACGGCCAGACGGCAACGCTCTCGGGCTTTTCCACCTCGGGCCTGGTGAACGGCAACACCGTAACCTCGGTGAGCCTTGCAAGCCTCGGCGCCGTCAACACGGCAATCGTGGGCAACTACGCGATCACGCCATCGGCTGCCGTCGGCACAGGCCTGACGAACTACACAATCGCCTATGTGAACGGTACGCTGACGGTCAATCCTGCAGCGTTGACCATCACGGCGAACAACGCGACGAAGACCTACGGCCAGACGGCAACGCTCACCGGCTTCTCGACCTCGGGCCTGCTGTTCTCTGACAGCGTGGCCTCGGTGAACCTGGCAAGCCTCGGGGCAGTGAACACGGCGAACGTCGGCAACTACGCCATCACGGCCTCCGGTGCGCTGGGCACCGGCCTGTCGAACTACAGCATCGCCTATGTGAACGGCACGCTTGCGGTGGATCCGGCAGCACTGACCATCACGGCCAGCAACGCGACGAAGACGTACGGCCAGACGGCAACGCTCACGGGCTTCT
>JBEIHO010000093.1:0-11108 GCA_040381215.1 Alphaproteobacteria bacterium | reverse complement strand
GGACCTGACGCCGCTGATGCAGCCGGGCCGCCGTTCCGAGGTGGTGCATGAAACGCTGTTCTGGCGCGTGGGCCCGGAATATGCCGCGCTGTCGGGTGACATGAAGCTGATTTCCAACACGCGGCCGGGGTCGTTCCCGTGGCTCTTCGACATCTCGAAGGATCCAACGGAAAGGAACCTGCTCACGTTCAGCCGGCGCGATGCGGTGGGAGAACTCGTCAAGCGATACAAGGCGTGGGAGAGCTCGATGAAGGCGCCGAATTGGCAGCCCAAGCAGGTTTTACAGGTTTTCCAATGCGGAAGGATCTCGTTCCATGAGCAGTGAGCGACCGGCCGGGCAGGCTGGCCTCTTCCCCTTCAGCGATCGTGGCCTCAGGATGCTTTCGCGGGTCCGGCAGTTCATGCGCGAGCGCGTGCTGCCCCGCGAGGCCGAGTTCCAGGCGCAGATCGAGGCAGGTCCCAACCCATGGACCACGCCGCCCGTCCTCGACGAACTGAAGCGGCAGGCCAAGGCTGAGGGCCTCTGGAACCTCTTCCTGCCGGGGGACGAAGGCTTCAGCAATCTCGACTATGCCCCGATGGCCGAGGAGATGGGACGGATCATCTGGGCGTCCGAGGTCTTCAACTGCAATGCGCCTGACACAGGCAACATGGAGGTCCTGCACCGCTTCGGCAGCCCGGCGCAGAAGCAGCGCTGGCTCGAGCCACTGCTGTCTGGCGAGATCCGCTCGTGCTTTGCCATGACCGAGCCCGCTGTTGCCTCGTCCGACGCAACGAACATCGAGACGCGCATCCGGCGCGAGGGTGACAGCTATCTGATCGACGGGCGCAAATGGTGGATCACGGGGGCGATGAACCAGCGCTGCCGGATTGCCATTGTGCTGGGAAAGACAGATCCCGATGGCCCGCGCCACAGCCAGCAGTCCATGATCCTTGTGCCAATGGATACACCGGGCATCAGGATTTTGCGTCCTCTGCGAACCTTGGGCTTCGACGAGCCACCGCACGGTCATGCGGAGATGGTGTTCGAGGGCGTTCGGGTGCCGCTGGAAAACATGATACTGGGTGAAGGCCGCGGTTTCGAAATCGCGCAGGGCCGTCTCGGGCCAGGCCGCATCCACCATTGCATGCGCCTGATCGGTCTTGCAGAGCGCGCGCTTGAGGCAATGTGCGCGCGGGCAGAGGCGCGTGTTGCCTTTGGTCGAAGACTGTCAGACCAGGGCGTTGTGAGAGAGCAGATCGCACGCTCGCGCATAGAAATTGAGCAGGCGCGGCTTCTGGTGCTCATGGCCGCACAGAAGATCGATCAGCTTGGCGCCAAGGCGGCGCGAGCCGAGATCGCCATGATCAAGGTGGCAACACCGGCAATGGCGCAGGCTGTACTTGACCGCGCGATCCAGGTGCATGGTGGGGGAGGCCTCAGTCAGGATTTCTTTCTGGGCTATGCATTTACCGGCGCGCGCATCCTGCGTATCGCTGACGGTCCGGATGAGGTCCATCTTGAGACGGTCGCGAAGCTCGAGCTCGGTCGCACCGGGCGGACCGAAAGCATTTAGAAGTCTGCCATGGTCAGTCTCGCGTGGGGTGCGCCACTGCCTTCGAGCGCGCCCGCCAGTGTAAGCGAGGGCGCAAGCACATAGCGGAAGAAGAATGAGGCCGCCGCGCGCTTGCCAGTGCTGAAGTCATCCGTGCGTTGCTCGATAGCGCGCACCTGCTTCAGCCACAGCCAGGCCACGACAAGGTCGCCAAGGGCCAGAGCCATTGGCGTGGCGTGCGAGAGAGCTTCGAGGTCGTCGCCGAGCGGATCGGCGATGAGGCTGAAAATGGCCTCGAGCCGGGCCCTTGCCTGGCGCAATTCCGCGCCAAGCTCTGCAACAAGCTGGCTGTCTCCATCCACGCACTCTTCGGTTTCGATGGAGCGGAAAAGCGGTTTGAGACCTCGACCACCCTCTGCGCGCGACTTCCGCATCACCACGTCGATCGAAAGAATACCGTTGGTGCCCTCGTGAATGGGGTTCAGGCGCTGGTCGCGGAAGAGCCGTTCGACCGGATGATCCCTCACATAACCAGCGCCTCCCATCACCTGAATGGCTGAAGAATTCGCTTCGACCCCGCGCTCGGAACACCACAGCTTGACGAGGGGCGTGAGCAGATCGAGCAGGATGGAAGCGCTATGTCGTGCGTTGTCATCGTCGAGGGAGTGGGTGTCATCGAGGAGGCGTGCTGCTGCCAGCCCGAGGGCGAGCCCGCCCTCTGAAATCGCCTTCTGGAAGAGCAACATGCGCCGGACATCGGGATGATCGATGAGATTGGCGGGCTCACCCGAGCCAAAGCGACGGCCCTGCCGGCGGGAGGAGGCATAGTCGAGGGCATAGCGGAAGGCCGCGTGCGCGTTCGATGCGGCTGTCGTTCCCACGCCGATGCGTGCTTCATTCATCATATGAAACATGCAGTCGAGGCCGCGGTGCGGCTCTCCCATCAGGGTGCCGACGCACGCGCCATCAGCCCCGAAGGCGAGGGCGCAGTTCGTCGTGCCACGGTGGCCGAGCTTGTGGTTCAGTCCAACCAGCGAGATACCGTTCCACGATCCGTCGATCCGACGCTGCGGAACGATGAACAGCGAAAGGCCCCGCGCACCTGAAGGGGCGCCCTCCAGGCGGGCCATTACAAGGTGGACGATATTTTCGCTGAGGTCGTGATCGCCGCCCGATATCCACATCTTTTGTCCGCGCAGCAGGAAGGTTCCGTCGTTGCGAGGGTGCGCGGTGGTCTTCACGTCACCGAGCGATGATCCGGCCTGTGGTTCGCTAAGGCACATGGTACCGTACCAGCGTCCGGCTAGCATTGGTGGCACGAAGGTCATTCGTTGCCATTCACTGCCGTGGTGTGCAATGAGCCGCGCTGCCGCCGCTGTCATGAAAACGTAGCCGGCGGCAGGCGTGCAAGCTGCAGCGAATAGTGCCATCAAAGCGGAACTGGCAAGCGCAGGCAGCTGGAGGCCACCCATGTCACGGTGGAAATTCGTGCCAATCAAGCCAAGCCGTGCATAGCCCTCGAGTGCGGGGCGAAGGCGCGGATGCGTTAACGCGCGGCCCTCGCGCATGACGGGCTCGTCCGCATCGATGGCTGCAGCGATCGGTGCGAAGGCCGTGTCGGCCAGTTTGGCACTCGTCGCAAGAACTGCCGCAAGGTCCTCACGGTCGAGATGTTCATAGTGCGGACGCAAAATGACCTCGTCGAGGCCGAAAACATCGGACATCAGGAATTTGAGCTGTGCTTCGAGCATGAAAAACTCTAAAAGTGTCAACACTTTATATTTACCCAGATGGCAGATTGAAGTGCAAGTCTGCATGCATTCCCGAGTGTGTGGAGCCGTTTTTGCCGTATAATGTCATCCACATTCGCAAATCCGGTTCCGATGAAGACAAGAAAGCCAGCAAAGAGGCCCAAGGATGGGCGCAGTCCGGTTGTGATCGCTGAGCGGATCCGAGGGCTGATCCAGACAGGATCGGTTGGGGCAGGAACGCATTTGGGCACGGTCGAGCTTGCAGCCCAGTTCGGGGTCAGTCGCGGTCCTGTAAGAGAGGCATTGAGGCTTCTGGAGTCGGCAGGGCTTGTGCGCGTGATCCCCCGAAAGGGGGCCTTTGTCGCGGCCCTCGGCGATGCAGAGGTGCGCGATGTAATGGCCATTCGAGAAGTGTTATTCGCTCTCCTCGCCGAACAATGCGCACGCAAGCCTGCGCGGGAGGATCTCGCGAAGTTGGCGCAGGCTTCGAGCGAGCTGGAGTCTCTGGCGCGCAACCCCGACTGCACGCCCCGCGCATTCCAGCTGGGCACGTATAAGTTTGTCAGTGTGATGTACAGGATGGCGGCCATGCCCCGGTTGTCAGAGGCTATTCGTGACCTGAGCGTTGGTGCAGCTGAGGTCTACGGACATCTCGCCATGGCAACACGCGACATGCGACAGACGGAAGTGCAAGGCTATCAGCTCCTGAGGCGTGCGATCGAAAGCCAGGATCCGTCCGCAGCCTTCAATGCTGCGCGCGAGATGCACGGGAAGGGAGTCCGACGCGCAACAGAGCTCAATGAATTGTTGCCAAGACCATTCCACGGCGGGACGGTACAATTCAGGGGCAAGAGGCGGCGCCGCAGTAAGACCTAAACCATGAAACTGTTGACAATTGAAGAGTAGTCTGGTTCCAAACCTGCATGATGCGAATGCATGATGCGGAGCGTGTGGTGGACGGTGATGCGCAAGGGGCGCTGTCACGGGCAGTTCATGACTTTTATGTTCATGGCTTTCCCCTGCTGGAAATGTCGCGAGCCCGAAAGCGGACCATGGGGGCGTCGTCGAATGCCTTCATCCACGTACGTCGCCTGTCGGATGCATCGGCGCGTTTGGTGACAACTCCGAACAACGACACGCTATACTCCTCGGCATGGCTCGACCTGTCGCTAGGTCCTGTCGAGATTGAGCTGCCCGACCCTGGTGGTCGCTATGTCTCTCTCGCAGTTCTTGATCTCTATACGAACAATTTCATTGTCACCGGCTCCGGTGCGGGGAAGGGGAGGCGTCTGGTAAGAATTGTACCTCCCGACTGGCAGGCGGGGGCAGAAGAGGTCGTGGCGCCCACGTGGTGGGCATGGGCGCAGGTGCGAACACTGGTGGCAGGAGCAGGTGACCTCGCTGCTGCGCGCGCCCTGCAGAACGGCATCGTATTGCGTGGACCTATCGGGCGTGGCCCTGCGCCGACAGCAAGCGAAGCCGATCCCTATCTCGAAATGATGTCGATTGATGCGGCGCTCCGTGGCGAAGCGCCGCCGTTACCCGAAGCACGTGATTTCCTTCGCTCCCTCGCGGAGGCTGGGCTGACTTCCGAGCGGCTGCGTACAGCTGATGAGACGATGCATTCAGCAATAAGCAAGGGCGTTACCGCTGCGCGTGCAAGCATTATGGCCCGGCTCGCAGATGATACAGCCTACGGAGGTTGGATCTACCAGGCACCAAACCTGGGAGACTTCGGTACGGACTTTCTCTACCGAGCATCGATAGCGCATTGGGGGCTTGGCGCCCTGCCGATGCATGAGGCGATGTACATGCGTGCAGTAACGAAGGAGCTGGAACGGACTTTCGACGGAACAGCCAGTCATGTCCTTCGTTTTGCTCAAGGGCAGATGCCACCAGTTAGCGCCTTCTGGTCGTTAAGCCTCTACGAGGTAGACGAAGATGGGCGTTTGTATTTCACGAACAACCCGATTGGTCGCTATGCCATAGGGGACAGGACGCCCGGCCTTGTCGCCGCAGCTGATGGGGGGCTTGAAATATGGATGTCCGCCTCCGAACCACCCGAAGGGCGCCGCACGAACTGGTTGCCCGCGCCCCCAGGACCTTTCGCGCTTGTTCTGCGCGCCTATCTGCCGGAAGCCTCGCTGCGTGATGGACGATACCGCTTGCCACCGGTCATCGCCGTAGATCCCCATACAGGAGTTGCACTGCCATGAGCCAAGCCGCGTTCGCCACGCCTATTGACATTGTATCGCCAGAGCCACTCTCTCTGGTGGGGCCCTGGCGTCGTCCGGTGAACCTCCTGATTGCACAGACCTACGACGAACATGCATCAATCCATGACGATGCGACCGCGAGCAAGCTCGGGTTCAAGGGGGGAACGATCGAGGGGCCTACGCACTTCAGTCAGTTCATCCCGCTGCTGCATCATATCTGGGGTGATGCATGGCTCGATTGCGGTTCGATTTCAGCGAATTACCGAAGTCCTGCATATGAAGGTGAGGAGGTACAGGCACGCGTGCAGCTCGCAACGCCTGTCTCCGCAAAGATAGAGGCTTGCAAGCGAGACGGTACCGTCGTGCTGACAGGGACGGCGGGTGTCGGTCAGGTCGCAGGTGACAGCGCCGTTGCTTTGAAGCGGGCAGCCGCACGCCCCAATACGGACGCACGCATCCTCGCCGACGTGAGTGTGGGGATGCGCAGCGCACGTCGACGGGTTTCGCTGCCCTTCGGGCAGCGCATGGGAGACCTCTATCCCTTCTCGCTGGAAGAGAAGTTGCGGGTCATTACAGAGTCATCGCCATGGTATCTGCAGGGCGCATCAACCCCTTGGGGGCGGCCGATCATGCCCCTGGAGATGATCAGCGTGCTCTGTCAGCACATCGCAGCGGAGGACCCATTCCCTGTCGCCAACCCGGTGGTAGGACTTTTTGCGGACCAGGAGGTGCGCGTTCTCAGCGGCCCCCTGCATCCGGATACGGTCTATGACGTCGAACGCGAAGTAATTGCGCTCAGCGCAACTCCCAAGACCGAGAGCATGTGGATCCGAAGCCGACTATTCTTGAATGGGGAGGTGGCCCCTGTCGCGGAGATGGATCTCAACCAGGCTTTTTTGAAGGCTTCATCCCAGCTCTACGCTGCTGAAGATCAGGCTGCGGCGCAGCGGGTATAGTGCTGTTTCCGTGACGAGAGGGTCCCCAATCCGCATCGGGCATCCAGCGACGATAAAGTGTCCCCAGTGACTCCCGCGCCCAGCGGAGGAAGTCCTCGTCTCGTGAAGGGTCAGCGTGCTCGATCCACCAAAGTACGGCATGAAGCATGAGACCCGCGATGGCGTGGCTGCTCAGTGCGCGTATCACTGGGTCAGTTGCCATGCCTTGGCTGGCCTGCGCCAAGAGCTCCTCCGTGAAGCGAACGATGGTCGAGTGCAGCGTGTCATAGTAGCGCCTGAGTTCCGGGTCTGCCTCGCAGTTTCTGACAAGAAGGCGAAGTTCCTAGGGGTTGGCACGCGCAAGCGCGATAACTTCTCGCAGGTTCTGGCTCAGCCCGCGCCACGGGCGCCTGTGCATTTCGGTCCATTGGTCCAGAATGCGTCCTAGCATCGAGTGCAGCAAGTCATCCTTGGACGGAAAATAACGGTAAAGAACCGCCTTCGGAATGCCGAGTGCTTCTGACAGGGAGTCCATGGTTGTTGTGCGCGGGCCACGTTCCGCGAAAACCATGGCCGCAGCCCGCATCAATTCGTCGGCACGTTTGATCCTGCGTTCCCCCGCCTCGGCGCGGCGCGGGCGGCCGCGGCGCAAATGGGAAACGCGGGTAGTCGGCTTCTTGGGTGTGCGTGTCGCGGGTGTCACGGTTGCAAGTGTACAGGGACGAGCGTGCGTTGACATGACTTATAAGTGATGCTAGTTAGGATCAATTAAATAGGAAGTACTGTAGGGGGGATTTTCATGTCTGTTTGCCGAACGAGGCTGCTTGCATCTTCAAGCGCGGCGTCCATCTTTCTCGCTGCCTCGATGGCAGTTGTGACCTCTGCTCATGCGTCGGAAGTCAAGATTTCGGGTGCAGCCGTACCCAAACAAAACGCACAGCCGCTCGGCTTGTCGACCGAAACAGATGAGGAGTCTGATCGGCGCTCGGGATCAAAGTCGAACGCTGGCGAAACACAAGCTCAAGCTCAATCGGGTTCCGCGTCCTCGGGGGCGGGTGGATCCGCTGCACCTGCATCCGCACGGGAGGGCGTTGAAGAAATCGTCGTGACCGCACGCAAGCGCCGCGAACGATTGTCGGACGTGCCCTCATCAGTGATCTATTACGACAGCCAGACGCTCGAGGACGCAGACGTGGGAACAGGCAAGGACCTGACGCGTCTTACGCCTGGCCTGTCAGTGATCGACAATGGATCCGGTTTCAACGACGAGTTCCTCATCCGTGGTGAAGGCGCCGCGCGTCAAAACAACGCAGAAACGGGGTCCGGTCTCTTTCGCAACGGTGTCTTCATTGCAGGCGGTAATGCTGGCGGACGTAACTTCGTTCCCATTGATTTCTTTGATGTGGGTTCGATCGTGGTGCTTCGTGGCCCGCAGGGATCTTTCTACGGCCGAAACGCTGTTGGTGGCGCCGTAGACATCGTCTCGCAACGCCCGACGCCGGAGTTCGAGTGGTCGGCGAATGCCTCATACGGCATCAACGACGCCTACAAGGGCGAAGCCATCTTGAATATGCCCCTCATGGACAACCTTCAGATGCGGCTCGGCGCCTTTGGGTCCGATCAGAGCGACGGCTTCTACAAGAGCACCATCACCGGTGACGTGCTGGACAAGGAGGACTCCTGGGGTGCGCGCGGGCAGCTTGCCTGGCAGCCCACGAGCAATATCGACGTCAATTTACTTGTTGAGAAGACAACGGAATTCGGACCCAACATCGTAGCGTTCGGACAAGTCCTCCCGACAAACGATCCGCCGATCAATCCGGCGGGAACCCCCTCTGGCTATTCTGTTGGACGCTTCGAAAAAGCCGTCGACACGCCGAGCTACTTCGACCGAACAACTTTTATGACCGCGTTGGAAGTGGGCTGGAGCTTTGGTGACGTTCGCTTGCAGTCAACAACAGCCTATCGCGTTCGCAATGCGAACACGCTCAGTGAGATCGACCTTTTCGGCAACAACAAGAATGCGAGGCTTGTGCCAACCGTTTCGAATGGTTCCGAAGAGTTCAAGCGCTGGACGCAGGACCTGCGCATCGTGTCCGACGGCGGTGGCCTCGTCGATTGGGTGGTTGGAGCCGAGTTGAACAAGGTCGACTCGACGTTCGCCACACTGAGATTCCCCGACGCGGTACATGACAATGTCTTTGGAGGAGCAAGTGACGTGCCATCCGTTCTGCCGCCAGAGTGCTCTGTGGCGCCGACGTGCACGCTGACGGCCATTCAGACAGTTGCGAGGAACGGCTTTCGCGTAGAGAACTCGGGCGTCGATGACTGGTCGTGGGCACCCTATGCGGCTGCGACCATCAAGCTTTCCGAGGAAGTGCGCCTGAGTGCAGACGTTCGCTACAGCTCGGACAACAAAGGCTTCAGGCTGGACAATGTGTTCAGGCTCGACAACCCGTCGACGCCAGCCAACGAGGAGCTCACGCGGCAGGTGGTTGCCGACAACACTTTCACCAAATGGACGCCTGGCCTTGCGCTGACTTGGCGATTTGAGCCGGGACACACAGCCTATGCTCGCCTTGGTAGCGGCTATCGGGCAGGGGGATACAACAACGATCTAGGCGAGCCGGGCGACGGCGTGAGCTCCATAGCGGTACCGCTCGTGTATCAGGCGGAGTTCGTCAGGTCCCACGAGATTGGGGTGAGAGGATTGCTCGACGGTTGGCTCCGTTACGACCTTAACGCTTATCTCAACAGTAAAGACAACACGCTTGTGAACTACGCCGTTTTCGTGGGTACGACGGCGACGAACACCGTGCGCAACGTTGGCGTTCTCGGCAGTGCTGGCGAGTCGCATCAGTCGGGCGTGGATGCCGAGTTGCGAACCCAGCTGGATTTCCTCGGGGGAAAACTTTCGCCACGCTTCAGCTTCTCATGGGCTGAAGGGGAATACGACGGCGGCTCCATTTACAGCAACGCGCAGAGCAACCCGGCCACGACGCTGGCCCTGGTATCCATTGACGGCAAGCGTCTGCAGCGCCTGCGTGAATGGACCACGTCCTCAAGCCTGACCTGGAGGGGTGACATTGGCGATGGCTTCAACTTGATGGCCATGCTCAGCCGACGCGGTGAATACGGTGGCTTTGAGGATCCGAACAACAACAACGAGATGGATGACGCGACACTCTACGATGGTGCGATTGGTGTCGAGAGCGACAGGTGGCGCCTCGTTGCCAGCGGCAAAAACATTCTCGACACAACCTATTATAACATCTCGCCAGGTAACTTGTCCTTCAACGCGCAGCAGAATGAGCCAGCGACATGGACGGTTACGCTCGGCGTGAAAATGAACTAGCGGGACGAAGCGGCGGGTGTCACTGCCGCCGCTTCCTCCTCCCCTCGCGCCGGCCCGGAAGCTGAATTTTCAGTCGAAAGGCCGGCGCGCCCTTTTTGGGCGCGTTGCGTGCGCGTCTCATTAGGCATTGCCTCGCACTCTCGTACCTCATAGTGACGGCTAACCTCCAGGAGAACATGCTCACATGAGAGAACTGATCGCTTTCTTTCTCCTGTCCGTCATCGCCATCCTGCCAGCCGCTGGCCAGCAAGGCTCGACCGGGGATGGTCCCAAGGATCCCCGGGCCGCCGCACGCGCAGCCGCCTCGGCCATTCCCATTCCGGAGGGGGCCGTCCTGCGCACGATCAAGGTCGGAAGCCTTGAGCGAAGCTTCTGGTTCGTGCGTCCCGCAAGCGCGAAGTCCTCGGCGCCAGTCGTGTTTGTTCTGCATGGCGGCAATGTCGGAGATGGCCGTGTCACCTTTCGCTATGGGTTCCAGAACCTGGGCGCGCGCGATGGCGTGATTACGGTTCATCCAAGCGGCGAGGGCGAGGGTTGGAACGATGGCCGCGATACGCCCTTTCTTCTGGCGCGCGGCGGGGCAGATGACGTCGCCTTCTTTCGCGCGATGATCGATCAACTGATCTCGGAGGGAGCTGCCGATCCCACGCGCATATTTGTTACCGGCGGATCGAATGGGGGCATGATGACGTACAGGCTGGTCTGCGAGCTTTCAGATCGGCTTGCGGGTGCGGCTCCCTTCGTGGCCTGGATGCCAACGGCGCTGGCTCCGCGATGCGAACCGCGCCGACCGATCCCCATGTTGCTGATGGGTGGAACTGCGGATCGGCTGATGCCGATTGCTGGCGGTCAGGTCGCGCCGATGTCACGCGATGATCGCGGCAAGGTCATGAGCGCCGATGAGACGTTCAGCTACTGGCGCGCAAAGAACCGCTGTGGCTCTCAAGTCCTGCGGCAGGAACTGCCCGATACCGATCCAGCAGATGGGACGCGTATTGCCGTCAGTCGCGCCCAGGGTTGTGCCGCGGCCGTGGAGCTGTACGTCGTCGATGGCGGCGGTCACAGGTTGCCTGGCGAGAGCGCTCGCACCTACCGCGACCAGGGCATGGCGGCACTTTCCGGTGTTTCAAGCCAGGATATTGATGGAAAGTCCGTCATCTGGGAGTTTCTGAAAATGCAGACCAGGTGACCGAGGGGCAATCGGCTCTTGAGTGATGAAGAAAGGGAAGTACATGCGTATCGTGATTTCCGCATTCATGCTGTTCATCGTGGCCTGCATGCCAGCACCTGCGCAGCAGGCGCCAGCCCAGGATCTT
>JBEIHO010000092.1:0-11267 GCA_040381215.1 Alphaproteobacteria bacterium | reverse complement strand
TCCGGGTTCTGGCTGTCGAAGGCGGAAAAGGGGGCGTCGGGAACCCGGGCAGTCGGATAGAAAATGTTCCGGTGGAGGTTCCGGCCGTCGCGGGAAGAGGTGAACTCATAAGCTACCAACGTCGTGAACTTGCCAGGCTCATTGTGCCGGGCCGCCGCATCCTGGATCACCTTCCAGGCGGAACCCATTGTCGCCCTGTCGTACATCTCGGCAGCTGGCGTGCCGCTCCGCAAAGCCGCGGTCACGCGGTTGAAAGCAGCTTGGATCTTGGGCTGGTCGGGGGAAAAAAGGTCCGCCGCATAGGGGATCTTTGACAACGGGCTGTTGGGGTCGTTCATCGCCGGCAACACGCCGACATATTCCGCGTGGTCGGTTACGGCGGCAAAGTCGAGCGGCGGCCCGTTGAGCCGGACCTGATAGCCTGACGCATGGTCGAGCGTCGCTCCCTTCGCGTAGCGATACGCGTCATCGGGATCCCCGCGCACGTTGAAGATATAGGCGTCGAAAGAAAGCTTCGTGTGGACGTGCAGGTCACCGAAAAATGCATCTCGCAGAGGATTCGGCTCGCGCATCGAATTCTCGATCGTCGCGGGAGCCTGCGCCCCAGAGCCGCCGACGCTTTTAACTTGGGGTTGAGCGCAGCCCGCCACGAGGGCCAGGGCGCTGACCGCAATCGCCAACCTCTTCATGCTTTTTCCTTCGGAGAGTTCGGAGAGGAGGCCAGCCGTCTCATTGCTCGTTCCTCCAGTATGCCTCTTCGGTTCGTAGGGCACCGTCACATATGCAGCAGAATTGTCAACGAATGAGACCGTCTGGCCACATGTGAGAATGGCGTAGTCCCGGATCGGCGATCCGCAAATCTGCTGGGGAGGCCATATCTTTCACGCAACTGATTGGCTTGCTCAACGAGCACCTGTTTGCTGATGAGGAGCTGTCAGGCTAACGCTACCTTGTCGATACCTCGCATAGCCTCGTCGACCCGCAGCAACGGAAGATACAGATATGTCCGTGCCCAGAGTTCGAAGCTTTGATCGTTCCCCCGAAGGATCCGTCATGACACCTGCGGGCGCGTGCGCCCACAGGCTGTTGGTCGATCACTCTGAGCGGCTTGCCCGAAAATTCTACGCGCCATCTCCGGGGGTCTGGTGTCTGGTCGGCAACGGTTTGTCGAACCAAACCTTCATCGAAGGGCCAGAAGGCGTCATCGCGATTGATACGGGCGAGTCGGTTGAGGAGATGCAAGCGGCTCTCAGACAACTTGCCACGGTCTGCGACAAGCGGGTCGTAGCGGTGATGTACACACATTTCCACTATGTCGGTGGAACAAAGGCGGTTCTTGAAGTATTTGGTGCCGACGTTCCCATCTATGCTCATGATCGGGTCGTGGCGAACCTTCGGCGTACTGCGGACGATATTGCGCCGATGTATGGACGCGGCCTCGTCGAACAGTTTGGTCTCGCGCTCCCCGCGACGGGACTGGACTCAATGCCCAACGTCGGGCTCGGACTGACTTTCCGCCTTGCAGAACATGCGCCACACACGCCAGGGTTTGTACCTCCAACGATCACCACGGATCGGCCAACGGCATGGAGGATCGCAGGCCTTGATGTCCAGGTCATGCCCGCACCATCCGATGCCGACGACTCCGTGACGATCTGGTTTCCCAGCCTTAAAACTGCAGTTCAAAACCTCGTTTGGCCCGCGCTCTTCAACATCTTTCCTATCCGCGGCGAAGAATACCGTGATCCCCGCGTCTTGCTAGAAGGTCTCGATGATCTTCTCGCCTTGGAAGCTCAACACGTTCTTGGTACGCATGGGCCGCCAATTTCCGGCGCCGCCGCGATCGGTACGCGAGTGCGCGCGTATCGCGACGCGATCCAGTTTCTTTGGGATCAGACTGTCCGCGGCATGAACAAGGGCTGGACGACGGACGAGCTCGCCGCCCGCGTACGATTACCTCAAACCTGCGATGCCGACTACATCACGGCTGAGCGCTATGGAGTGGCGGAGCATCATGTTCGTCAAATCCACAACGGCATCAAAGGCTGGTTCGACGGTGATCCAGCCAGACTTTTTCCACTTGAGCCGGCCGAGCGCGCGTCGCGACTCATCGAAGGGTTTGGCGGGCGTTCGGTGGTCCGCGCGCAAGCGGCGGCGGCTATGCAGAATGACGATCTGCGCTGGGCAATCGAACTCGCCTCTTGGTTGGTAGCTGCGCCGGTTAGCGAAGGCGATGACCCGCAGCCCGATCGGAATCTCCTTGCTGGCGCCTTGCGCCTCTTGGGCCAGCGAACACCTGCAGCTAACATCCGCAGCTGGGCCCTCACCAGGGCGCGCGATCTCGAAGGCGTAGGGCCTCTCGAACGCTACCGCAAACACCGGTTCCGGCGCGATTCCATCCTCGCAGATCCGGCCGGGTCTGTCGCGATACTCCGCGTCCTGCTTGATCCCCATCGCGCTGACGGCCTTGACGTCCATGTCTGCTTTGATTTCGGGAACAACCGAGAGCGTGGCCTCCATGTCCGCAATCAGGTAGCGGTTCCTACGGATGGCTCGTCGTCGTCGATATCGCTGCGTGTCGACGCCGAGCTATGGGCAGCGTTCCTCACCGGGAAAATGTCGCTCGCCAGTCTCGTGGCCGACAAGGGGGCAACCGTCGTCGGGAACAGAGAAGATCTGATAGCAATGATGGCTTGTTTCGATATCTCCGCGCCGCGGTAAGCGGCTAGCGAAAATGGCGGAAGCAATCGCGGATCTCCCTGACGAACCCCTCGGGCTGCTCCCAGGCCGCGAAGTGCCCGCCTCGCTCCGCTTCCCTCCAATGGATGATGTTACTCATGACGCGTTCGGCCCAACGACGCGAGGGGCGAAAAATCTCCCGGGGGTAGATCGTAACCCCGGTCGGGATATCGAGCTTTGTTGTCTTGAAGCTGTCAAAACTCTCCCAATAAAGCCGCGCTGAGGACGCCGCTGTACCGGGAAGCCAGTAGAGCATTATGTTATCGAGCATCTCATCGAGGCTGAGCACGTCTTCGGGCTGGCCGCGATGATCGGTCCAGGCCCACATCTTCTCATAGATCCAGGCGGCTTGACCGACCGGAGAGTCAGCAAGTCCATAGGCCAGCGTTTGCGGCCGCGTGGATTGAAGCGTCGAGTACCCCATGCCGCTTTCACGATGCTCGGCGAGCGCCGCAACCGCCGCCTGTTCGGCTTGTGTCATCTCCTCCAGCTGTTCCCCACGCGGGTAGACCAGCGGCATGTTGACGTGGATCGCTGCCAGGGTGCTCGGGTGAGCTGCGCCGAGGGCGGACGTCACCGCCGAACCCCAATCACCACCCTGGGCGACCCATCGGGAATAACCGAGCCGGGACATCAGTTCGATCCAGGCGTGGGCAATGCGCGCCACACCCCAGCCTGTTCCCAACGGCTTATCCGAGAACCCGAACCCGGGCAGAGATGGGGCGATGACGTCAAATGCGTCGCTTGCCGCCCCGCCGTACGCGGGCGGATCCGTCAATGGCCCGATTACCTTCATGAATTCTGCAACGGAGCCGGGCCAGCCGTGTGTAATCAGAAGTGGCAGCGCCTTAGGATGTGGGGAGCGCACGTGAAGGTAGTGGATGTTCAGGCCATCGATTTCAGTTTTGTACTGACCTAGCGCATTCAGCCTTGCCTCGAACCGCCGCCAGTCATACCCGCTATGCCAATGGGCGCAGAGAGCCTGCACGTTCGCCAAGGGTGCTCCCTGCGACCAGTCCCCGACAGTCTCGCGGTCTGGCCAGCGCGTGCGCTCGATACGAAGCTTCAAATCCTTCAAAGCTTCTTCTTCAATCGCGACACGAAATGCCTTGATCGTGCTGGTCATATGCGCCTCGTCAAATGCTGTCTCGCAGAGGATAGACACAATCAGCGCCTTGAAACCAACGCCCACGCGTCCTTGTGAAGCCCGAGGGTGCAAGTTGTGTACTGTCAGGCCAACGCATGCGGGTCTCGTGTAAGGCGGTAATCGTGGCCTCCAGGAGATGCCGATAACTCGAATTTCCTGCAAATGTTGCGGGTTCCCGGCGTCGGTCATCCATTACGCAATGTGGCTGCGCTTCTGCTTGACACTCAGCTTGCGCGATGCCGAAGAGATTATGGCGCACCGCGGCGTCGATGTGAGCGACGAGACGATGCGTGCCTGGACCGTGAAGTTCGGTCCAAAGAGCGCGGCCAGTCTGCGCCATCGTGAACTGCCGCCATCGCCGCGCTGGCACCTGGGCGAGATGGTCTGCGGGAGTGCACGCGAACGCGTGTTCCTGTGGCGTGCAGTTGATGATGAGGGCGAGGGTCTCGACATCTTCGTTCAGAAGCGAGGCGACACACGAGCAGCGCTGAAGCTGCTGCTCCGCAGCCAGCCAGTCGGGTCGGAGAGCATCGGAGCGCTCGTGCTTGCATCGTGCAGCCCGGCGCTTCGG
Organism: Alphaproteobacteria bacterium; assembly: GCA_040381215.1. Classification (GTDB taxonomy): domain Bacteria; phylum Pseudomonadota; class Alphaproteobacteria; order Micropepsales; family Micropepsaceae; genus SZUA-430. Next base: position 6,810 of record JBEIHO010000092.1, on the reverse strand, counting down.
GCGATCGGCAATAAAAAGTCCATCGGTCTTGTCGTTTGCGCGCGAAAAAGGGGCTGAGAACTCGCAGCTGCCAATCCGAAGGCGCAAGCGGGAGATGCTCGGGTTGTAGCCACTGACCTCAGCGCAGCGATTTCTGACAACGCATGCTGCTATCCAAAACGCGTTCGATTTGCCGCGCCATCTGATCAGCCGAACGACGCTGAAGATCTTGCTTGTGCGGACGGACCCAGTCTCGGCAGGGGCAGTCGCTTGAGAGTAATCGTGCGGACTGCATGGAATTCCAGCTGTGACAGTGATCCTGACAGAACCGGCATCATGCAGAGATTGCCTGCTATGCCGCGCAACAATGGCTTGCCTTTACCTACGGGCATGACTTGCGCGGCGCCCTGCATCCGCGCAACCTTGCCATCGCTAAAGTTCAGGCGGTCGGACATAATGCAATTGATCAGCGAGACAGCCGTGGAGGGGCGGCCCGGGCCGGTCTTTCCGGAGGCGTACCCGCGCACCGAAGGCCTGCAGCTTCACGACGGAAAGATCTTTACTCACGGCCAGCCGTTCGACACTTTCGCCCGGCTTCGCGAAGCCTCACCCGTGTGCTGGCACCCCGAGCCAGGCGACTTGCCGGGTTTCTGGGTCGTTACCCGTCATGCCGATGTCATGCGTGTGAATGGCGATCCTGCAACGTTTTCTTCACAGCGTGGCGGCATCCTGATGATGACGCCCAAGCCGGGCATGGGGCACGTTCTGCTGCAGCGCGCCTCGCTCGACACCATGATCAATCTCGACGCGCCGCAGCACCTGCAGCTGCGGCGCGAGCATATGCCCTTTTTCACGCCGGGATATCTGAACCAGCTCAAGGCCAAGGTGGTCTCGGAAGTCACCCGCATGCTGGACGAGATGGCGCCGAAGGGCGGAGGCGACATGGTCGAGATGTTTTCCTCGCGCCTGCCGCTCTATACGCTCTGCGAGATTCTTGGCGTGCCGGAAGCCGACCGTCCGAAATTCCTGCACTGGATGCACTATCTGGAAATGGCGCAGAACCTGGCGGCTGAGCAGGCGGCAGCGCCAATGACGCCTAGCCTTGAGCTCATGCAGTTCGTGGCTGACTTCAATGCAAATGTCGAAGAGATGTTCGCCTACGGCCAGCACATGCTCCACAAGCGCAGGCTGGATCCCCAGAACGACCTGATGAGCGCGATTGCGCGCGCGCAGGTCGACGGCCAGCTGCTGAGCGATGAGTATCTAGACGGTTCCTGGCTGCTGATCATCTTCGCCGGGAACGACACGACCCGGAACACGCTCTCGGGCGCGATGAAGTTGCTTACGGAGTTTCCTGACCAGAAGGCGAAGCTGATTGCCAGGCTGGACCTGCTCGCCAATGCGGCGGACGAGTTCATCCGACTGGTCAGCCCGGTCATCTACATGCGCCGTACCGCCCTCCAGGACGCAGAAATCGCGGATCAGAAGATCGCGGCCGGCGAAAAGGTGATCATGTACTACGGCGCAGCCAACCGCGACCCGGCCATATTCGACAACCCGGACCAGCTAGATGTCGCTCGGGAGAATGCAAACAAGCATATTGCGTTCGGCTATGGTCCGCATGTCTGTCTGGGCAAGCGCGTTGCGCAGATCCAGCTCGAGGAGGCTTATCGCCAGATCCTCGGTCGGTTTCCGGACATCGAATGGACCGGCGAGATCGACATTGCCCCGAACAACTTCGTGCACGCCATCCGGAAGCTCGGGGTGCGCTACGCGCCGCGAAACTGAGAGCGTTCTGAGCCGCACCGGGAACACCGGGGCGTGGTCAAGGGAGAACCGCCTTGGGCGATATCATCAGCGGCAACCGCCGCATCGACACCGCGGCGCTGGATGAGCGCGCCGCCCGGGCGGCAAGCGGCCTCGCCAGTCTTGGCGTTGTTCGCGGCGACATCATCGCGTTGTTCCTGCGTAACGACATCCCCTTCTTCGAGGCAAGCATCGCGGCGGGGTTGCTGGGAGCCTATCCAACGCCGGTGAACTGGCACGGCACGGCGGAAGAGGCGCGCTACATTTTCGAGAACTCGGGCGCGAAGGTGATCGTCGTTCACGCCGACCTTCTGGGGCCGATCCAGCGCGTGATCCCGGATGGCGTCGCCGTGCTGGTCGTGCCGACGCCGCCTGAACTTGCGGAGGCCTACGGCGCGAGCAAGGAGGCGAGCGCTGTTCCCACAGGCATGGTGGACTGGATCAGCTGGGTCGACACCTTCGAGCCTTACGCCGCTCCACCCGCGCCATCGCCCGGCACGATCATCTATACCTCCGGCACGACGGGCCAGCCAAAGGGCGTGCGCCGCGCGCAACCGACGCAGGAACAGCATGAGTTCAGCATGCGCAACCTCGTCTACGTCTTCGGCTTCACGACACGTCCGCCGCCGCAGATCGTCGCTGCGATGGTGGGGCCGATGTATCATTCCGCACCGAACGCCTATGGTATAGTTGCGGCGCGGATAGGTGCGACCATCCTGCTCCAGCCCCGCTTCGATCCCGAAGACCTGTTGAGATTGATCGAAGAAAAGAAGATCACGCACATCCACATGGTGCCGATCATGTTCAACCGGCTGCTGAAGCTGCCGGAAGAGGTGAGACGCAAGTACGACCTGTCCTCGCTTGAGTTCGTCGTCCATGCAGCCGCGCCGTGCCCGGCGCCGATCAAGCGCGCGATGATCGAATGGTGGGGGCCGGTGATAAACGAATACTACGGCTCGACCGAGGTCGGCAGCGTGACGTTCTGCAATTCGCAGGAGTGGCTGGCTCACCCCGGGACAGTCGGCAAGGCCATGCCGGGTGCCGATGTCAAGGTCATCGATGGCGAGGGAAAGTCGCTGCCTGTCGGTGAGATCGGCGAAGTCGTGGCGAAGTTCCCCGGCATTGCCGATTTCACCTATCACAAGGATCACGCCAAGCGCGTCGCGTCGGAGAAAGCCGGGCTCATCGCGCCCGGCGATGTGGGTTATCTCGACGCAGACGGCTTTCTCTATCTCTGCGATCGCGCCAAGGACATGATCATCTCGGGCGGAGTGAACATCTATCCCGCAGAAATCGAGTCCGTGCTTCACCGTATGCCTGGCGTGGCGGACTGCGCCGTCTTTGGCGTGCCTGACGACGAATACGGCGAGGCCGTGCACGCGTGCGTGCAGCTGCAGCCGGGAGCGTCGCTGTCGGATGCGGATGTGAAGGCGTTCCTGCGCCAGCACATCGCAGGCTTCAAGACGCCCAAGGCCGTCGACTTCCACGCCGAGCTTCCGCGTGAGGACTCTGGCAAGATCTTCAAGCGCAAGCTTCGCGAGCCCTTCTGGGCCGGTCGCGCAACACGCATCTAGTTATTTCGAGAGGCCGCACATGAATTTCGATTTTTCCGATGACCAGAAGATGCTGCGGGATCAGGCGCGCAAGTATCTCGATGACAGGTGCAGCCGGAAAGCTGTGCGCGAGGTCCTGAACGACGCGGGCAAGTCGCATGATGCTGCGCTGTGGACGGGTGTCGCGGAGCAGGGCTGGCTCGGGGTTGCGATACCGGAGGAGTTCGGCGGGCTTGGGCTGGGCGGGCTGGAGCTGTGTGTTCTGGCGGAGGAGGTTGGCCGCGCCGTTGCACCGATCCCGTTCTCGTCGACCGTCTACTTCTTTGCGGAGGCGGTGCTGGCATCCGGATCTGCGGCGCAGAAGCAGGCCCTGCTGCCGAAGCTTGTCAGCGGCGAACTGGTCGGCGCATTCGGAGTCTCGGAAGGGCCGGGTGCGCCATCGCCCGCCAGTATTGAGGCGAGTTTTGACGGAGTGCGGCTTTCCGGGGTGAAGATCCCAGTCACGGACGGCGACATCGCCACGCATGCCGTTGTGCTGGCGCGCGAAGGCCAGGGGCTGTCGCTGGTTGTTGTGGCCCTGGATCAGGCGGGGGTGAAGCGCGAGACACTGACAACGCTGGATCCAACGCGGGGACATGCGCGGCTCACGTTCGACAAGGCGAACGCGGAACGGCTGGGCAAGGCTGGGGAAGGCTGGTCGCTGACGGAGGCGGTGTTTGATCGCGCGGCCGTCCTGATCGCGTTCGAACAGCTTGGCGGGGCGCAGGCGTGTCTCGACATGGCGGTCGACTACGCAAAAGGGCGCTATGCGTTCTCGCGCCAGATCGGCTCGTTCCAGGCGATCAAGCACAAACTGGCCGACATGTATGTTGCGATCGAACTTGGGCGTTCGAATGCATACTATGGCGCGTGGGCGCTATCGACGGAGTCGTCGCAATTGCCACTGGCAGCAGCCGCAGCTCGGGTGGCTGCAAGCGAGGCCTACTATTTCGCAGCCAAGGAAAACATCCAGGCGCATGGCGGCATGGGATTCACGTGGGAAGTCGACTGCCACCTCTTCTACCGCCGCGCCAAGCTGCTGGCCGTGCAGGCCGGAGGGCCGGGCGTCTGGAAAGAGAAGCTCGTCCGTCGCCTTGAACTCAAGAACGCAGCCTAGGGAAACGACACATGGATTTCAACGACACTCCCGAAGAAGCCGCTTTCCGTGCTGAAGCGCGCAGCTGGCTCGAGAAGACGCTCGGTGCGCCAAATGCGAAGGCCAGCCTTCGCGTTGAAGGTCCAGAGGCGATGAAGGCCGCGAAGGCCTATCAGAAAAAGAAGGCCGAAGCCGGCTTTGCCGGACTGACGTGGCGCAAGGACGTCGGCGGCCGCGAATTGCCGCCGATCTTTTCCGTGATTTTCGGACAGGAAGAGCAGAAGTTCCAGGCTCCCACCGGGCCGTTCGCCATCGGCCTCGGCATGTGCATTCCAACTGTCATTGCCTTCCATTCGCCAGAGGGCGTCAACCGCTATGTCGCCCCAGCGCTGCGCGGGGAGGAAATATGGTGCCAGCTGTTCTCCGAGCCCAGCGCCGGTTCCGACGTCGCGGGACTCAAAACCCGCGCGGTGAAGGACGGCGAGGACTGGGTCATCAACGGCCAGAAGGTCTGGACCTCAGGCGCGCACTACTCCGATTATGGAATCCTGCTCGCCCGCACGAACCCGGAGAAGGAGAAGCACAAGGGCCTCACCATGTTCGTCGTGAACATGAAGGCGCCCGGCGTGGATGTCCGGCCGATCCATCAGATGTCAGGCGGATCGAACTTCAACGAGGTCTATTTCAACGACGTGCGCATCTCGGACTCCGAGCGGCTTGGGGAGGTCGGGAATGGCTGGAATGTCGCGCTTGTCACGCTGATGAATGAACGCTTGGCCGTGGGCGGATCGTCTGGCCCGGAGTACGCCGAAATTCTTGAGCTCGCGCGCAACACGCCCTCGCCCTCGGGCAAGGGCACGCTCCTGCAGGATCAGGCGTTCCGCGAGAAGCTGGCCAGCTGGTATGTCAGCGCCGAGGGCTACACGCTTGGCAAGTACCGTACGATGACCGCGCTTTCGAAGGGTCAGACGCCGGGGCCGGAGAGTTCGATCGGCAAGATCCTGAACGCCAACCGGATGCAGGATATCGGCAACGCAGCGATCGAGGCTGAGGATCATTTCGGCATCATCAGCGACCCTGCACTCGCGCCGATGCAAGGCGCATTCCACAACGCCTACATGTGGGCTCCGGGCCTGCGCATCGCTGGCGGCACTGACGAGATCCTGCGCAACATCATTGCTGAGCGGGTGCTCGGCCTGCCGCAGGATGTTCGGGTAGACAAAGGCGTGGCCTACAAGGATCTGCCAAGCGGGAGATAGACGCAGTTCTGAAACTGAGCTGCCTGTGAAGAACCTTTGGCTTGCGCGGGACTCACGATGCGTTAGTGAGGCGATCCTTCCAAAAGGGAATCGCCATGGCCGATGGGCCTGCCTCAAAGGCACGATCTGGTGTTGCGCGTGCGGAATGCGCGATCGGCGTCGCCGCCGTGCGCATTGCAGAAGCGCTCAACAAGAAGAATGTGCTGGCGATCATTTCGAGCGACTATCGTGCGCGCGACATTCATGCGGCATTGCACGGGCTCGCGCCGAAGTCCGAGATCGTGTTCTTCGATCCAAGCGATGCGCTGCCGGGTGACACCCAGCCGCCGACGCCTGCAAACACTGGCGTGCGACTCGCCGCCTTGAGACGCGCGCGGGCTCTGGCGCGGGCGAAGGCGCGGCGCGTTGTCTGCGTGACCACGGCCGAAGCCGCAAGCGAGATGCTGCCGAAGCCGGCAACATTTGACGGGCCGCTTACGCGGTTCCTGGTCGGCGGCCGCATTGAAGCAGACGCCTTCCGAAAGGTGGTCCGCGGTATCGGCTATTTTGAAGATGACCGTGTGGACGAGCCAGCCGAGTTCGCCATGCGCGGACGCGTCATCGACATATTTCCCGCCAATGCCGAGCGGCCGGTACGGATTGAACTCTCCGATGGAGTGATCCAGCGCATCCGCGAGTTCGACTCTGTCAGCCAGCGCGGAAAGCGCGACCTGCCGCACATCGATCTTGGCGGCGCGGCCTGGCCGGTCCTGCTTGGGCGGAGCAACACGCTGTTTGACTACTTCCCCGACGCGGTCATCGCACTCGATCCTGGCGCCGTTGCCGAGCTCACGCGCTATCTGAGCCTTGCCGCGGATTCAGTTCAGGGCGTTCGGCGGAAGAGCTCACCGGCCGTGCAGAACATCGTTCAGCAACCGGCATGGGATGCGGCCACGAAGAAGCGGACTACAATCGAGCTGGTTGCCGGTGCAGACGAACGTACGATCCGCTTCTCTGCCAACCCCGACCCCGTTAAGGCGATGAATGCGGAGATCGCAACGGCGCTCAAGGAAAAGGCCCGCGTTGTCATCGCGGGTTC